>JAFSYP010000124.1 GCA_017449935.1 Clostridia bacterium
ATTTCAAACCTTCCTCTCATAATAATTATCCCTGCTCCGAAGAAACGAAGCAGGGATTGTTCATTATGATAATATGTGGTTGAAATGGGCGTCGTTGCGGACACTATATCTTATGCCGCAATCCATCCGTAACCCTGGACGGCCATGTCGATGAAATGTGTCAGCAGCAGATTGATTTTTGCCGCGAAAGTGTCTTTGTCGTACGAAATCGGAAGGTCGGCGTCCAGAGACGTTTCGATCGCCGTCTTGACTCTGGCCAGCGGCTGTTCGTCTTTATACCAGTCCACGACCAGCAGGTCTTCTTTTTCTTCCGTGAGCTTTTTGAACAGGTGCTTTGCCGACAACTTGACTTTCTGTTCCTCTTCCTTCGTCAGCTTTTTACCGGAGATCAGCAGATCAAAGATTTCGAGTTCTTCTTCCGTCAGACCTTCCGCGTCCGCTCGTTTATCTTCGGCCTTCAAATCCTCGATCAGCTGCAGGAGCTGTTCATAATAGTCCTCGTTTTCGGAACCGCCCGCATTATATCGGTCAATGATGTTGCGGAAGCGCTGCGAGAACCGCTGCCGCGTGCAATTACGGTTGATCATCTGCTGCAGCGCCTGTTCCAAGTACGCTTTCAGATCATCGATCTCAACCGCTTTGTATTGCGCTGTCTTGATTTCCTTTTTCAGTTCGTCCACATCTATCTTGGACAGATCGATGACTTTGCCCTGATGGATCACATATCCGGCGTCGTTATCTTCGGCCAGTCCGGACGAAACGCTTGTATCCAAAACCTGCGCCATTCGACGACGCGCACGGTTGATTTTCTCATCATCGATGGTATGACAGAAAAGACCGTACAGATATGCAAGCGGCGGGAATCTGTCATTATGCCATCCTTTTTCAAATATCTCCGGACGCGACGCCTCATACAGGTTCATCAGCGTATTCAGGATGACCTTGAACTCATTCTTGTTCTCGTCGTTGTCGATGATGCTGTTATACGCGCTGCGCAGATCGTCCAATCGATCCAGCGTATCTGTCTCTGCAATAATAGCGTCAATATCAATGCCGAGCCCCAAAAGGAACGTATGCGCTTCGTCGATCGTGCTGTCGATCAAAGAAATGAGCTGGTCGATGTCCTTCGCCGGGAAATCCGTTCCGTCGTCACCGGCGGCATACTGCGAAAGCGCCTTCTGCATATACTTGAACACGTTCACGTAGTCGACGATGATGCCGCAGGGTTTGCCCGGATAGACGCGGTTGGCGCGTGCGATGGCCTGCATCAGCGTATGCCCTTTCATGGGCTTGTCCAGATAGAGCGTGGAAAGATTCTCCACGTCAAAGCCGGTCAGCCACATGGCGCAAACGAAAACAAGCTGCAGCGGATCATCCGGATCTTTGAAGCGATCTTCGATGTCCTGTCCTTCCGGCGTAACGGCGTTCATCTTCTGCCGATGGATGGAAATGTCAAGCCCCTGCTTTTGGAACTTATCATTCTCGTCGGCTTCTTCGGAAACGATGACCGCCATTTCCACGCGATTCATATAGTTCAGGATTTGCGTCAGCTCGTCGCGTTTTTCTTTGGTATCGGCGACGTTGCGTTCCTGCATGATTTTCTGCTTTTCAATCGCCCAGTAGTGCTGCACTTTATCATACATTTTCACGGTCGTGTACTTGTCGACGGAAACGACCATGCCCTTGCCGAGGAATCCGCGGCGCGGGAAATGATGCGCGATGTCCTGCGCGATCTTGTCGATGCGGTCTTCGCGCTTGATGACCTCCAAAATGCGGGAGGAGGAGTTTTCCAGCAGTCTCGTCTCATCCTCGTTCAGGTTCTCGTCCTCGATGATGTCCACCACGTCGTCATCCAGAAAATCATTCTCCAGCCCGACTTCCGGTACACGGCGGGAATAGAACAGCGGCACGGTGGAACCGTCCTCGATCGACTGCGCAAAGTTATACTCCGAAACATAGTTGCCGAACCACTGATTGGTCAGACGCTTGCTGCCCAGCAGCGGCGTACCGGTGAACGCGATATAGTTCGCGTTCGGCAGCGCGGTGCGCATGTTCTCCGCGAGGTCTTTGTACTGCGTCCGGTGCGCTTCATCTACCAGCACGATGATGTCGTCCCGTGTGGAAAGCACGGGATATTTCTTGCCCTTGTCGTAGCGGAACTTATGAATGAGTGTGAAGATGAAGGATTTGTTGGTCTGCAAATACTCCCGTAGTTGTCGTCCGTCCTTCGGGCGGCATTCTTCTTTCTGTCCGATCACTTCGGTTTTCACAAAGTTTTTATGGATCTGGTCGTCCAGATCTTCGCGGTCGGTGATGACGAGGAACGTGAAGTTGCCGGGAATCTTCCGGCGGACTTTGCGGGCGAAGAACACCATAGAGAACGATTTGCCGGAACCCTGCGTATGCCAGAACACGCCGAGCTTGCCTTGTAATTCCGCGCGGTTATGTACCGATTCCATCAGATTGTTGACGCCGAGATACTGATGGTTCTTGGCAATGATCTTGTTCTTCTGATTGCGGAACAGAATGAAGTTTTCGATATAGTCGATCAGGCGATCCCTGCGCAGAAGGCCGTCGACAAAATAGCGCACGGAGCTTTCGCCGACAGAACCGGCGTCGTGAATTGCCTGTCTGTCGGGACGCTCCTTTTCGGAATCGACCTTGAGCCATTCAAAGAAATGGTTGTAGGTCGCGTTGAATGCGCCGAGGCGTGTTTCCAGTCCGTTGGACAGCACGCAGATCTGATTGAACGCAAACAGATTCGGGATGTCGCGCAGATAGTTTTTCAGGTTATTGTTATACGCTTCTTCCACCTTGACGATGCTGTTTTTCAGCTCCACAAATACCATCGGCAGACCGTTGATAAAGATCAGCACGTCCGGCCGCCGCCAGTACACGCGTCCCTGAATCCACATCTGCGAGACGGCGGTGAAGGTGTTCCGCTCCGGATGCGCGAAATCGACGAGGTTGACAAACGCAAAATCTTCTTTCCCGTCCCGGCGGAAGCCAATCCGGACGCCGTTGCGGATCAGGTTGTAATATTTGTAATTGGTGGACGTCATATCCGTGGCGCTGAAATCGCGGCAAAGGTCGCGCGCGATCTCCGCGAGCTTTTCAGCCGGGATATGCGGATTCAGGCGCGCCAAAGCATCCCGCAGCACAAGCGGGAGAACGCACTGTTTTTTGTTTTCGCGGCCTGTACCGTCCGGCAGAGTTTCCTGCTTGGCCGCAGAAGGATCACAGCGCACGACGGCATACCGGAACGGTTCCGCTTCCAGCTTTTGCAGGATCGCCTGTTCGATATCGTCTTCGGATATGAAGTTGCTCATGGTTGCATCTCCTTAGTGAGCTTCTTTTTGCTGTTCTGCCAGAACAAAATCATCATTGACCTTTATGGCTAATACCACAAACAGCTTAAGAAGTATGTAATAATTCTGCTCGTGTACCCGTTCGTCTATAATACCATGTTGGTTTCCGTGTGCATATTTGTTTCTGAGTTTTAAACCATTGTCAAAGGTCGAATTATTCAGAATGTAGTCAAAATAATCGGTTTCCGGCTTGCTGAACAAACTGCTTTTTGTGATAAGATAACCATTGTTCAGCCATTCCTGAATCACCGGCTGCGCTTCTGGCGGATAGTGCCACCGGCTGATCACGTTGCTTTTAAACAAATCATGCAGAATTGTAATCTTCCATCCGTTGCCGATTTGCAGCAACCCATCTTCATCGATGGTAAGCAATCCCTTTTCTTCTGCCTCTCGCAAAAAAACGCGCATGTCTTCACGATAGTCAGTAAGAAACACCTTCTCATGCATTATTAAATCAAAAAATGTTTCATATTCGTTGTTCGTTTTCGGAGGGCGAACCATAGCAACATAATAGTTGTGTTTAAAGAACAAGGATTTGAAAGAACTGATGTCGCTTTTTGCTTCGTAGATATATTTATCCTTTACTTGACTTGGAATGTCGCCGATCTTTTTCGAGTCGGACATCATTGCCAAAAGATCAAATTCAACAGATCCATTATCCACAAACAAGGAATACTGTCTGAACACACTTTCCATTGCCGAACAAATGGTATCGCATTTTTCTGCAAAGGTTGTGCCTTCGCTTGGAAGCGCCAACCGTATTTCCGGGCATTGAAATTCTTCTTGCAGATACTGAGTAAAAACCCATTCCAACACAGATTCCAGCCGCACACCGTTACGTTTCAAGAACGAATAATAATTGTGCATCATCATGGTCGTTGCCTGATCCATGGTTTGAAACGCGAAGGGATCCGGATAATAACGCGACGATTTGAATCGAAAGATACTCTCAAGAGAACCAAAAAGACGATTGTTGGAAACAAGCGTGCAACGCATTTGACGAGGCTCTGCAAACCCAAAAACATAGATAAAGTTGTTCATGATACTGGGATAGTCAAGCGTATCCAACAACCATTCAGTACTAAACGAAAAACGATGCTCTCCATCAACGATTTGAAAGCTGTTCTCTTTGGTTTGATCCGGAGAGAAGGAAACACGGATTCCAAGCTCTGACAATACTGCATGTTTTGAGATTTCTTCCAGTCTCTGCTCATAGCGCTTTTGCGCCTTATAGCGTACCATATCCGAAAGGCAAAATGGGTTGTTGTCCCTCATTTTAACGATGCGCTCTAAAACGCTTATGTCCGGATTATCGCTCTCGATATACGCGTTAAAAAGGTTCAGGATATCTTGTGTTGTTATTTCCGACGGCAAATACAGCCTGTCTGTTTTTGGCGCATCATAATTCTGCTCATAACAACGCAAAAGGTATTTGATGTTTTCCGGCGATTCCAGAATAAACTCCAGGAGAATGGCTCCGTATTTTTTTACAACTGCGCTTTGAGCAAGAATACCACCAAGTGAAACCTGACAGGTATGAAGCAATCTGTCAAAAACATCCGGCGAGATTCTTTCGTAGAGCTTGCATTTGGCAAACGGTGCCCAAAAGCATTTTTTATAGGAATAGTCATCTATGTGTTTGTATGTATCTATGATGTTATTCTCTGTTATTGCGTTGAAAAACCGCATAGCGAGCCGGTTCAGCTTGTTGCTCTTTTCAAAACAGGCATCGTACTGTTCATCTGTCCATTCGCGCGGTCGATAATTGTAATCCAAACATCGACGGATTTCATGGAATTCTATTGCGTCATTGATTCCGACAGATTCGAAGTCCGGTACATCTAATTCTTCGAGCCGGTCTAAAAGATTGTAATAGCTTGTGTTACTTCTGCCATAGAATACTACTCTATCCGCTGACATCAATTACCTCCTGCAATACATTTCTAACCCCTATCATCAAATCCAAGGTCTTTTAGATATGCACTTCTTTAATCGTTTGCAGAACTAAAAGCCGACACAAATTATACTCCTCTTTCTTTACGCTGGAAAATATAGTCGCTTTTTTCATTATCATACCTATAATGTACGCATGTAATATCGTCGCTGGCAATGAAATCAATATAGGAAAGCCAATCCTGAATCGCAATGTAGTAGAGCGCTTTATTTCGATCATAGTCGGAAGTTACGAAAAAACCGTCAACGGTTTCGCCCTCATCATAGCTGAAAAAGAACACATAGGAGTGAATCAGTGAATTGCAGATGTCTTTTCCCTTTTTTGTCACGTTCTGCGGGCGCTTCCAATCATACGAATCTTCCTCCGGCCAACGTCGGTTACGATTAATCTCTTTCAGCGGTTTGTATCTCTTGGCTTTGAGGGTATAGTTTTCTGCTTCATCACTGAGTTTGCTGCCGCAATCGATCAGTTTTCGGATAATGAAAGCTGAATAGAAAACAGATTTTTCCAAAACCGTGTATGCAGCGTCTTCGTTCTTTTCAAAACAATCGACAGTATTGTATTTCAAAAACAGCCGTTTTCTTCGAAGAAGATCCTGCTTCCACGGGTAGCTTTCGTATACCATCACTTCACCTCCAGTTTTCCGCTCATCAGGCGAGGCAGGAGCAGGTCGCGTTGCTTGATGAGATTATCGTTTTCTTTTTTGAGCTCATCCATCGCATCCCAAATTGGACTTTCAATTCTTCCAAACTGGTCAATAATTGCGAGTGGAGGAACGATTATTCTTTTCCGAATAACCATTGGAACGGTGATTTGCTGCTGAGAGGTACCGTTGGCAATTACGTTATCTCGTTGTAAATAATAATATAAGTACAAGGACGAAACAACGGTTTTATCTGGCACAATTGCAACCAGACGGACAATGGGCACATAGGGAACTCGACGCAAGAAAACATAACCTACGGTTCCCCTCGCAGAAATTGTAACACTATCACTTTTAACAAGTGGTTTGTCTGTGTAGCCGTACAGACCCTCGTTTTCAATCCCATTTGAAAAAATAGGAATAGATATGCCCTCTATCGGAGAATCAGAAAACACTGGCGGGCGATCACCGCCGGCTTTGATAGAAGAAATTTCTCCTATTTTTCGTATCTCCCACCCCTTCGGGATGCCGTTTTCAAATTCAGCGGTTTCGTAACCGGGGAAGCGGAAGCGGACAAACCACTCCTTATACAGGTTTTCTGCCATCTGCTCCAGCACCTTGATCCGCTTGTTGTTGACTTCGATCAGGTTGTCGTATTTCTCTACAACGTCTACAATTGACTTTTGAATTGACACATTGGGGATCTGTATTTTAATCTTTTCAATCTTATAAATACCCAACTTTGCTTGTGCGGCTCCTGCGGCTAAGTTTTCCATATATAGTTTCATGGAAGGTTGCCCCAGATAATATGCCAGATACTTGGAAAAAACAACGCTTTCATCAAAAGCTGTAAGACGAACAGCATTTTCCGTCAGGTTGACTCCATCACAATCTGATGTTGCATATCCAATATCGCCTATATTGGCAACAATTGTAATTGCAACATCACCAGCATTGATTATATATTTCCCAATTCGCTTTTTCGTCACCTCGTCAATATATGCCACGTCATCGAGATTAATTTTACCTGCTTTAATATCTCTGGCTCTGATGTATCTAAATTCTGTTGGTTCAGCAGAGAAATCAAATCCCGCTGGTAAGCGTTTTCCGCTTTTGATTGAACATATATCTCTTATTCGATACGTTTTTGTATTCATTCTCATTCACCAAACAATGTCCTAATGCTTCCGGCGATCTGCGCTTCCAGTTCCTTCGCCTCATCATTCAGCGCTTCAAACTCTGCGTTCAGCCCAAGCATCGTCTCCCGGAATTCCGCTTCGGTTATGCCGTCGTCCTCGATCACCACGCCCACATACCGTCCGGCATTGAGGGAATAGTCCTGGTCGATGATGCCGTCTTCGCCGTCCAGCTTTGCCGCTTTGCAAAGGCCGATCACGTCCCGATATGTACCGTCCGGGAACCGCTCGGTCAGCCAGTCGATCTGTGCCTGCCAATAGGATTTTGTCGGGATCTCTTTGTCGTCGCTCACGTCGGGCGCGCTCGCCATCGCCGTTTCATATTCCGCGATCAGCGCAGTCAATGCGTCCGTGTCGCCGTTATACAGTCGCGTGATGACGCCGAGGTTTTTGATCTGCTCGTCGCTGAATTTGCGGTGCGCACGATCCACCTGCGTGAACACGTTTCGCGCGTCGATGAACAGTATTTCGTCTTTTTTGTCCGTCTGCGGCTTGTGCTTGTCAAAGAACCACAGCGTCGCAGGCAGCGTGACGGAAGAAAACATATTGGACGGCAGCGTCACCATCTGGCTGATGACGCCCTCTTCAATCATCTTTTTGCGGATCGCATATTCGCTCTTTCCGGCGTCCGACGCCGAGTTCGCCATGACCAGCGCCGCTTTGCCGTGCTCGTTCAGCGCCGTGGCAAAATAGCCGATCCACAGATAGTTGGCGTTGGGAACCGTTTCTTTCTTGTCCGATTTCTTCTTGGCGGACTTCGTCGCGTTTCGCGGCACGCCGTAGGTGTTGAAACGCGGATCGGCGCTGACGCGGTCGAACGTGACCTCGTCCACGTTGAACGGCGGATTTGCCATCACATAGTCGAATGCGCCGAACGCGTTGTACGGATCGGAATAGAAAGAATTCGCCTCCGTGACGTCGCCGCGGACGTTGTTGAGCATCAGATTCATTTTGGCCAGTTTCACCGTGTCCGGTTCCTTTTCCACGCCGTAGCAGCGGAATTTCATCTGCTCCGCTTTACCGGCATTGTGCCTGTGCATATACCGCGCCGCCTGTACGAACATCCCGCCGGAACCGCACGCCGGATCGAGGATCTTTTTGTCGCCGGGCTGGGGATCGAGCACCTCGACCATATAGCGCACGACTGTCGCGGGCGTGTAGAATGTGCCGCCGTCCTTGCCCTCCGCCAGCGCGAAGTTGCCGAGAAAGTATTCGTAGATTTCGCCGAAGATATCCACGGTGCAGTTTTCCGGAATGTCCTTGAAAATGCGCACGATGTTCGACAGCAGCTCCGGCTCCTCCTCCGGCACGAGCTGGGCGTAGACTTCCTTCGGCAGCACGCCGTCCATTTTCGGGTTTTCCCGCTCAATCGCTTCCATTGCTTCTTTGACAAGCGTCGCTTTCTCCGCCGTGTCGGGGGATTCGTTGATGAAATCGTAGTAGGCGCACTCCGGCAGATAGAAGCCGCACCGCTCGATCGCAATCTCTTTCTTTGTCTTTTCCATGCGGGTGCCGGACAAGCGGGCATATTCCGCGTCGATCTCCGCCATGTGCTGCTTGAACAGAATGTCGGCATAGCGCAGGAAGATCAGCCCCAGGATTGGCTGACCGTATTTGTTCGCCGCAAGATGCGCGCCGGAACGCAGCACGTCCGCCGCGTGCCAGAGATTGTCCTTTAAGGTTTTCAGCTCTTTATCCGTCATCGTTCCGCCTCCGGATTCATTTTGCATCCTGTTCCGCCGCGAAAAGACGACAGCGAAACAAACATTCCTCCAAATTAACTTATATTATACCACATCTCCCTGCGCTTTGCAAATTTTGTTATATATGAATCAATCGGAATTCTTGCACTAATTCTGAAAAAAGAATGCCCTCAAAGCGGTTGTGCTTCAAGGGCAGAAAAAGCATAATGTATATTAAGAGTTACCATCCCATAAGGATTCTGATATTTTTTTAGAAACAAAACCATCCTCTTTGAAATAACCCACGTAGTATTGCCTTTTTTCAAAACGATATCCATCAAACTTTGCCGATAATTCATCGCTCTCCTCGCGAAGTTCCTGCATAATCCAAACCAACGACAATCCGTTCTCCTTGAGAGTGTTGAGGGTGTTTGCTTCATCAACAAGAACATAGTTTTGTTCTGTTTCCCATTTTCTCCCGACGATGCTATATTCCGACACAACGTTATCGCTCTTGTTTATATACTTATACCCATTCGTATCAACAACTCCCAACAAATTTCGAAGAAGACTTGATGGCATATAGTAGTAAACATCGCCATATTCCGGATAATTGTAGCAACAACCGTCAACCGCTGATTGGATTGAAATACTCGGAAATCGCTCTTTTAAGTGACTATCATAATGTGGTTTTTCCGAGAACCAGCATACTTCCCTCGGTGTAATATAACACGATGATTCGATTCCCCCATCCCACTTGGTTGGATCGCAGACTGTACAGGGATCATTATCATTTTGTATGGAATCAACAAATAGTTCGATTTCATCAGTTGGAACAACTATTGAATTGATAAAGAGGAGCGTATTAATTGCAGAATAATCTTTAAAGCACGCAAACATTTTCAAAGCTAACAGCTTTGAAGAAGGGATGGCGTATGAAGAATTATCATTCTTCACTCTAATCCATTTCTCCCAATTAATATCATCGGCATGTTTGATATACTCGGAGACTTCCTTTTTTGAAGCGAACTCTTTGTCAACATCAACTTTTGAAAGCTCAGGGATATACCACGGCCTATCATCTGGAATATTATCAGGATCAATTTGATACACTTCTTGAATTGGAACAATAAAATCATCCAGTAGGCTGTAATCAACCACTTGGATTTGTTCATAACTAAATAGCAATCGATCACACAAAAAGCCGCTAATACTATTCCTTGCTTGCCAAACGTACTTTTCGCAAACAGTCATTACCTCGCTTTGCTCGCCATGATCCGCGCTTCGATAAGATCCTCTTATGGAGCAATCCACACCTCCAATATAATGACCTGATTCATCTTTCTCTCTATTGTAGAATTCCTTCTCATTCCAACCCATTTGCAGAATAAAGGCATACGCTGCTGATAGAATAAATTGTTCAGATGTCATTTCTGAATAGTCTGAATGCGTTTTAGCCAAGCTATTCACCAGTGCGTCAAGTTGTCTTTGAGGGAAAGAATTAAACCATGATTCAAAACGATCGATTAATACATATCTTGATAAATCATAATCAATTGCACTGTATCCACCCATTCTTGTCCCCGACATTGCTTCTTTGTTTAATTCGATCATATTATTCTCAACGTTGTATGGAGGCAAAAAGTCTCTAACTTCTTCAACGCTAAACAGTCCGCTGGCAACTGCTTTTTTGATAATCGAAATTGAATAATATCGAATAGAAATATCTCTGTTTTTATCAATTACAGAAGGGTCAAGAATGTTATGAAGAATCCAAGAGCTAACGTCTTTTGTATAGCTGTTTTCATCATACTCAAATACAACACACATTAGAATGGAAAACAAATCACTTTTAACCTGAGGATCATTTACGCTTGAAAAGTGCAAAAACAAACTGTAGAATTCTTGCGGGCAATATATTGCCCAAACCATTAAACGATCTCTGCAGTATTTTCGTGCTCTATTATCAACGCTTGATAACATCCAAGCATATACCAGAGGAAGTCCATCAGGCTTTTCATTCGATGTCAAATGATACTCTTCTATTTCTTCATAAAGAATATCTATTGGTTCGTTCTTATACCATCGCTTGTTTGCAGATTTGAATAGCGTTGGCGGTAAAGACCAAATAATATCTCGCTGCGCTGGTTTGTCAAACTCATTTAAAAAGCTGTCTAAAAGATTAACTCCCAGCGGATGTCCTGTCATTCTTGAAAGCGGCAGAACGAGTTTATTAACAATAACTGACACCTGTTCTGCGCTATGACGCATATTCTTGAGACAACTATCTACAAACCGTTGAGCAGTTTCGTTATCAGTGTTCTGCAGAGAATAGTACTGCAATTCAATTAGTGCTACCGTATTAATACATTCTCGAATAGTCGTATTCCGTGTTAACAAGTACCCAAATCTTTGAATTGAAATAATGGAAAGACAGTAAAGTGTATTTATATCCACGTTATTACATTTTTCAAAATCAATCTGAGACGGGTTTTTATATTGTTCAATCAAGTATTCTGCTGAAGCATAATCAAAATAGCCCTGAATGCCTGAATAGTAAATAAATCTATCCGGTTGCAAGCCGGAGCCTTTTTCGCAAACAGAACCAACTATACCATATTTTTCAAATAGGTCTATAATTGTTGCCGCTGTGCTGTCAGTAAACTCGTTTTCTTCTTTTAATGCTTCCAATAATATAGTTCTATCAATTCTCCGCATCTGAAGAAATTGTTTTGCAAGAACAACGATAGATTTTAATACATTCTGGTTTCGCGGGAGATTCCCTTCCTTTTTATCGTACTCAGATTGTACTTGCTCTATTTTCTTTCGCCAAAGTTGATTCATTGAAACATCAGGAACGCCAACACAGACATCGTGTCTTCCTTTGTACAGTTCACAGAACAGCTTTAACGACAATGGTGTATTTAGCGCGTATTTTAGCCATTGACTGTTTTGTAATCCTATACCATAAGCTTCAATATATCGATCAAATAGTTTAAAAGCAGGAACATCCCCTGCCTCATTCAAATGATTAACATAGGCATAGTTTATTGAAGAAGAGAAGACTGCCGGTCTTGATGTAAAGCAAAAACAAATCTGTGGATACGCTTTCGAGATAGTCGAAGTTTCCTTTATTCTTTCAATCCACTTTTCATGTGTTGCAGACTCATCAATTCCATCGATAATCACCAGAACTTTGGGTAATATCGTAATTCTTTCGGTTATGTATTCTTCTTGAAATCTGTTTTTATTAACCGATGATATCAATGCTTGCCACAACTCAGCCTCATTCCACGTGGCAGCAAGATTTAATGTGCTAATAATAATATCTTTCCAATTGTAACTTTCTGGCACATCGCGAGCTGGAATAATAATTGGAATATGGTAACGTGAATTAAGAATACTCTCTGCAAAAGCACTGACTCCATGAGTCTTTCCTGTTCCAGGGTTTCCGAGAAACAAAATACACTTACTATTGATGTTATCATCTGCTTTTGATAGCATACTATGAAATTCAACTTTTGATAATTCATTTAGTATTTTTAGAATATTTAATACACCTAAAAACTTCTCAAATGACTTCACGCTGTCTTTGATTTGATCTTTGATTGATCCAAATGAAACCTGAAAAAGTTTCATTTCATATATTGGCCTTTCAAAAGCTTCATCGATTAGCCAACATTTTATCTTTTCGCACTCAGACTTAACATTCTGCACGTCTTTTTTAGCCGTTTGAAGACAATTAATTAAATCAGAATCCTTTTCATCACAAGAAGATATTATGCAATTGGCTTCTATGATAAACTGCTGTGATAGTGAAATAATTGATTCAAATTCTTCTGATAAGTTTCGTCTTGAACTAAAGTCGCCAACATAACGCTTTAACAAATCACTTATTCGACCAGTAGAGTTTAAATCAGGTTCATATTTTGTGGATAACCAGCCTGTCTTCGCTTTTTCGAACGCATAACGTATTTTTTCATATCCCATCTCAGAATTTGAAAACCAAAACTTGTTTATGCCTTCGGCTTTTGGTTTCTGCATTTCGCTTGTTATTCTTGAATCATCCCAAAGCTCGATTTTTAAGTTAGGGAACGCTGTTTTTATTTCACACAGAAAGCTTTCCCACCGACTTCTCTCGCTTGTCTTTCCACGAGCAGTTATTGAAGCCAAATCTCTTGGGATACATACGATATATTGCGTTATTTCTGGGCGAACGTTCATAGCTGTTTTCAACGAATTTCTTATTTGACTAATGCGACTGGAGTCTATGCTCGATCTAAACCATTTTGCCTGTAATCCGATTATACTATTATCTTTTAACACGGCAATTGATTCAACTCCGCCATCTCCACCCGAGCCATTTATTACGTGGAAATGCGAAAGTTGAGTACTGTATTCTTCTTTGCACCAGTTTTCAAATAGCTGATTACAAAGCATTTCAAATGCTTTTTCGCAAGAAAGCCCGTCTGTTTGAATTCTGTCCCAGTTCATAGATAGTCCCCTTTAGATCATTGTTGTTTTCTGAGTGTTAACCAGATCCTAAGGTTTATTTTAACATACTATTTCTGGTATCACAACAGTTATTACGTCATTTATTGGAGAAAAAATGCTTTGTCACTTTTTCTCTTTGGAATTCAATTGTTATGTTTTTTCATCATTTTTACTCTTCCCCAAAAAAAGAATGCCCTCAAAGCGGTTGTGCTGCTTCGAGGGCTGTTCTTCATTCCAGACCGGCGAGGACTTGTTCGACGTCGAGCTTCACGATGTTCCATTCCCTTGCCTTCGGCGATAGGGGATGCGAATACGGTGCGCCGTTCTTATCGAGGATGGTGTAGATTTTGTCGGCATAGTCGCGGATCAGTTTCAGCGTATCGTTCTTCTGTTCGGTGTGCGCTGTGTTCCGTCCGAACGCGACAAGAATCATATCGGCTTCGCTGCACTCCTTCAGAATGACCGAAGCGTTCTGCCGGTCGCTCTTTGGTGTTTGTGTGCCGATCAGCGAAAAGACGTTGACGATCGAGATCGAACCGAAGTTGTTGCGAACGGCTCCGTTCCGCGTCAGCATCGTCGTCTGATCGAGTATCAGTTCATCCGCGGTCGAAGGGTAGGTCATCAGGATCGCGCAGCTTTTCTTCTTGTTGTCCCATTCCATTTTCAGACAATAGCGGTGCTTCTTGTCCCGGCTGAATGTGGCCGTTGTTTTCATGTTGCTGACAGACTCTAAAATATTACTGTTCATGCTGTTCCTCCAAATCAAAATACAGGTGTTCTTCGGATGCAATGTTCTCGCACATACACTGCTGCAGATCGTTGTTCATGTTTCCGCATACGGCGACGATCTCCACGGCATAGTCGTTGTTCAGGCACACGCAGCCGTTGAACACTTCCAATGTTTTATCGGGTGTTTCGATGCAGACGCGATATACAAACTCAAAAGGTATATCCCGAAAACCGGAATGAATGCCGATGGTATGTAGATCGTCCTCCGTCTCGAATCCCTCAAATACAAAAACGGAACCCACACAAGTCAAATCTGCAATTTGGTACACACCGGAAAGCTCCTCGAACCGTTTTCGCAGATAATAAAATAGTGCGGGTTCCAGCTTGCGGGAATCCAAATCCCCAATCTTGTTTACGGCGAACATCTCAACGCCTCTTATTCTTCGGCAGTTTGGTTCCGCAGTACAACGAGATCGCCGCCACAACGCCGGACAAGAAGTACTCCACAGAAGCCGAAGCCGCAAAGGTCGTCAGGAATGCTGTCATGCTGCTTCACCTTCTTTCGCCAAAAGCACTCTGTCCGTAATGGTCAGGATCGTGAAGCTCGCCAGAAAACCGATGATGAAATACTGCATAGTTGTTACTCCTTTTGTAATAAAATGTCCCACCCGCAACCGGATGGGACGCGCATTTGTGTGGCACAAAGAAGCCCGCATGATTACAAGTTTTGCTACGTCATAAAGAACACTTCCTCTCATAAAACCAAAAGCCCCTGTTCCAAACGGAACAGAGACTAAATCGAACAAATCATTATTTGCTTGACTACTTTAAATCTGTAGTTTAGAATAAAGGACGAAAACCACAAACGGGTGATTGCATATGACAGAACAAAGAAAACAAATCAACTACGTTATTGCACTTGTCAACGAGTTTGCGGCTCGTCATAATCTTTCTAAAAAACAGGCGTTCCAATACATGTATGACTACAAGGCAATTGAGTTCATAAAAGAATTCTATGACATTGAGCATACGCTTTCCTTTGACGAAGTCGTTGAAGATTGCACAAGAATATGCCGGAACAACGGCGGTGTCTTGACACTGTAGAAGCGTTCTAAATACAATATATGCTTGCCCATCTACTACTGGCTGATTCCCGTCCTCGCTGTATAGGCGGGGAATAGATATTTTCCGTTCGTGAGTTCGCAGGGTGACGGATCATCTTCACCACTGACATCACGAGCCTATTTTGGCTCGTGAGTTTTTTATGTCACACTTTCATTATTCACTAATGGAAACATAACATGATTCTGGGACCATGTCAAATACAGTATAGAAAAGTGCTTGACTTTCACGGTTAAGCAGGATATAATATATAGGATGAATTTATCCTATTTAGCGGACGGTGAACAAGATGATGATCAACAGCGACACGATCTTCTCCATGACGCAGGCCAATCAAAACTTTTCGCAAGTCGCACGGACGGTCGATCAAACAGGCGAAGCGGTCATTTTCAAAAACAACAAACCAAAGTATGTTGTATTGGACGCTGACGCAAACGCCTACCTCCTGAACCTGACCGACGATGAAAAAATCGATATTGCAGCGCGGCAGATCCTCGCACGGTATCTGCCCGCGTTCAAGGAGTTGGCGAAATGATACGATTCTCCAAAGAAAAAGTACTGCTTCTTCACCAGCTCATGGCAGAAGCGACCGGTGGCAGCGTCGGTGTGCGTGACAACGATCTGCTGGAATCCGCACTCGAAAGCTGCTTTGCGACGTTTGACGGTGCAGACTTATATCCGACCAAAGAGGAAAAGGGTGCGCGGCTCGGCTACGCACTCATCTCCAATCATGCGTTCGTGGACGGAAACAAGCGCATCGGCGTGTTTATCATGCTGACATTCCTGGAAATGAACGGCATACACATTGACGCAACCAATGAAGATATTATTCATATCGGACTGTCTGTTGCGGACAGTTCCATGCAGTATGATGATATCCTCGAATGGGTTAGACAACACACCGTGAAGTAAGTATCATATCTATCATCCGATGCTCGTGCCGCAGAGCGGACGCGGTTCCGACCGCGAACTCCGGCGCGGGAGTTTACGTGACACGATGGCGGCATTTTTCAATTTTGCAGTTTTCCATGAAATGTGTGCAGCGAAAACAAATACCGCCGCAGATCGTTTGTCTGGCCGATCTGCGACGGTGATGTAACAGATGGTATTGCTTTTTACGGCTTTGCGGTTTTGCCGTTCGGATGTTCGCGGGAAGGTGAACGATTCGTCAGGCGACGACAGTATAGAAGTAGAAAAGTCGATGACCGAAGCCGTCATATCTGACGCTTGCTCTTCTGCCGAAATCCGACTTCAGGAACACGTCCGGATCATATCCTTCATAATCCGCGGCGTTGCGCAGGCTGACGACCGTGCCGTCATCGAGTGTGATGCGGAAATGCAGCTGCGTTTCATCAATGATCGCATAATAGAGGAAGACGCCCGGGTTCGACTCATAGAATTCGACTTCGCCTTCCGAAACGGAGTATTGGTATTTTTCGGGATAGGAGCAATCGACCGAAACGTTTTCGGATGCGAAGCGGATGCTCACGGAATACGCGGCAACGGTCGCCGAACTGTAAGAGCCGAAGCTAAAGGAATAGGTTTCACCGGCAGTCAAATAGATATATCCGTTAAAATAGGCGCTCAGAAACTCAAAGTCGTAGCCGCGTTGCTGCGTTCCGTCCTCGTCCTCAAATTCAAAGGCGACGATATCCGGACCGAAGTAATCGTCCAGATAACCGCTCGGATTGAAATTCTCGTCCTGTGCAGAGAAATACGGATCGGCGACGAAGAAAAGGTCGACGATCTTGCCGATCAGACCTCTCGGCGCGGAAGCGAAAATATTATAGTAACCTGTCTTGTTAGGGGTGAATTTCATCTTTTTGTTTTTTTCATGAAAGACGATGACATCTTTTGCCCTGGATTCGGACAGAGACGCTGCGGACGCGCCGAGCGAAAGCATCGGGATCAGCATGGCGATGACCAAACCGAACGCCAACAGATTACGGGCATTTTTTAAATTACTTCGTGGTTCTCCAGTGCGACAGCGCCTTTTCATTATCCCGCAAGAACCTGATGAACCGAAAAAGAAACAGAGCTGCCGCTTTTGCGCTTCGTTCGTTGCGGCAGCTCTGCTTTTGTGTTCCGTGGGTATCAGGTCATGCGGGTGATGATCTCGCAGTAGATGTAAATATTCTGGATCTTTTGCGCCTGTGCGCCCTGCTCGACGTCGATGATCGGCTGAGTCTCGGAGGGGGCGATGTGCTGTTTGAACGCGATCGCGACCTGGCCGACGCGCATCTGGGTGATCTTTTTGCGCGGGAAATTTCTGTCCTGCACGCCGACGTAGTCATGGATCACGCGGTCGATCTCGCTGTCCGTATAGCAGCGCAGCACGTCTTCCTCGCCGAAAATATCGATGATCGCTTTTGCCTCGGCAAAGGTCAGGGACTCGACCTTATAGGTGCCTTTTCCGATCACATACATGGTGCTGTTGTCGATCAGCAGCAGGGGATTGCCGTCAGTGGACATAAGGATGCCTCCTTTATTTAGCAAATTTAACAAAAACCGATTCGCAGTTTTTCTTATTATAATATATTTTCACGAATCCGTCAACCGGTTTATGAAAAAAAGTCGTGGGCGCTGTGCAGCGGTACGATATTCACGCCCGCGTGCAGCGGCACGTCGGCGCCGTCCTGTCGGCAGACCGCCTCGATCCCGTGCGGCAGTTGTATTTTCAGCGTGCCGCTCTTTCTGCAAAGATCGACGGCGATCGTCCCGCGCACGGTCATGAGCCTGCCCTGTGCCGCGGTCAGATCCGGAATGTCGGCGGGGTCGATCACGACCTTTGCGAAACCGCAGGAATCCTTTGTCTGCCGGACGCCGAGGATGTATTGGAACAGGTACCGTACCGCCGCACCGAACATCGGGTGCGACATCGAGCGCGGATCGTTCCACTCCTCCCACAGCGTCGTCGCGCCGCACGCGCGCATATAGCCGAAGGACGGCTGTTTGCGGAAGGTCAGGAAGCGGTACGCCAGATCGGCAAAGCCGTTCTCGAACAGGATGCGCGGCACGACGTCCGTGCCGAAGATGCCCGTATGCACGCAGTCGAGCGCGCGGACGTGGGCAACGAGATTGCGCAGCGTCCGCTCGTCGCCCAGACCGACGTCCAGCGCGAAAGCGTTCGCGCCGTTTCCGTCCGCGGCGAAATCTCCGGTTTCGGGATCGAAGTACGCGTCGACGAGCGCCTTTGCCTTTCGCGCACGCAGCTCGCGCAGCGCGGGGATCTGCGCGACGCTGCCGATAACGGGCGCCATTTCCAGCAGACGGTCGATAGATCGGATGAAGAAATACGTATTGACGAACGGATTCGGGATCGGGATGCCGTCGATCTGCTTCTGCCCCGGGACGCACCACTCGCCGAGGCACCACTGCTCCGGCTGATCGCGGACCACCAGATCGTTTTCGCTGTGGTCGTTCAGGTAGTCAAACCAGCGCAGCATCTGCGGGTAATAGGTCCGGAACGGTCCGGCGTCGCCGAATACTTTGTAATAGACGTACGGCACCTCGACGATCGCGCAGCCCCAGCCGCCCGGTCCGCCGCCGGAACGCACATAGGGCGCGGTATACTGTACGTGGCCGCTCTTTCGGTCCTGGCAGTCGGAGACGTCGCGCATCCATTTGCGGTAAAATGTGCGGCTGTCCAGCAGCAGCATCGCCGCCTCGCACACGAGCTGGCCGTCGCCCGTGTAGCCGCGCCGTTCCAGATGCGGGCAGTCGGACGGGATGCCGGCGTGCATATTGGAAAGCTGCGTGCGCACGAACGCGTCGTAAAACCAATTGAGCTGTGCGCTGCTGCTGCGGAACGCGGACGTGACGGGCACGTCGGCGTGGATCTCGTCAAAACGCGTCATCCGGGCGGGCTTGCGCACGGCGAAATACTGCCCGGCGCACCAGGTAAAGCGCGGATAGTATTCGCGCGCCGTCCCGTCGCAGCGGAACGAACAGACCTGTTTGTGCGCACGGCGTTCCGGCAGGGAACACGTTTCGGCGTCGAAGGCTTCGCCCGTGCGCACGGCGATCTGCGCGCCTGCCTCGGCGCAGCGCAGCACCGGCCGGCCGGTCAGGTTTTCGCCGACGTCATAAAAGATCTCCGTCGGCGTTTCGGCAATCTGCCGCGGCACGACGGAACGGATCACGCGGTCGGCGGGGCAGTCCTGGAGCTGATAGTCCGTGTCGGGCAGCTCGGCGCACGTCACGTCCCGCCACGGCTGCACGGGCAGCGTAAAGTCGTGCGTCTCACCGTGCGTCAGTTCGTATGCCGTCATGGTGCCGGGCCGCCACCCGACGCTGCGGCCGGAAACGATCTCGCGGCCGGGGAGCGTGATGCGAAAGCACAGCCGGCACGCGCCGTAGCGGAAGTACCAGCCCGGCCCGACGGCGACGGTCAACTCATTTTCTCCGTCTTGCAAAAACGCGGACAGATCGTACCGTACAGCATAGATGCGGCTCGTCATCTCCTCGCCGAATTCCTTCGCGCAGAAGCAGTCTGCGTAGGCGTGGTAGTGGCTGTTTGCCGGCACGAACAGGTCGTCCGATACGCGGCGGCCGTTCAGGAACAGCTCGAAAAACCCCAGACCGCAGACGGTGATCTGCGCCGCTTCTCCGGCTTCGGCGTCGAAGACCGCCCGAAACTCCGGCGACACGCACGGCGCGTCCGCCTGTACCCATGCGGCCTCGCCGAACAATTCTTCAAATCTCATCGTTTCCTCCCGAAAGAAAAAGGACAGGTCGCCCTGTCCGAAGTTTTGGGTTTGAATCAGGCCACGCGGCCGCGCGCGGATCTGCGCTTTTTGGCACCGACGGACGCGCAGGAGCGCTTGACGGCCGGCTTGCTGCGGCGTTCCGTTTCGTATTCCCCGGCGTAGCGCGCGTCCAGAAGTTCGCGTTCCAGCTCCTTTTCCCGCGCAGAGCGCGCCTTGCGCCGCAGCGCGCGCAGGAAACGCCACGCCCTGCGCTCGATACGGACGAGCTTGTTTTCGCGCAGGAATCCGAGCAGCAGTACGCCGACCACGGCGATCTCCGCGAGCGTGCGCAGGATCATGCTGACAGCGGACATAACGATCCCTCCTTGCTTCTCGATCCGCAAACCGGAAACATACAAATTTATTGAATAAATTCTATCACAAGATATTCTGCTTGTCAATTGGTTTTCCACAACAAATTGTGCTTTGACGTGTGCTTTGCGGGCGCTTTTTGTCGGATCGCGGCGAGAGGGACGCAAAGTTATGCTTGCACTCCCGGCCGCCGTCGTGTATACTGAATGAAGGCGCAGCTTTTCCGGCTGCATCTTCAAAGGAAAGGATGAGTTTATGAACTTCCCGCAATCGTTTTTTGCCGCGACGAAAACGTGCAATACCTATGAAAAACACGTTCCCGCGCCGTATGTCCGCAAGACGTTTTCCGTCCCCGAGGTGACGCGGGCGGAGATCCTCGTCAGCGGTCTCGGCTTTTACGATCTGTATCTCAACGGCAGCCGCATCACGAAAGGTCTGCTGGCGCCGTATATTTCCAACCCGGACGATATCGTGTATTTTGACCGATACGATGTGACGGCGCTGCTGCGAAACGGCGCGAACGCGGTCGGCCTGATCCTCGGCAACGGGATGCAGAACTGTCCCGGCGGCGCTGTCTGGGATTTTGAGACGGCGCGTTTTCGCGGCGTGCCGCGATTCGCGTTCCGGCTGACCGCCGCGCTCAAAAACGGCGAGGTCTTCACGCTGGACGCGGACGAATCCTTCCGCACCGCGCCCTCCGGCATCCTGTTCGACGATCTGCGCAGCGGCGTGTTCTATGACGCGCGGCAGGCGATCGACGGCTGGTGTCTGCCCGATTTTGACGACAGCGCGTGGCAGAACGTCTACCGCGCCGAATCGCCGCGCGGGGAGTTTCGCGTATGCGAGGCCGATCCCATCGTCGTGACCGAAGAACGCGCGCCCGTTTCCGTGCGCCGCGCCATGCTGTGCGAGAAATACGATCCGCGCGGTAAGATGCGGCTCGATACGGAGTATAAATTCGATCTGCACTCCAAGCCCGGTATGCTGTACGACTTCGGCGTCAACACGGCGGGCATCCTGCGGCTTCGCATCCGCGGCGAGGCGGGACAGCGGATCATCATCCAGATGTGCGAATTTGTCAACAGCAAGGACGAACCGTCCTGCCAGAACATCAACTTTTATCCGCCGGGATATGCGCAGACGGATATGTATATCTGCCGCGGCGAGGGCGAAGAGGTCTTTGAACCGGCGTTCACCTACCACGGCTTCCGCTATGCGCTGGTCTTCGGACTGAAATCTCAGCAGGCAAAGCCTGAAACGCTGACCATGCTCGTCGCCAACTCCGATCTGCGCGCGCGCGGCGGCTTTGAATGCTCGGACGAAACGATGAACCGGCTCGGCGAAATGGCGCGCCGGAGCGATCTGGCGAACTTCTATTACTTCCCGACCGACTGCCCGCACCGTGAAAAGAACGGCTGGACGGGCGACGCGGCGACCTCGGCGGAGCATATGCTGCTCACGCTCACGCCCGAAAAAAGCTGGCGCGAATGGCTGCGCAATATCTGCCGCGCGCAGGCGCCGAACGGCGCGCTGCCGGGGATCGTGCCGACCGGCGGCTGGGGATTCCGGTGGGGCAACGGGCCGGCATGGGATAACGTGCTGACGGAGCTTTGCTGGCAGATGTACCGTATGCGCGGCGATCTGGAGCCGGCGAAGGAATGCAGCGAGAGTATGCTGCGCTATCTTTCCTATATCTCGCAGGCGCGCCGTCCGGACGGTCTTGTGGAGATTGGGCTGGGCGACTGGCTGCAGCCGCGGCGCGGCGCGGGCGATCCCGTGTCGCCGCTGTATGTGACGGACAGCGTGATCGCCATGTACATCGCCGAAAAGACCATGCGTCTGATGCGTGCGCTGCAGCTGTCGGCGCAGGCGGATTTCGCGCAGTCGCTGTACCTTTCACTGCGCAAAGCGATCCGGGACAACCTGATCGATTTCGGCACGATGACCGTGCGCGGCAACTGCCAGACGTCGCAGGCGATCTGCCTGTATTACGGCGTGTTCGAGCCGGGCGAAAAGGCGGAGGCGTCGCGTCAGCTGGTGCGGCTCGTGGAGGAGGCGGACGGCCACCTCGACTGCGGCATGATTGGTCTGCGCGCCGTATTCCACGCGCTTTCGCAGTGCGGCCGCGGCGATCTCGCGTTCCGTATGATCACGCGCCGCGACTATCCGTCCTACGGTTTTTTCGTCGAGCAGGGCTACACCGCGCTGCCGGAGGAGTTTACCGCTCCCGAAAAGCTGGACGATCCCAATTCCCTGAATCATCACTTTTTCGGAGACGTCACGAGCTGGTTTATCCAGCGCGTCGTCGGCATCTGCGTGAATCCCCGGAACATCGGCGCCGACCGGATCGACGTTGCGCCCGATTTCCTGCGCGCGCTGTCCTTTGCCAAGGGGTATTACATCGCTCCGGCGGGCAGAGTGCGCGTAAGCTGGAGGCGCGAAGGCACGCAGATCCGTCTGAATATCGAGTGCCCGGACGCCGTCGTCGGCGACGTCGTCCTGCCGGCCGGATATGTGTTCAAGGAACCGCAGAGACCTTCCGGCCGCGTCCACAACGCGACGACGCTCCCGCTTCGCAGCGGCGAGTATATGATCGAGGAAAAATAAAAAAAGACAAAAAACGCGGGTTCGCATTTTTTGCGGACCCGCGAAAAACATTTCTTTAGTTTTTTCCGAACAGACTGCCCAGCTTGCCGGCGATATCGCCGAGCTGCTCGGCGGTTAGCTTTGTTTTGACCAGATCGACGACTTTTTTCGTGATGTCGTCCGGCAGATCGACGCCCAACAGGCCTTCGACGGTCGAAATGGGATCTGTCTTGAATTTGGAAGCGAGCGTCTTATCGGTTTTGATCTTGCCGACGATCTCGTCCGCTTTGGCTTTAATATCCATTGTCGCTCCTTATTTGAAGTACCGGTTCAGCAGGCCTTCAAACGCCTTGCCGTGACGCGCTTCGTCCTTGCACATCTCATGCACGGTGTCATGGACGGCGTCGTAGCCGAGCTCCTTGGCCTTCTTCGCGAGCGCCAGCTTGCCCTCGGTCGCGCCGAATTCCGCGTCCACGCGCAGCTGCAGGTTCTTCTTGGTATCCGCCGTGACGACTTCGCCCAGCAGCTCCGCGAACTTCGCCGCATGTTCCGCTTCCTCAAACGCGATGCGCTTGTACGCTTCCGCGACTTCGGGATAGCCCTCGCGGTCCGCCTGGCGGCTCATGGCCAGATACATGCCCACTTCGGAGCATTCGCCGCTGAAGTTCTGACGCAGACCTTCGACGACTTCGGCGTCCAGACCCTGCGCAACGCCGACCTTGTGCTCGTCAGCCCAGACGCGCTCGGCTTCCTGCACGAGGAATTTTTCGCCCGGAACGCCGCAAAGCGGGCATTTCTCGGGGGGTTCGTTGCCTTCATGGACGTAACCGCAGATGGGACATACGAATTTTTTCATGATATTGACCTCCGTCGTTTTTCTTTTATTATACCGCGTTTCGGGGAAATGTCAAGGTAATTAAATTATAAGACGACCAGCCCGCTCTGCACGAGGTAGGCCTTGTTGGCGTCCGTCGTCACGGTCACGGCCGTGCCGCCGTTGTTCGCCGTCAGCAGGTCCGTCACGCTCTTGACCGACGCTGCGGGGCCGGAGTCGTTCACCGCGCCGATCGCGGCGTCGAGCGCCGCCTGCAAAAACGCCGCGTATGCCGAGAATGACCAAGTCGCCACATGACCGGCCGCGCCGGAATCGCCGGCTTTCAGCTGCTCGAGCGCATAGGCGCTGTCCGTTTCATGTCCGGTCAGATCGACGCCGAGATCCGCCGCCAGCGAAAGGGGAGAGGGCATGAACGTGGCGGGCATGACCATGCCGTGGCGGATCGCCTGCGCCGCAAGCGCGCCCTGTACCTGCGGTTCGGTGCAGAACAGCGCGGTCTTTGCGCCGAATTTTTCCATCTGGCGCGCCGCGTCCTCGGCGAGATACTGCTTGGCGATCTCCAGAGTCCGGCTTTCGTCGTACAGGTCGACGCTGGACATGGCCTTGAACGTCATCTTTTCCGCTTTGCACGCTTCCTCGACGGCGTTGCGCAGCGCAACGACGGAGCTGTATTTGAGGTGACGGTTCGTCGTGTAGAACACGAAGCTTTCGGCGCCCATCTCCTTGGCCTTCTTGACCATCTGTTCGCCGAGCGCCGGGAAGTCCACGCTCAGCACGAGGTTCGCGTCGTGCATTTCGACCGAGCCTTCGTGCGGATTGCACACCGCGATATACATATCCGAACGCATCTCGCGGACCTTTTTGACCGCTTCGCCCGTGCCCGTGACGCCGTCGGCAAAGATCATGGCCGTGACGCTGTCGTTTTCGGCGACGGTCGAGGCGATCTCGGAGACCGCCGTATTATCCATATAATAGTTCTGCGCGTACTTGACGATCATGATCGAGTCGTCGTAGGTGCGGGCGATCTCGGCCGCGGCCGCGTAGATCTCGGGGTTTTGGCTCTGATCGCCGATGATGATGGCGATCCTCTGCCCGCCCTCCGCGGCGCTTTTGCGCGTCGGCTGCGTCTCCTGCTCGTCTGCGTTTTGCCCGCAGCCGAAGGTCAGCAGCACCAGACAAACGGCCAGTGCGGCCGCAAGTATTCTTTTCAGCATGATGTGTCTCTCCTTTATTCCGGATACCCTCAGTGTATCAAACGGCGGTTTTTCTGTCAATCCTATTTTCTGCCGCGACGGTCCGTCTTTATTCGCGGTGCCATTTTACGCCGTTCGGCGTGTCCTCCAACACGATGCCCTGTGCCTTAAGCTCGTCGCGGATGCGGTCGGCCTCGGCCCAGTTTTTGGCTTTGCGCGCGGCGGAGCGCGCTTCGATCAGCGCTTCGATCTCGCTGTCGAGCGTCTTTTCCGCGCGGTTGTATACCAGCCCCAGCACGCCGGTCAGCTCATCGAAGGCGGCGATCGCCGCACGGACCGTCGCATCGGACGCGCACTTGCCCAGGACGGACGTGTTGACGTCGCGCACCAGCTCGAACACGCTCGCGATGGCGTCGGCGGTGTTCAGATCGTCGTCCATCGCCTCGCAGAACTGCGCGCGACGCTTGTCGAACTGCGCGAGCAGGCTCTCGTCCGCGTCGCCCGCGGCGGCGTTCTCTAACTCGAAATCGAGGCTGTCCCGGCAGGTGTACAGCCTTGTGAGCGACGATTTGCACTGCTCGATGACGTCTACGCTGTAATTGATGGGGCTGCGGTACTGGGAGGAGATCATCAGATAGCGGATCGGCTCATAGCCGAACTTCTCCGCCACGTCGCGCACGGTAAAGAAGTTGCCCAGCGATTTGGACATTTTCACATTGTCCACGTTGATATAGCCGTTGTGCATCCAGTAGTTGGCGAACGGCACGCCGTTGCAGCACTCGCTCTGCGCGATCTCGTTCTCGTGGTGCGGGAAGATCAGATCCTGTCCGCCGCAGTGTATGTCGATCGTGTCGCCCAGATAGCGGCGCACCATCGCGGAGCATTCGATATGCCAGCCGGGACGTCCCTTGCCCCACGGCGAGTCCCAATACGGCTCACCGGGCTTAGCGGCCTTCCAGAGCGCGAAGTCCATCGGCTCGCGCTTGATCTCGCCGACCATGATGCGCGCGCCCGCTTCGAGATCCTCGAGCGGCTGGTGCGAGAGCTTGCCGTATTCGGGGAATCTGGACGGGCTGAAATAGACGTCGCCGTCGACGTCGTAGGCGTATCCTTTTTCGACCAGCGTTTCGATGATGGCGATGATCTCGTCGATGTTCTCCGTGGCCTTCGGATGCACCGTCGCCTCGCGCACGTTCAGTCCCTTGGCGTCCGTCCAGAATTCGCGGATATACGTTTCGGAGATCTCCCGGAACGTCTTGCCCTCCTCGTTGGCGCGCTTGATGATCTTGTCGTCGATGTCGGTGAAGTTCTGCACGAATTTCACCTGCATCCCGCGGTACTCCAGATACCGGCGCAGCACGTCGAACACGCACAGCGGACGGGCGTTGCCGATGTGGATGAAGTTGTAGACCGTGGGGCCGCAGGCATAGATGCGCACCTCGCCCGGACGGATGGGGACAAGTTCCTGTTTTTGTCGTGTCATGGTGTTGAAAACGCGCATAATTTATTCCTCCGTTTTGATGAGCTTTTCCAATTCACGAATACGCGCGTCGAGCGCGTCGATATGCATTTGCAGGGGGTTGGGGATATGGATCTGGTCGAGCGGCACGCGCTGTCCGTTCTGGCGGACGATCTGCGCCGGTACGCCGACGGCCGTACAGTTGGGCGGGATCTCCGAAAGCACGACGGCGCCTGCGGCGATCTGGCTGCCGTCGCCCACCGTAAAGGGGCCGAGCACCTTTGCGCCCGCGCCGATCATCACGCCGTTGCCGATGGTGGGATGGCGCTTGCCGACGTCTTTGCCCGTACCGCCGAGCGTCACGCCCTGGTATATCGTCACGTCGTCGCCGATCACGGTCGTTTCGCCGATGACGACGCCGGTGCCGTGGTCGATGAAAAAGCGGCGGCCGATGGTCGCGGCGGGATGGATTTCGATCCCCGTCCGGCGCGCCGCGCGCTGCGAGATCCAGCGCGCCATGAAGAGCAGGCCGTGATGATAGCACCAGTACGCCCTGCGGTGCATCCGGATCGCGCGCAGTCCCGGATACAATAATAAGATCTCCAGGAAGGAACGTGCCGCGGGGTCGCGATCCCGCACGCTCTGCACGTCCTCCCGCAAACGGTCAAACATCAAAAACAACCTCCAAACTCAAAAAACGCCCCCAAGCCCTATGGCTCGGAGGCGTCGATACGCGGTTCCACTCCGGTTTATCACTCAGACGGGGTATCACGGTCCCACCCGGGCGGGCATTTCCTCCCGCCGGCTCCGGGACGCACTTCGCCGCCGCCGCGCAAGGACTCTCTCAGCCGCCGAAGTCCCTCTCTGCTGCACGGAATGACGGGTACTCTTTCCCTTCATCGCCTGTACGAATTATTATATGCAAATTACTTGAAAAAGTCAATTCTTTTTTTTGCCTGGAAAAAGTAGATCACGCCCGACACGACCGCGAACACGGTGGTGATCCAGACCAGTACGTTCGACACGGCGACGTACAGATCGGCACAGCCCGCGAACCGCGGCACATACAGCACTGCTTCACCCAGCAGCAGGATCAGCAGCACGAACGCCATCTGCGTCGCGGTCTTGATCTTGCCGAAGATGTTGGCGGGGATCACGACGCCCTGCGCCGAAGCGATCAGCCGCATGGATGTGACGGCAAATTCCCGCGTGAGGATCAGCATCACGCACCACACGCTGCAAAGGTCCATTTTGAGGAACGCGAGGAACGCCGCGGTCGTCAGCACCTTATCCGCGACGGGATCGAGCAGCATACCGAAGGCGGTGATCTGGTCGTGCTTGCGCGCGAGCTTTCCGTCGATCGCGTCGGTCACGGACGCGGCGGCGAAGATGACCGCCGCGCACAGGAACTTGTGCGGGAAATCCGCCAGCAGGACGGCGAGAAAGACGGGCGTGATGCAGAACCGCGCCAGCGTCAGTTTATTCGGTGTGTTCATAAACGGCCTCTCAAAGATCGAGCATGTCGCGGCCGACGAGATCGTATTCCTTCGTGTCGATCACCAGCACGTCGACATATTCGCCCGGCTCATAGTCCTCGGTGCTCGTGAAATAGATCATCCCGTCGATCTCCGGCGCGTCCATATAGGTGCGGCCGATGTAGCAGTCGGCATAGGCGTCGTATTCCTCGACCAGCACGGTGTACGTCTTGCCGACGCGGGCAAGGTTTTTGTCCTCGACGATACTGTACTGGTCGTTCATCAATATTTCGCCCCGATGCCGCTTGACGTCGTCCTCGACCTGGCCGTCCATATCGAACGCCGGCGTGCCCTCCTGCGGAGAAAAGGCGAAGCAGCCCATGCGGTCGAACTCCATCTCGTTAACGAACAGCGCCAGATTGTCGAACGCGTCCTCGTCCTCGCCGGGGAAGCCGGTCATGAACGTGGTGCGGATGACGATATCGGGCATGGCCAGGCGCAGCTTTTCGATCAGTGCGCGGTTCTCCGCGGCCGTCCCGCGGCGGTTCATCGCCTGCAGGATGCGGTCGTCCGCGTGCTGGAGCGGCAGGTCCATATAGTGCAGCACCTTATGCTCGGTGCGCATGACTTCGATCAGCTCGTCGGTCACCTTGTCGGGATAGCAGTACAGCATCCGGATCCAGCGGATGCCGTCGATCCCGCACAGCGCACGCAGCAGCTCCGGCAGACGCAGCTCGCCGTACAGATCCGCGCCGTAGTTGGTCGTGTCCTGCGCGATCAGGATCAGCTCCTTCACGCCCGACGCGGCAAGCTGCGACGCTTCTTCGAGGATGCTTTCCATTGGGCGGCTGCGGTATGCGCCGCGGATGTCGGGGATGGCGCAGTAGGCGCAGCAGTTGGAACAGCCGTCGGCGATCTTCAGATAGGCCCAGTATTCCGGCGTCGTCAGAAGACGCGGACTGCCCAGCGGCAGCCCCGACTGATCGGGACACTCAAAGATCCGGTCGTCTGCCGTCAGAACTTTTTCGACCAGATCGGCGATTTCGCCGTCTGCGCCGATGCCGATCGCGGCGTCGACCTCCGGGAACTCCGACAGGATCTCCTCGCGCTGCGTCTGGACAAGACAGCCGGTGACGACGATCTTGCGGATCACGCCTTCGTTCTTCAGCTCGACCATGTCCAGGATGTTTTCGATGGCCTCGCGCTTCGCGTCGTCGATGAAAGCGCAGGTGTTGATGATCACCGCGTCAGCGCCGTCGACGTAATCCACGATCTCAAAGCCCTTGTCGCGAAGTGCAGCCAGCATCGTTTCGGCGTCCACCTGATTTTTGGGGCAGCCCAGAGAGATCAATCCAACTCGCATTCGTCCTCGTCTCCTTCGATTTCGATTTGCCGCAGCGCGCTGCGGATGTCGCCGTAGCCGTAGCCCAGCCGCTGCAGCGCCGCGATTGTGCGCCGCAGGCCTTTTTCATCGCGGAACTTCCCCGCGAACTTTGTCTGTAACAATTCTATGATACACGCATCCGCCGCAAAGTCAAGCCCCCGCACGGCTTCTTCCGCCGTTTCGCGGTCGACGCCCTTCTGCAAAAGCTCCTGCATGATGCGCCGCGGCGCGCATTTTTTGCGCCGCAGCAGCTCCGAGGCATAGTTTTCCGCAAAGCGCGTATCGTCCAGCAGCCGCAGCGCTTCGAGCCGGTCCGCCGCTTTTTCGGCGGCCTCCTCGCCGAAGTCCTCACGCAGGCGCTCGACGAGCTGCCGGCGCGTGCGGTCCTGATAGGACAGCAGACCGGCGCCCTTGTTGAACGCGCGCCGATCGTTCGCGTCACGCAGGAACTTCGCCGCTTCATCGCCGGACAGCTCGGCGCCGTCCCGCAGACCGCAGGTGCTGAAATACAGGGAATCGACGGTGGTTTGGTACGCACCGTCGATATAAACGTGTACTTTGTCCCCTTTGCCGGGTTTGACGGTCAGGATCATACTATACTTAATCGTCGTCCACGGCGATGTCCAGCTTGGACTTGGCTTCTTCCTTGGTCGTCGGCGCGCTTGCGCCCGTTTCGGCCGGCGCGTCGTCCGCCTTGCCTTTGCTCTTCTTCACGGGCTTGTTGGCGTCCATGATGCGGTCCTTGCTCTCCAGGATCTTTGCCTCGATCTCGGCGCACAGCGCGGGATCGTTCTTGAGAAGCTCCTTGACGTTGTCGCGCCCCTGCGCCAGACGCTGCTCGCCGTAGGAGAACCACGCGCCGCTCTTGCGGATGATGTCGAGCTTGACGCCCAGGTCGACGACCTCGCCCACGTGCGAGATGCCCTCGCCGAACATGATGTCGAACTCCGCCTCCTTGAAGGGGGGCGCGACCTTGTTCTTGACGATCTTGACGCGTGTGCGCGCGCCGACGAATTCGTTGCCCGCGAGCTTGATCGTTTCGATGCGGCGCACGTCCAGTCGCATGGTGGCGTAGAACTTGAGCGCGCGACCGCCGGTCGTCGTTTCGGGGTTGCCGAACATGACGCCGATCTTTTCGCGCAGCTGATTGATGAAGATGATGATGGTGTTCGTTTTCGACACCGTGCCGGCCAGCTTGCGCAGCGCCTGCGACATCAGACGTGCATGCTGTCCCATGTGCGAGTCGCCCATTTCGCCCTCGATCTCGGCACGCGGCGTCAGCGCGGCCACAGAGTCGACGACCAGCACGTCGATCGCGCCGGAACGCACCAGCGCTTCCGCGATCTCGAGCGCCTGCTCACCGTCGTCCGGCTGGGAGACGAGCAAGGAATTGATGTCCACGCCGATCTTTTCGGCATAGACCGGGTCGAGCGCGTGCTCGGCGTCGATGAACGCCGCTTCGCCGCCCTGCTTCTGTGCCTCGGCGACGACGTGCAGCGCCAGCGTCGTTTTGCCGGAGGACTCCGGACCGTAGATCTCGATGATCCTGCCGCGCGGCATACCGCCGATGCCGGTCGCCGCGTCGAGCGCGATGGAGCCGGTGGAGATGGCAGCGACATTCATGGTATGGTTCTCGCCCAGACGCATGACCGCGCCCTCGCCGTAATTCTTCTTGATCTGTGCCAGCGCTGTTTCAAGCGCTTTCTGTTTGTTGTCTTCATGGTTTTCGGGCTGTTTCTTGTTGACTGCCATTCCTTTTCCTCCGTTTCCGTACTGATTCTGTACAAATGTTCGTTTATTCGTTGACATTATACCGTATTTCCGCGGCAAATGCAAGCGCTAAATAAAAAATAAAGAAATTGCAAAAAAACACTTGCTTTTTTTTGTTGAATCTGTTAATATACTTTTTGCTATCTTTGATGATGAGTTTTGATAGGGCATAAATCGCTGTCGTAAGGAGGTGCCGATCATGGCAAAGTGCGAGTTTTGCGGAAAGAGCGTTACTTTCGGTATCAAGGTTTCCCATTCCCACAGACGTTCCAACAGAACATGGAAGCCCAACGTAAAGCGCGTCAAGGCAATCGTTGACGGATCCCCCAAGCGTGTGTACGCTTGCACCCGTTGCCTGCGCTCCGGCAAGGTCACCCGTGCCGTTTGAGGTCGGAACCTTTTGAACGTGATCAACGCGTAAGGACTGTTTCTTCGGAAGCGGTCCTTCTTTCTTTTTCGGCTGCAAATGCAGTATACCGCATATGCTGTCCCAAAAAAAGGACAGCATATCGGGAATATATCACCGATCCGTTCCGACCGGCGATCCGTGCGGAACCCTTCCCGCAACCCGCAGGGACGGCCGTCTGCAATTATCTATGGCGTTTCACGACGCCGCGGCGGACGCGCAATGTGCGTCTACAAAAAGCCTTTATATATCAACGATCTGCGACGTTCGTACCCGTAGGGACGCGGCCTGCCGCCTGCAAAACGAAACGTAAAGAACGTCATTCAGAGCGCGTCAGCGCGTGGGAATCCGTACCCCATTGTCGAGGCGAAAAAACATTCACATACGGAGAAACGGATCGCCGCGCTTCGCTTGCGATGACGCCCGCCGGAAACGAAAACGGCGTCGTACGGCGGCGCGAACTTTTTTGCGTCGGTCGTTGACAGCGCCGTCTGGAATTTGCTATAATAAAAACAGTATTCAGAACTGGAGGGAACTCAATGAAATACGGGATCTATTACGCCTACTGGGCGAAGGAATGGGGCGGTGATTTTCTGCCGTATATCGAGCGCGTGAAGAGGCTCGGCTTCGACGTGCTGGAGGTCGCGTGCGGCGCGTTCGACCGCGACGGCGACGAGACGTTCCGCGAGCTTCGCCGTGCGGCGGAATATCACGGGATCGCGCTTTCGGGCGGCTACGGCCCGCGTCCGGAGCACAATCTCGCCTCGCCCGACACGGCGGCGGTGGAGCGCGCGTTCGCGTTTTATGCCGACGTGTTCCGCAAGATGGAGCTGGCCGGTATCGACCGCATCGGCGGCGCGCTGTATTCCTACTGGCCGGTCGATTTTGCCGCGGGCTTCGACAAGGCGGCCGATACCGAGCGCAGCGTCAAAAACATGCGTCGTCTGGCGGACATGGCGGCCGACCGCGGCGTCACGCTCTGCATGGAATCGCTCAACCGGTTCGAGGGCTATATGATCAACGAATCCGCCGAGGACGTCGCGTACGTCCGGGCGGTGGACAAGCCGAACGTCAAGGCAATGCTCGACACGTTCCATATGAACATCGAGGAGGACTCTATGACGGACGCCATCCGCCGCACAAAGGGCACGCTGGGCCATTTCCATGTGGGCGAAGCGAACCGCCGCTGTCCCTACGCGGGCGGCCGGACGGACTGGAAAGCCATCGGCAGCGCGCTGCGTGAGATCGGCTACGACGGCTACGTCGTGATGGAGCCGTTCGTGCGCATGGGCGGCACGGTGGGCAAAAACGTCTCGCTCTGGCGCGATCTGTCCGGCGGCGCGGACGACGCGCGTCTGGACGCGGAAGCCGCGGCTTCGGTCAGGTATCTGCGTGAAATGATGGAGGCGTAACGCGATGCAGGTAGAACGCAAGATCTGTTTTCCGAAAGGGCGGAAGCTGCGCATCATGCAGGTCAGCGACGTGCAGGATATGCACTTCATCCGCCGCGCGATGGTCGAAATGCTCGAGCGCGCGTACGATACCGTGCAGCCCGATCTTGTCGTGCTCACGGGCGACAATATCCACGGCAACCATCTGGACGAGGACCGTCTGGGACGCAAGACGGACGAATTCTCCGTCATTCTGCGGCATATGGTCGACGCGCTGTACTATGTGGCCGAGCCGATCGAGAAGCGCGGGATCCCGTTCTGCATGATCTTCGGCAACCACGACGACCTCAATCCGGTCACCAAGCAGGAGCAGGCGGACCTGTATAAGGATTATCCGCATTTCTTCGGTCTCAACGACAGCGAGCCGCAGCTCGACTGCGACACCTATAACGTTCCGATCTACACGAGCGACGGCGAAAAGATCGCCTTCAATCTGTGGATGCTCGATTCCGCCGGAAAGGACGACGGCACGGGCAAGGGCTTTGAATACGTCAAGGCGGAAGCGATCGAATGGTACCGTCGCCGGAGCGACGCGCTCAAGGCGCAGAACGGCGGCGCGCCCGTTCCCTCGCTGATGTTCCAGCACGTGCCTGTCCCGCAGGTGCGCGAGCTGTTTATCCCCTGCGGCGAGGACGATCCGAACGCGGTCAAGTGGCGCGGACCGGACGGCCTTCCCTATAAGCTCGACTTTGAACGCGCCGACGGCTATGCCGACGAGTACCCGGACGTGTGCGATACGGATTTCGGCCAGCTCGACGCCATACGCGCGCAGGGCGACGTGTGCGCGCTCGTGTTCGGTCACGACCACGCCAACAATTTCATCAGCGAGCTGGACGGCGTGAAGATCATCCAGACGCCCGCCGCGTCCTTCCGTTCCTACGGCACCGCCCGCGCCAGAGGCGTGCGCGTGTTCGAGATCGGCGAAGACGATCCGTGGAATGTTGACACATATACGCTCAGCTATTACGATCTGATGGGCAAAACGCCGCGCTCGATGCTTTCGTTTTTCATGAGCGCAGATGAGTACGACCGTACGCGCGTCGTCGCGTTCGGCGCGGCGGCTGCGGCCGCGCTGCTGGGCGGCACGGCGCTTGCGGTACGGCGGCTGCGCCGCGGGAAATAACGGCAGAGGAGAGGAAAACGATGTCGGAAAAGAAAGACTACGGGAAGCTGGTCAAGGTTTTGCAGATCGTCACCGGCGTGATCATGCTCGCGCTGGTGGTCTTCGGCGTCATCCTGATGAAAAAATACAACATCAACGCAAAGAATATCCCCGAACTGAGCCAGAAGCTCAGCGAGTTTGCCAACGGCACGCTGATCGTGTCGCTCGTCATGATCGGGATCATGGTCGTCAAGTCCTTCTGTCTGATCCTGCCGCCCGCCGTCGTGATGAGCGTCTGCGCGTTCGCGCTGCCGAACCCTTGGGTCGCGTTTGTGGCGAACCTGATCGGCATGACGCTGAGTCTGGCGATCCCGTATTTCCTCGGCCGGTTTACGGGCGCGGGCATGGTCGACACGCTCAAGCAGCGATTCAAGGCCGTGAAAAAGATCGAAGACTTTGCCGGCGCGAACGAATGGAAGATGACGGCGGTCGTCAAGTTTTCCGGTATCCTGCCCGGCGACCTGTCGAGCCTGCTGTTCGGCGCGATGAACATATCCTTTAAAAACTACATGATCGGCGCGACGCTCGGCAATCTCCCGCTGGTGATCGTGTATACGGCGTTCGGCGCGCTGCTCAAGGACGTGACGGAGAAGCCGTGGGTCCCCGCGATCCCGGTCGCCGTGATCGTCGTGTTCCTGCTGATCTCCGGCGTGCTGACCAAGAAGCTGATCTCCGATACGAAGAAGCAGAACGCGGCTTCTGCCGAATGACTCTTTGACCTTTGCCCCGGTTGTCTGCGCATGCGCAGGCAGCCGGGCTTTTTGATTTCGGCCGAATAAAAAAAGAATTTGTGAAAGTTTTATAAATAATGCATTTTCTATTTGAAATATGCGAAAAAGTGTGCTATGATACAAAATGTATTATTATCATGGGATTTATTTCCGCGGAAAGGGGTTGCGGCGTGAAGGAACTGGAATACGCGCAGTCCGTGCCGAAGGACAAGCGGTTTTGTACCATTTGCGGCGAGATCAAGCGTCTGCATTACTTTGAGGGGGACTCCACACACTGTCTTGCCTGCTGCGAAAAAATGCGGCATACGCATGTGCGCGCATGGAGCGTGCCGGTCGTTCTGGTACTGCTGCTTGCCGTGGCGGCGGCGGTCGTCCTCGCTTTGCAGACGGTCCCGTTCTGCAAAGAAATCCGCAAAGCGGACGCGGCGGCGGCGGACAAACGTCTGTACGACGCGTGTGATCTGTACGCCGCGGCGATCGCCGAGACCGAGACGCGCGGTCAGGCGCTGCTGCCGTTTTTGAAGGACAAGGGCGGCAGTCTGTTTGAGGCGGGCGTGCGCACGTGGGAAAAATACGCGTCGGTCTATGCGCAGACCAACTCCGAGTATGAGGCGGCCTCGATGGTGCAGAGCGCGCTGAACAAGGGCCAGATCGCCCGGTATCCGACGCTTGCCGCGCTGGACGAGGCGCGCGACGCGTACGACAAGACGCTCGCGTATGTGCAGGCATTGAACGAGAAATTCGATCTTGACGATCCGAAGAGCGCACAGTACGACGAGCTGATGCAGGCGCTCCAGGAATATGCCGACAACAGCAAGTCGCGCTATATCAAGGGATATACGGCATACTATCAGGCGACCGCGGCAGCGTACTTCAGGTCGGACGACCCGACGGCGGCGATCGAATATTATGATCGGATGCTTCAGTATCTGCCGGACGAGTATTTGACGGTATATACCGCAAAGGGGAACGCGGCGCTGCAGGCGAAGGACTATGCGGCCGTGATCGAGGCGTATGAGGCCATCCTTCAAAAAAACAGCAACTACGAGCAGGGGTATGTGGCGATCGCCGAGGCGGCGACGCGGCTGAGCGATACGGAAAAAGCGGAAGCGGCTCTCGAAAAGCTCAGCGGAAACGAAGCGTATTATTACCGCGTGAGCTTGTACCTTGCGATGATGCGCGACGACCTTCCCGGGGCGCAAAAGCTGCAAAAGAAAGCGCGCGAGGCGCTCGACGAAAAGGCGGACGGGGTTTTCAACGAGATGCTGGCCAATCAGACCATCGGCCAGACAGACAAGAAGTTCCTGATCTCCTACATTGACTACGCCGCGATAGACGCCGCCGTTTCGCTGCTTGCGGACGATGCGGACGAAGCGTTCCGGATGGGATACGACAAGGGCTTCAACTACGCCTACTATCTCGCCTATATCGCCGGTGACTATGACGCGATGACGCAGGGGCTTATCAATATCGCGACGCTGAGCGCGAGCCTTACGAAGAATGACGAGGCGCTGCAGACCATCGCGCAGGTCGGCGAATGCAATGAAGCGACGCAGAAGGTCATAGACGGCAAGCTGACCGCACACGACGTTTTTGTGGAAGGGAAGGCGGATATACTATGAGCAGATTCACATGGGCGTTCGGCTTTCTGACCGTGCCCGGCGCGGTGATGCGCGCGTTTTTGGAGCATTTGATGCTGAAGATCTGCCGCGTTCCCGTGGAGGATACCGCCTATCTGCACCCGAGCGAGCTGTTCGGCCATGTCGAGCACAAGCCGGTGCGCACGTTCGGCCGCGGTTTTGCGGTCTGTTTCGTGCCGGGGTTTTTCCTGTTCCTGTTCGGCGCGGCGACGGCCGGGACGGCTGCGCTGCAGCTGTTCGGGCTGGGGCTGCATTTTCGCAGCGTCGTCACGGGCGGCGTGAGCGTGATGTTTCTGGCGTGCGTCGTGCTGCTGTATCTGGGACTGAGCTTTTTGTGCCACGCGTTCCCGTCATATGAGGACGCGCTGTATCTGTGGGAAAGCCGCGAAACAGCGAAGCCGGCGGCGCGGATACTGCTGTTTCCGTTTACGGCGTGTATGCGCGCGGGCGCGTTTTTGTCGCGGTTCGGCGTGTGGCAGATCCTGTATGCCGCGCTGACGGCGATCCTGTTTATCAAATTTTAGGAGTATTACAGAATGCTTGAATTAAAGCACGTTTCTTTTCAGGTGGGCGACGCGCACGCGCAGGCGGAGATCCTGCGCGACGTGAGCTTCACGCTGAAGGACGGAAAATTTTTCGTGATCACCGGTCCCAACGGCGGCGGCAAGTCGACGCTGGCGCGGCTGATCATGGGCATTGAAAAGCCAACGGCCGGGCAGATCCTGCTGAACGGCCGGGACGTGACCGATCTGGACGTGACCGAGCGCGCAAGATGCGGGATCGGCTATGCGTTCCAGCAGCCGCCCCGTTTCAAGGGGCTGACGGTGCGGCGTCTGCTGAGCCTCGCGCACGGCAGCGATCTGCCGGAGGACGCGTGCTGCGCGTACCTGACGAACGTCGGCCTTTGCTCGCGCGACTACCTCAACCGCGAGGTGGACGCGTCGCTCTCCGGCGGCGAGGTCAAGCGTATCGAGATCGCCACGCTGATGGCGCGGGATCTGGAGGTCGCCATTTTCGACGAGCCGGAGGCGGGGATCGACCTGTGGAGCTTTTCCATGCTCGTCCAGTCGTTCAAAAACCTGTCGCGCGGCAGACACAAGAGCGTGATCCTCATCTCCCACCAGGAGCGCATCATGCAGCTGGCGGACGAGATATTGGTCGTGGCGGACGGGCAGGTCCGCGCGCGCGGCAGCCGCGACGAGATGCTTCCCCGGCTTTTGGGGCAGTTTGAAGAGGACTGCGGATTCCGCGCAAAGGAGGTGACGGCACAATGATGGACGAGCTGTTGTCCGGACTGCTGCGCAGCATCGCGGACATCGACGATATCCCGACGGACGGCGCCTACAACATCCGCAAGGACGGCGAGGGCATGGCGCGCCGCTCGACCGAGACCGTGCAGATCACGCCCAAGAGCGGCAAACCCGGCATCGACGTGCGCGTCGCGCCGTTCTCCAAGGCGGACCGGGTGCATATCCCCGTCGTCATCACAAAGACCGGCGTCAACGATCTGGTCTACAACGATTTCTATATCGGCGAGGGCGCGGACGTGGAGATCGTCGCGGGCTGCGGCATCCACAATTCCGGGTGCGAGGCGTCGGAGCATGACGGCATACACCGCTTCTTCGTCGGCAAGGGCGCGCACGTGCGCTATGTCGAGAAGCATTACGGCGAGGGCGACGGGACCGGCGAACGCATCCTCAACCCGACCACCGAGGTGCATCTTTCTGAGGACGCCGTGTGTGAGATGGAGATGGTGCAGATCAAGGGCGTGGATTCCACGCTGCGCGAAACGACCGCCGATCTGGAAGCGGGCGCGAAGCTCGTGATTTTGGAGCGTCTGATGACGCACGGCGCGCAGACGGCGCGCTCGAACGTGGAGATCCGTCTCAACGGCGCCGGATCGACGGCACAGATCATTTCGCGCTCCGTGGCAAAGGACAGCAGCGAGCAGGTGTTTTATCCCCGCGCCGTGGGCAACGCGCCGTGCCACGCGCACGTACAGTGCGACTCCATCATCATGGACGACGCGAAGATCCGTTCCATCCCGGAGATCGCAGCCAACCACTGCGACGCGCAGATCATCCACGAGGCCGCGATCGGCCGCATCAACAACGACCAGCTGACGAAGCTGCGGACGCTGGGACTGACAGAGAGCGAAGCGGAAGCCGTCATCATCGAAGGCTTCTTAAAATAAGGAGGCAAAACAATGGGAAAGACCAAGACTTCGGGCGAGAACGGTCTGAAGCTCAACTACGGCAAGACGATCCTGATGGGCTTTGCGTTCATGGCGTCGTCCATCGCGTGGGGCGTCTACGATCCGTTTGTGACGAAGATCCTCAACAGAATGCTCGGCGCGTCGCCGACGATCGCGCACTGGAGCGAGGCGCTGGTGAATAAAGCGCCGTTCCTTCTGAAGCTGATGGAGGCGCAGGGCGAAAACGTCGGCTCCGCGGCGAAGGGCTTTACGCTCGTGCCGCTGTTCATCGGCATCATTATGACCTTTGACAATGTTTTCGGCGTGATCTTCCAGCCGACGTTCGGCAAGCTCTCCGACCGCTGCCACACGCGTTTCGGCAAGAGAAAGCCGTTTATCATGTTCGGCGCGCCCGTGGCGGCCGCGCTGTTCCTGCTGATCCCGCGCATGGAGCATTTGGGCTCGATCCCCGCGCTGATGACGTGCATCATCCTGTTCGTGTTCGTCATGTCGCTCTGGCGCGCGCCGTGCGTGGCGCTCATGCCGGACCTGACGCCGCCTTCGCTGCGCAGCGAGGGCAACGCGGTCATCAATCTGGTCGGCGGCGTCGGCTCGATGCTCGCGCTCGTCGCGGCGACGATCGTCTGCGCCGTGTACAAGATCCCGAACAACACAGAGCACGAGCTTTTGTATACGCCGCATGTCTTTGAGATGGCGGCGGTCATCATGGTCGTCTGTACGCTGGTCGTGACGTTCCTTGTCAAGGAGCCGGACAGCCGTCTGCATACGGCGGCGGAGCGCAACAAGGACGCGGACGCGGCGGCCAGACGCGCGGCGGAAAAGCAGGCGCGCAAGGAAGAGAAGCAGGCGCTCAAGGCGATGAAGCTCACCAAGGGCGAGCGTACGAGCCTGATCCTGATGCTCTGCGGTCTGTTCTTCCTGTTCTGCGGCTCCAACTCCATTCAGACGTATTTCTCGCTGTTTGCGGAGGAGATCCTCGGCAAATCCACGGGCGAGGCGACCAAGATGATGGCGCTGTTTGCCATCTCCACGGCGCTCGGCGCGCTGCCGGCGGGCTTCCTCGGCAAAAAGATCGGCCGCAAAAAGACGATCCTTCTGGGTCTCGGTCTTTTCATTGCGGCGTTCATCGTGTACCTGACGGTCGGCAACGCCAGCGCTTCTCTGCGTCTCGGCCTTGTATACGCGGCTCTGATCCTCGGCGGCTTTGCCAACATGCTGATCACGGTCAACACGCTGCCGCTGGTGCTGGAGATCGGCGGCATCGCGAAGGTCGGCACCTTCACCGGCTATTACTACACCGCGACGTTCTCCGCGCAGATCGCCACGCCGATCGTGTACGGCGTCGTCCGCGTGCTGACCGGTACATATGCTTCTCTGTTCATTTACTGCCCGATCTGTTTCACGCTTTCTCTGCTTTGCATTCTGGGCGTTCGCCACGGCGAGGCGATCCCGGACGAGATCATCAAGGAAGCCGAAATGGCGGACGATTGAGTATAAGGAGGTTATTCTATGGCACTCATCGAAGTGGAACATCTCAGCAAATCCTACGGCAGTCATGTAGTTCTTGACGACATTTCCTTCGCGTTCGAGGGCGGCCAGATCATCGGCCTGCTCGGCCCGAACGGCAGCGGAAAGACGTCGCTGATCAAGATCCTCGTCGGACTTATCAAGGATTACTCCGGCGGCGCGTATATCGACGGCCATTCCGCCGATCCGCACACCAAGGCGATGGTCGCGTATCTGCCCGAAAAGACGTATCTGCCGGACTGGATGCGCTGCGTCGACGCGATCGAGTTCTTCGCGGACTTCTATGCCGACTTTGATAAAGACAAGGCGTATCGGATGCTCGAACGGTTCGAGCTTCCTCCCAAGCAGACGATCAAATCCATGTCCAAGGGTATGCAGGAAAAGCTGCAGCTGCTGCTGGTCATGTGCCGCAACGCGAAGCTGTATATCCTCGACGAACCGCTCGGCGGCGTCGACCCCGCGGCGCGCGCGTTCATCCTTGACACGATCATGCGCAACCATCCCGAAGGCTCCACGATCCTGCTCTCCACGCATCTGATCCATGACGTGCAGGAGATCTTCGACTCCGTGCTGATGATCGGCCGCGGCAAGGTGCTGGTCAAGGCGCGCGTGGACGAGTTGTGTGTGGACGGTCGGACGATCGAAGACGTATTCAAGGAGGTATATCACTATGCTTGGCAAGTTAATTAAGAATGAATTCAAGTCCACCGCGCATTCCATGTTCGGTGTGTTCATGGCGGCGGGCATCCTGTTTGCGGTCATGATGGTCGTGCTTCTGTTCAAGATCAAGATTCTCATGACGCTCACCACCGTCGCGATGGTCGCGATCGCCGTGGCGGTGCTGATTATCACGCTGTTCTCCATCGTCTCCTCGTTCAACAAATCGCTTTACGGCGCGCAGGGCTATCTGAGCTTCACGCTGCCGGTCACGGGCAAGCAGCTTCTGGCGGGCAAGACGATCGTGTCGATGATCTGGGTGACGATCAGCTTTGTGTTCACGATCGTGATCTCGGCGTTCCTGGTCGTATACTGGGTCGCGCGGACGAGCGACAACGTCAAGCAGATCATCCAGTCCGTTTACGATCTGCTGCAGTCCATGCAGGGCTTCCCCAACCCGAAGACGATGATCAAGACGCTGATCCTGATCGTCGTGATCATGCTGATCCGCGCGTTGTGCATGATCTTCCGCGTGTCGTTCTCTCTGGCGGTCGCCAATACCAAGCGCTTCCAGAAATTCAACCCGATCTTCGTGGGCATCGTGGTCTATGCGATCCTGTTCGTTTTCCTGATGATCGCGCAGGTCGCCGCGATGGAGATCCCCTTCGGCATCGCGATCACGACGAACGGCATCAAGATGGCGATCGGCGCGGCGGCGTTCGCCGACTACAACAACCCGCCCATTCCGATCCTCGGCTACTGCTTTGAGATCGTGATGAGCGCCGTGCTGTATGTCGCGACCGGCAACATCATGACCAACCACATCAACATCAAATAATGGCGATCGGGATATTCGGCGGGACGTTCAACCCGCCGCACCTGGGGCATCTGCGGCTTTTGCGCGCGTTTGCGGACCGGTTTTCGCTCTCACGCGTGCTGGTGATTCCCACGTTCGTGCCGCCGCACAAGCTCTCGCCGGATCTGGCGGACGCCGGTATGCGGCTGGAAATGTGCCGGATGCTTTTTGACGATCACCGTTTTACGGTCAGCGATCTGGAGATCGCGCGCGGCGGAAAAAGCTACACGGTCGAAACGCTCGAAACGCTGCGCGCGCAGTATCCGGGCGAGGCGCTGTATCTGCTGATCGGCTCCGACATGCTCGAGAGCTTCGACACATGGTACCGTGCCGACGACATCCGCAGGCTCTGCACCGTCTGCGCCGCCGTGCGCGAAAAGGGCAAAACGCTCGATCCGAACGGCGCGGTGCTGCTGGAAAACTTCGATCCGATCGAGATCAGCTCCACCGCCGTGCGCGAAAAGGTGCGTCTGGGTGAGGACGCCGCGCCGTATGTCGGCGAAGCGGTCGGCGCGTTCATACGCGGCAAGGGCCTGTATGCCGACGCGTACACGCAGTACCGGCGCCTGCTGCGGGAGAAGCTCGGCGCGTACCGCCTGCGCCACAGCTTTTGTGTTGCGGACAGCGCGAAGGCGCTCGCGCAGCAGTACGGCGAAGATCCGCAGAAGGCCTACTTCGCGGGACTGCTGCATGACGTGATGAAGGACGCGCCGCGCGATGAGCAGAAGGCCGTGATCGAACGCGGCGGAACAGTGCTCGGCGCCGACGAGCGCGCCAATCCGAAGCTCTGGCACGCGATGGCGGGAGAGGCGTTTCTGCGCACCGAGCTGTCCGTTGCCGACGAAGACGTGCTGCACGCCGTGCGGTACCATACCACCGGACGCGCCGGCATGTCGCTTTTGGAAAAGATCATCTACGTATCGGACTATTTGTCCGAAGACCGCGTGTATGACGGCGTGGACCGGATGCGGCGTCTGGCGTCGGAAAGCCTGGAGAGCGCGATGCTGTTCGGCCTGTCGTTCACCATATCGGAGCTTGCGAAAAGCGAGCAGCCGATCCACCCCGACAGCGTGGCGTGCTATAATGAGATCGTATTGAATAACAACGGAAAGGACAGATCCATATGACACCGAAAGAACTTGCCGTAAAAGCGGCGGAAATCCTCGACAAGAAAAAGGCCGAGGACATCAAGGTCATCGAAGTGACCGAACAGACCATCGTGGCGGATTATTTCGTGCTGGCGACCGGCACGTCCTCCACGCACGTCAAGGCGCTTGCGGACGACGTGGAGTACGAGCTTGAGCAGATCGGCGTGCACGACGGCCATATCGAAGGCCGCGCGACCGGCTGGGTGCTGCTCGATTACGGCGCCGTGCTTGTGCACGTATTTGACAAAGAGAGCCGCGCGTATTATAATTTAGAGCGGCTCTGGACGGACGCCAATCTGGTGGATCTGTCGGACATCATTACGGAATGATCTTCCGAAAGGACTGTTATAAACGATGAAAAACTACGACTTCAAAGCGGTCGAAAAAAAGTGGCAGCAAAAGTGGGAGGAGAGCGGCGTATTCCACGCCAAGCAGGACTTCACGCTGCCGAAATACTATTGTCTCGTGGAGTTTCCCTATCCGTCCGGACAGGGACTGCACGTGGGGCATCCGCGCTCCTATACGGCGCTGGATACCGTCGCGCGCAAAAAGAGACTGCAGGGCTATAACGTGCTGTATCCGATGGGATGGGACGCGTTCGGTCTGCCCACGGAGAACTACGCGATCAAGAACCACATCCATCCCGAGGTCGTGACGAAGAACAACGTCGCGCGCTTCAAGCAGCAGCTGCAGTCGCTGGGCTTCTCGTTCGACTGGAGCCGCGAGGTGAACACGACCGATCCCGGCTACTACAAGTGGACGCAGTGGATCTTTTTGCAGCTTTATAAGAAGGGACTCGCCTATAAAAAGGAGATGTCCGTCAACTGGTGCACCTCCTGCAAGTGCGTGCTGGCGAACGAGGAAGTCGTCAACGGCGTGTGCGAGCGCTGCGGGAGCGAAGTCATCCACAAGGTCAAGAGCCAATGGATGCTCAAGATCACGGAATACGCCCAGCGCCTGATCGACGATCTGGACGACCTGAACTTCATCGAGCGCGTCAAGGTGCAGCAGAAGAACTGGATCGGCCGTTCCACCGGCGCGCAGGTGACCTTCACCGCCACGACGGGCGATCCGATCGACGTGTATACCACCCGTCCCGACACGCTGTTCGGCGCGACGTATATGGTCGTCTCGCCCGAGCATCCGCTGATCGAAAAGTGGGCGGACGTGCTGACGAATATGGACGCGATCCGCGCCTATCAGAACGAAGCGGCGCACAAGAGCGACTTCGAGCGCACCGAGGTCAACAAGGACAAGACGGGCGTCGAGCTTCTGGGCGTGCGCGCGATCAATCCCGTCAACGGCCGGGAGATCCCGATCTTCATTTCCGACTACGTTTTGGTGTCCTACGGCACCGGCGCGATCATGGCCGTGCCCGCGCACGACACGCGCGACTGGGAGTTCGCCAAAAAGTTCGATCTGCCGATCATCGAGGTCGTGCAGGGCGGCGACGTCGAGAAGGAAGCCTTCACCGACTGCGCCACGGGCGTGATGGTCAATTCCGACTTTTTGACCGGCCTGTCCGTCGAGGACGCGAAGGTCCGGATCATCGAATGGCTGACCGAAACCGGCAAAGGCTATCAAAAGGTCAACTATAAACTGCGCGACTGGGTATTCTCCCGCCAGCGCTACTGGGGCGAACCGATCCCGATCGTCGAGTGCCCGAAGTGCGGCTTCGTGCCGCTGGACGAGAGCGAGCTGCCGCTGCGTCTGCCGGAGGTCGAGAGCTATGAGCCGACCGATACGGGCGAGTCGCCGCTGGCGAAGCTGACCGACTGGGTCAACGTGAAGTGTCCGAAGTGCGGCGGCGACGCCAAGCGCGAGACCGACACCATGCCGCAGTGGGCCGGTTCGAGCTGGTACTTCCTGCGCTACTGCGATCCGCACAACGACGACGCGCTCGCATCGAAGGAAGCGCTCGAATACTGGACGCCGGTCGACTGGTACAACGGCGGCATGGAACATACGACGCTGCATCTGCTGTACAGCCGCTTCTGGCACAAATTCCTGTATGACGTCGGCGTCGTGCCGACGAAGGAGCCGTACGCCAAGCGCACGAGCCACGGCATGATCCTGGGTGAGAACGGCGAAAAGATGTCCAAGTCCCGCGGCAACGTCGTCAACCCCGACGAGATCGTCGACCAGTACGGCGCGGACACGATGCGTCTTTATGAAATGTTCATCGGCGACTTTGAAAAAGCCGCGCCGTGGAACAGCGACTCCATCAAGGGCTGCAAGCGCTTTTTGGACCGCTCCTGGGGCCTTCTGAACATCGTCGAAGACGGCGAATACCGCGAGGCGCTGACGGCGGACATGCACCGCACGATCCAGAAGGTCGGCGAGGACATCGACAATCTGAAGGCGAACACCGCCATCGCCGCGCTGATGACGCTGCTGAACAAATTCTACGACAGCGGCAAGGTGACGAGCGCGGAGCTGAAGACGTTCATCCTGCTGCTCAATCCGTTCGCGCCGCATCTGACGGAGGAAATGTGGGAAGCGCAGGGCTTCGGCGGCGTCGTGACCGACCAGAGCTGGCCGCAGTTCGATCCCGACAAGTGCAAGGACGAGACGGTCGAGATCGCCGTGCAGGTCAACGGCAAGATCAAGACGCGCCTGATCGTGGACGCCGCGGCTGGCTCCGCCGACGTGCTCGCGCTGGCGAAGGCGGACGAAAAAGTCGCGCCCGTCATCGACGGAAAGACGATCGTTAAGGAATTATACGTTCCCGGAAGATTGGTCAATATCGTTGTGAAAATGTGACAGAAACCGACGCGAAAAGTTCATAGAATATTCAAATAAGGTTCTTGACAATTCCCGTCGGCTCCTGTATAATAGCCCTGTTAGTTTTAAGTGGACCCCTGTGTTCATGAGGGGAGGGAACAGCATGAGTCAGGTCAAAGTCAAGGAGAATGAGTCTCTTGACAGCGCTCTTCGGCGTTTCAAGCGTCAGACTTCCAGAGACGGTATCATCCAGGAAGTTCGCAAGAGAGAGCACTATGAGAAGCCGTCCGTCAGACGCAAGAAGAAGTCTGAGGCTGCTCGTAAGCACAAGTATAAGTAAGAGTTAAAGCAGGCAGTTTTGCCTGCTTTTCCTTTTTAAGGATATGAAATTGGAGGACGCTATGGAACGGTTTCAGGCACTGGCCGCCGCGCTTCCGCCGCACGCGGACGGCTTTTTGATCACAAGCGAAAGCAATATCTTTTATTTCACGGGCTTCCCGTGCGACGCGGCGCTGCTTTTGGCGACGCGCGCCGGCTGCTGGTTCTTCACCGACAGCCGCTATCTCGAAGCGGCGCAGCGCGTGATCCGCGGCGTGACGTTTTGTGATACGGCGCGCTTTGCCGCGGAGTTTCCGGCGGTGTGCGAGGCGAACGGCGTGCGCAAGCTTCTGGTTGAAACGGCGGCGATGACCGTGCGTGAGGCGCAGAAATACGCGGCGCTGCTGCCGCAGACGGAGCTTTTGTACGAGGACGATCTGGCGTTTTTGTCCGCGTTCCGCCGCCAAAAAAGCGACGCGGAAGCGCAGAAGATCGAGCGCGCACAGCGCATCGCCGAGGCCGCGCTCGAACAGATCCTGCCGATGGTCCGTCCGGGAAAAACGGAAAAGGAGATTGCGCTGGAGTTGGACTACACGATGCTGCGCATGGGCGCGGACGCGCTGTCGTTTCAGACGATCGTCGTCAGCGGCGAAAACTCCTCGCTGCCGCACGGCGTGCCCGGCAGCCGCCAACTGCGCGACGGCGACTTTGTCACGATGGATTTCGGCGCGGTCGTGGACGGCTATCACAGCGACATGACGCGCACGTTCGCGCTCGGCAGCTGCACGCCGGAGATGCGCGAGGTTTACGAGACTGTGCTGCGCGCACAGACGGCGGCGCTGGCCGTCATGCATCCCGGCACGCTCTGCAAGGACGCGGACGCCGCGGCGCGCGACGTGATCACCGCCGCAGGCTTCGGAGATTATTTCGGCCACGGCACCGGCCACGGCGTGGGCGTGCAGATCCACGAGCGGCCGAACGTCAGCCCGCGCAGCTCGGAAACGCTGCAGCTCGGCGACGTCGTGACGGCAGAGCCGGGGATTTATCTGCCCGGCCGATTCGGCGTGCGCATCGAGGATATGGTGCGCATCACGGAGGACGGCCATTACAATTTCACAAAAGCAGACAAAGCGCTGCGCGTCCTGCCGATCCGGTAAAGTCGCGCCAACTGAACCGCGTGCACATGCAGTGCACGGACACATCCGTTCCGCCGCAAAAAAGCCTGTGCCTGACGGAGAACGGATCGCCGCGCTTCGCGCGCGATGACGCCGCCGGAAGCGACAGCGGATAACAATGACGGGCGGTCATGTCGTCCGCAATCATAACATGGAAACGTACGGCGATGCAGCGGACGCGCGATGCGCGTCCCTGCAATCAATTCGCGCTATATATTATAAGTAAAATATTTTTCAATATATAATGCAAAAAAGGCTTGAAAAAAATGCACGAATGTGCTATACTTACTCTATATTATTTTACATGGAGGATAATGCAGTGATCGAAATTTCCGAAGCGCTCCAGATCCTGATCGACAGTCTCAAGGACCCGGCGGCCAAGGCCGGTTTCTCCCTCTATTTCCCGCAGGGAGCGCCGCGCGGCGAGACGCCCGTATGTATGGAGCGCGACACGCAGTTCGTCTCCTTCGCGGGCGACGGCAGCACGCTGCGCATCGAGCTGACGGGCAACACGGTCGGCCTGTTTTATGCCGAGTCTGCGCCGGACGTCGCGCAGAAGGGCGACTTTACGCGGCTTTCCCTGTCCCTGCTCGAGCCGGAGACGGCGGAGGTGCGGGACGTGAAGTATATCGCGGACGAATTCATCGAAACGCTGGAATCCAAATTCTCCGCCGGCAAGAAGCCGCAGGCCAAAAAGCTGCCGGGCGCCGTATCGAAGGCGGCGGTGCGCAGCGGCGCGTTTTACGATCTGCCGTCGTTCGGCAACCGCTTCACCGCCACGTATCCGGAGCTTCGCGCCGCGTTCAGGGAGAACATCGACACGTACGGCGAGTTCCTCGCGGAGGACTTTTTCGGGAAGTACGGCACGCCGCTGGCGATGGACGTGATCCGTGAAAACAACCCGCAGAAAATGAAGAAGCTCTTCAACCTGCTCAACGAAATGTACGACAACGGCGTGAACGACGTGCAAAGCCTGATCGTCGTCACGATCCTCGGCGAGATAAACAACGACGAAACGCTTTTGGCGAACTGCGTGGACTACATGAACGAAGAGCTGTGCGTCAATGTGATCCGCGTCAACAAATTCCTGGCGTCCTCCGCCGGCAAAACCGCGCGGATGCGCCTTGAAAATCCGCCCCGCTACAAGCCGAAGAAGGAGAAGAAATCGAACTTCCTCTCCTCCCTGATGGGCGGCGCAGGCGGCGGCATGGGCGGCATGACAAACTGATCGTAGCACACGACGAAACGGAGGTTTTCGGTTTGGACGAACTGGATAGAATCGAACAGGAATCGGAGCTGGACGCAGAGCAGACGGCGGAGATCGCTTTCGAGGAAACGGAAGTGATCGAAGACGACGTGGAGATGATGGACACCGCCGTGGACGAGGAATACGGCGCCGAACAGATCCAGGTCCTTGAGGGGCTGGAAGCGGTGCGCAAACGTCCGGGCATGTACATCGGCTCGACCGGTCCGCGCGGACTGCATCATCTGGTCTATGAGATCGTGGACAACTCCATCGACGAGGCGCTGGCGGGCTTCTGCACGGACATCGACGTGGAGATCCTGCCCGGCGACGTCATTTCCGTGCGCGACAACGGCCGCGGCATCCCTGTCGAGCTGAACGAAAAGCTGGGCCTGCCGTCGGTCACGGTGGTGCTGACGGTGCTGCACGCGGGCGGCAAGTTCGGCGGCAGCGGCTACAAGGTCTCCGGCGGTCTGCACGGCGTGGGTTCCTCCGTCGTGAACGCGCTGTCCGAGTGGCTGGAGGTCGAAGTCTCCCGCGGCGGACAGATCTATGCACAGCGCTTTGAACGCGGCAACGCCGTTTCCGACCTGACGGTCATCGGCGATCGCGAGGAAACGGGCACCGTCATCCGCTTCAAGCCCGATCCCGAGATATTCACCGAGACGACCGAGTACGACTTCGGCACGCTCGAGGGCCGGCTGCGCCAGTCTGCGTTCCTCAACGCGGGCCTGCGCATCACGCTCAAGGACCTGCGCGACGCGGAGAACGTCGTCGAAAAGGAATACTGCTACGAGGGCGGCCTGTCGAGCTTTGTCGACTTTTTGCAGAAAAGCCGCGGCATCACGCCGCTGCACGAGCATCCGATCCACTTCAGCGTTGTCAAAGAGGACAAGGAAGCCGAGATCGCGCTCATGTACTCCAACAGCTACAACGAGATCATCTATTCCTTCGCCAACAACGTCCAGACCGTTGACGGCGGCACGCACGAAACGGGCTTCAAAACGGCGCTCACGCGCGTGTTCAACGACTACGGCCACAAATACAAATTCCTCAAGGAGGCGACGGATAAGCTCAGCGGCGACGACTGTCGCGAGGGTCTGACCGCCGTCATCAGCGTCAAGCTCACCGAGGCGCAGTTTGAAGGCCAGACCAAGGGCAAGCTCGGCAACACGGACATCACGCCCCTCGTCTCCGGCGTCGTCTACGACAAGCTGCTGACGTATTTTGAAGAAAATCCCCAGGTCGCCAAGGCGATCTTTTCCAAGGCTCTGGACGCATCCAGAGCGCGTGAAGCCGCGCGTAAGGCGCGCGACCTCGCCCGGCGCAAGAGCGCGCTCGAGGGCAACTCCATGCCCGGCAAGCTCGCCGACTGCACCGAAAAGAGCGCGGAATTCACCGAGATCTACATCGTTGAGGGCGATTCCGCCGGCGGCTCCGCAAAGGACGGCCGCGACCGCCAGTACCAGGCGATCCTTCCGCTGTGGGGCAAGATGCTCAACGTGGAGCGCTCGCGCATCGACAAGGTCATCGGCAACGACAAGCTCGCGCCGGTCGTCACGGCGCTGGGCACCGGCATCGGCGAGGAGTTCAACCTCGAAAAGCTGCGCTATGACAAGGTCATCATCATGGCGGATGCCGACGTGGACGGCGCGCATATCCGCACGCTGCTGCTGACGTTCTTCTTCCGCTACATGCGCCCGCTGATCGAAACGGGGCACGTCTACATCGCCCAGCCGCCCCTGTTCAAGGTCAGCAAGGGCAAAAAATTCGCCTACGCCTTCTCCGACGAGGAGCGCGATCAGAAGATCGACGAGATGGGCGGCGGCTGCGACATCCAGCGCTACAAGGGCCTCGGTGAAATGGACCCCGAACAGCTCTGGGAAACGACGATGGACCCGCAGACGCGCATCATGCTGCGCGTGTCGCTGTCCGACGCGATGGAAGCCGACGAGACTTTCTCGCTGCTGATGGGCGACGCCGTGGAGCCGCGGCGCGAATTCATCATGAGAAACGCAAAATTCGTCCAGAATCTGGACGTTTAAGAAGGGAGGCGGCGTAAACGCATGAAAAAGACGAACAGTCTCGAGGAACAGCAGAAGCACGCGGAGTTTCGCGAGCATCTTCTGAACCAGAAGATCATCAACGTGGACCTCAACCGTGAGATGCGCAAGTCCTTCCTGGACTACTCCATGTCGGTCATCGTGTCCCGCGCGCTGCCCGACGTGCGCGACGGTCTGAAGCCCGTGCATCGCCGTATCCTCTACACGATGTACGAAAACAACCTCTACCCCGACCGCGCCTACCGCAAGTGCGCCGATACGGTCGGCGCCGTGCTCGGCCGCTACCATCCGCACGGCGACGCGTCCGTCTATGACGCGATGGTGCGTCTGGCGCAGTCGTTCTCCATGCGCTATATCCTCGTCGACGGCCACGGCAACTTCGGCTCTGTCGACGGCGACCCGCCTGCCGCGTACCGCTACACCGAGTCCCGCATGAGCAAGATGGCCATGCGGATGCTCACCGATATCGACAAGGATACCGTCGACTTCATGCCCAACTACGACGACCGTCTCAAGGAGCCGGCCGTGCTGCCCAGCCGCTATCCGAACCTGCTGGTCAACGGCTCTGTCTCCGGCATCGCCGTGGGTATGGCGACGAACATCCCGCCCCACAATCTGGGCGAGGTGATCGACGGCATGTGCTGCCTGATCGACGATCCGGACGCGGATCTCGCCGAGCTGATGCAGTATATCCCCGGCCCCGATTTCCCGACGTACGGCATCATCATGGGCAAGGCGGGTATCCGTGCCGCATATGGCACCGGCAAGGGCAAGATCACCGTCCGCGCCCGCACGGAGATCGTCGAAAAGAAAAACGGCCGCTTCGAGATCCGCATTACCGAGCTGCCGTATATGGTCAACAAGGCGCGCCTGATCGAGAGCATCGCCGACCTCGTCAAGGAGAAACGCATCGACGGCATCTCCGACGTCAACGACTATTCCTCCCGCAAGGGCATGTATATCTCCGTCGATCTCAAGCGCGAGGCAAATCCCCAGGTCGTGCTCAATCAGCTGTTCTCCTACACGCAGCTGCAGTCCACCTTCGGCGTCATCATGCTCGCCATCGTCGGCGGCGAGCCGAAGGTCCTCACGCTCAAGGAGATGCTCACGCACTACATCAACTTCCAGTGCGAGGTGATCGAGCGCCGTACGCGCTTCGATCTGAAAAAAGCGCAGGACCGCGCGCATATCCTCGAAGGTCTGCTGACCGCGCTCGATTTCATCGACGAAGTGATCGACATCCTGCGCCGTTCCAAATCCATCCCCGAAGGCAAGGAAGCGCTCATGGCGCGCTTTGCGCTCGACGACGTGCAGGCGACCGCCATTGTGCAGATGCAGCTCGGCCGTCTGACCGGTCTGGAGCGCATCAAGCTGGAGGAAGAGCTGGCAGAGCTGCGCGAGCGGATCAAGGAATACCTGGAGATCCTCGGCAGCCACGAAAAGATACTGGAGCTTGTCAAGACCGAGGCGCTCGCCGTCAAGGAGAAATTCAACGACGAACGCCGCACGGAGATCGTGAACGTGACGGGCGAAATGGACATCGAGGATCTGATCCCCGAGGAGACCTGCGTCTTCACGCTCACGAATATGGGCTACATCAAGCGTATGCCCGTGGACACCTACCAGCAGCAGCACCGCGGCGGCAAGGGCGTCAAGGGCATGACGCGGCGCGAGGAGGACGTGGCGCAGACCATGTTCACCTGCTCGACGCACGACCGCATCCTGTTCTTCACCACCGCCGGCAAGACGTACCGGCTCAAGGGGTACGAGATCCCCGAGGCCTCGCGCACCGGCAAGGGCATGAATATCGTCAACATCCTGCCCATCACGGGCGAAGAAAAGGTCAGCGCCATGATCCGCATCCCGGAGCATGACGAGGACAAATATCTGTGCATGGTCACGCGCAAGGGCGTCATCAAGCGCACGGAGCTGTCCGCGTACCGCAACGTCCGCAAGGGCGGCCTGATCGCCATCAATCTCGACGAGGGCGACGAGCTTGCGTGGGTGTTCGTCACGAGCGGCAGCGACGATCTTCTGGTCGCGACGCGCAACGGCATGTCTGTGCGCTTTAACGAGGAGGACGCGCGCGCCATCGGCCGCACCGCCAGAGGTATGCGCGCCGTGAAGCTGCGCGGCGACGACGAGGTCGTCGGCATGGTCATCGTGGAGCCGGGCAAGACGGTCCTGACCGTCAGCGAGACCGGCTACGGCCGCCGCAGTCTCCCGTCCGATTACCGCCTGCAGTCGCGCGGCGGCGTCGGCACCATCAACTACCATACCGAAAGATTCGGCAAGGTCGCCTCGGTCGCGATGGTCGACGAGCGGGAGGACGTGATCCTTATCTCGTCCGACGGCATCATCATCCGCATCCCCGCCGGCGGCATCAGCACCTTTGCCCGCCCGTCGAAGGGCGTGCGCGTGATGCGCGTCAACGAGGGTGAAAAGCTGGCGACGATGGCGGTCGTCGCGCATGAAGACGACGGGACCGACGCAGAGGACGCCGGGGACGGCGCGCCGGAGGAAACGTCGGAAGAGACCGTAACGGAATAAAACCTGAAACCGTATTCACATAAAAGGAGGTTATCGCTTGAACATTGCATTGATCGCGCATGACTCGAAAAAAGAATTGATGGTGCAGTTTTGCATTGCCTATTGCGGCATCCTCAGCCGCCACAAGCTGCTGGCGACCGGCACGACCGGCAAGCTCGTCAGCGAGGCGACGGGGCTGGAGATCCAGCGTCTGCTGGCCGGTTCGCAGGGCGGCGATCAGCAGATCGCGTCCCTGATCGCCTGCAACGAGATCGACCTGCTGATCATGTTCCGCGACCCGCTTTCCCCGAAGCCGACAGAGCCGGACGAGGCCGGCCTGCTGCGTCTGTGCGACGTGCACAGCATCCCTGCCGCAACCAACATCGCCACCGCCGAAGCGCTGATCCACAGTCTGAGCCGCGGCGACCTCGACTGGCGCGAGCTGGTGCGGGCAAAATAAAAGGAGAATAACGTATGGCGCTGATTACCAAAGCCATAAAGGGAACGCAGGACGTGCTGCCTGCGCTCAGCCACGAAAACCAGTACGTGGAGGAAACGATGCTGCGCGTCGCTTCGCGCTACGGCTTTCACGAGATCCGCACGCCCGTGTTTGAACACACCGAGCTGTTCCAGCGCGGCGTCGGCGACACCACCGACGTGGTGCAGAAAGAAATGTACACCTTCGAGGACAAGGGCGGCCGTTCGATCACGCTGCGCCCGGAAGGCACGGCAGGCGCCGTGCGCGCGTTCCTCGAGCACGGTCTGTTCAACGAAGCGCTGCCGCAAAAGGTCAGCTATCTGACCTCCTGCTACCGCTACGAAAAACCGCAGGCCGGCAGGCTGCGCGAATTCCACCAGTTCGGTGTGGAATGTCTGGGCGCGCCGGCGCCGTCCGCGGACGCGGAGCTGATCGGTCTGGCGCACACGATCTTTGAAACGCTCGGCGTCGGGGACCTCGCGCTGGAGATCAACTCCATCGGCTGCCCCGAATGCCGCAAGCAGTATCACGCCGCGCTGAAGGCGTATTTCGCCGCGCACGAAACAGAGCTTTGCGAGACGTGCCGGGAGCGCCTGCAAAAGAACCCTATGCGCATCCTTGACTGTAAAAGCCCCGTTTGCAGCGCCGTAGCCGCTGATGCGCCCGTGGTGCTGGATTACCTGTGCGAGGACTGCAAAACGCATTTTGACGCGGTTCAGGCGCATCTGGACGCCATGATGATCCCTTACGTCGTCAATCCCCGCATCGTGCGCGGTCTCGACTACTACACGCGCACGGTGTTCGAGTTCGTGTCAAGCGGCATCGGCGCGCAGGGCACGGTCTGCGGCGGCGGACGGTACGACGGTCTGGTCGAAGAACTGGGCGGTCCGCACGTGCCCTCGCTGGGCTTTGCGCTGGGCATCGAGCGGTTGCTGCTGGTCATGCACAGCCAGGGAATCGAATTCCCGCAGCCCGACCCGTGTATGCTGTATATCGCCACGATGGGCGAGCGCGCCGCGCTGGCGGCGGCGTCTGTCGCGCAGGATCTGCGCGCGTCGGATTTCCCGGTGGAGGTCGACGTCTGCGGCCGTTCGCTCAAGGCGCAGATGAAATATGCCGGCAAGATCGGCGCGCAGTACACGCTCGTGCTGGGCGACGACGAGATCGACCGGGGCGTTTACGCGCTCAAGGATATGACGAGCGGCGAAGTCACACAGATCGCCGCCGATGAATTTTTGGAAACGTTCATTGAGAAGGCGATCCTCGCGATGGAATCGGATCTCAAGGAAATGTTCGGTTTGGAGGAAAAGTAAATGGATTTCATGACAGGTCTGAAACGCACGATGTACTGCGGCGAGCCGCGTCTTGCGGACGCGGGCAAAGAGATCACGGTCGCCGGCTGGGTACAGCGCCAGCGCGATCTGGGCGCGCTGATCTTCATCGATCTGCGCGACCGCACCGGCATCCTGCAGCTTGCGTTCGACGAGAGCACCGACCGCGCGATCTTTGAAAAGGCGTTCGCGGCGCGCAACGAATACGTACTCATGGCGAAGGGCGTCGTACGCGAGCGTTCCTCCAAAAACACGGAGATCCCCACGGGCGAGGTCGAGCTGGAGGTCACGGACCTGCGCGTTCTCGCGAAGAGCGAAACGCCGCCGTTCGAGATCGTCGAAAACTGCCCGACGGCGGAGCTGACGCGCCTGCGCTACCGCTACCTTGACCTGCGCCGTCCCGACCTGCAGCGCAATATCCTGCTGCGGCATAAGGTCGCGAAGGCCACGCGCGACTACTTCGACGAAAACGGCTTTGTCGAAATCGAAACGCCGATCCTGATCCGTTCCACGCCCGAGGGCGCGCGCGACTTCCTCGTTCCCAGCCGCATCCACAAGGGCTCGTTTTACGCGCTGCCGCAGTCGCCGCAGCTGTACAAGCAGCTTTCGATGGTCGCCGGCTTCGACCGCTATATGCAGATCGCGCGCTGCTTCCGCGACGAGGACCTGCGCGCCGACCGGCAGCCGGAATTCACGCAGGTCGACCTGGAGATGTCCTTCGTGGACGTCGAGGACGTGCTCGCGATCGGCGAGGGCTACATCCGCCGTCTGTTCAAGGACGTGCTGGACGTCGAGATCCCCATGCCGCTGCCGCGTCTGACCTACACCGAGGCGATGGAGCGCTACGGCTCCGACAAGCCCGACACGCGTTACGGCATGGAGCTGTACGACCTGACCGAGGTTGTGCGGGATTGCGGCTTCGGCGTGTTCTCCGGCGCTGTTGCCGGCGGCGGCTCCGTGCGCGGCATCACCGCCAAGGGCGCGTTCGCAACGCTCACCCGCAAGGAAGTGGACAAGCTGACCGAAACGGTCAAGGGCATCGGCGCAAAGGGACTCGCGTGGGCAAGGCTCGGCGAGGACGGCACCGTGTCCTCTTCCTTCATGAAATTCCTGACCGAGGACGAGAGCCGCGCGCTGCTCGAAAAAGCCGGCGCCGAACCGGGCGACGTGGTGCTGATCGTCGGCGACACGAAAAACGCGCTGGTGCTGTCCGTCCTGGGCGCGCTGCGTCAGGAGGTCGCTAAAAAGCTCGACGTCATCCCGAAAGGGCAGTTCAATTTCCTGTGGATCACCGAGTTTCCCTTCTTCGATTGGGACGAGGAAACGAAACAGTTCGTTGCGATGCACCATCCCTTCACCGCGCCGATGGACGAGTGTCTGCCGTATCTCGAAAGCGACAAGGCCAACGTCCGCGCCAAGGCGTACGACCTGGTGCTTAACGGAATCGAGCTGTCCTCCGGCTCCATCCGCATCACAAATCCCGAGCTGCAGGGCCGCATCTTCAAGCTGCTCGGTCTCTCCGACGAGGAAGCGCACGAGAAGTTCGGCTTCCTGACCGACGCGTTCCGCTACGGCGCGCCGCCGCACGGCGGTATGGGCCTGGGCCTGGATCGCATCGTGATGCAGATGCTCGGCTGCGAGAGCCTGCGCGACGTGGTCGCCTTCCCGAAGGTGCAGAACGCCTCCGAGCCGATGACCGAGTGCCCCGCCCGCGTGGACGGCGTGCAGCTCGACGACCTGGGCATCGCGCTGCAGAAGAGCGAGGATTGATCCGTTTTTTAGAAAATGGCTATTCGCGTTTCCTGTGCTCGATCTTTCCGTACAGCAGACGCTTTTCAATTTCATCCATATCGCAGGGCGCGGACGGCAGGTCTGCGTCCTGCTTTTTTGGCTCTTGAGAGACAATAAAGGGGCTGCCTTAGCGTGACAGCCCCTTTGATTTTGTTGGGACGCAGTACGCGTCCGCGGACGTCACGGTTTGTCGGGCCGGAAGTGCTTCGCGCCGCGGACGAACTTTTCGTAATCCACGCGGTGGAAGCCGTGCGCGTCGCCGCATTGGAACCGGATATTCCCGTTGGCGCCGACATAGCGGATCGTGCCGTCGTGCAGCGCCATGACCGTCGCGTACGGATGGGCAGTCGGTCTGTCCCGGCCGATCGTGAAGCCTTCGGCTTCGGCGTCCCGCAGGAACCGGTTGCCGATCCGCGCATGCCGCAGCAGGATGTAAACGTCGCCTTTCAGTGTCTTGCGCAGGTTGGTGAGTGTTCTTTCCATTTGTTTTTCCTCCGTGTTTTTTATTTCAAGAGTACACGGAGGGCACAAAAAACGCGCCCATCGTCCGACAGGCGCGTCACCGGGATCTATGCCGCCTATCGTTCAGCCGTTAGCACCTTACCTTCCGGCAGGTTGCTGTGCAGTCGTCGGGGCTGTCCCTCGTGCACTCTTGATAGAACGGTTTAACCTTAACACAAAACCCGATATGTGTCAAGCTGTTTTTCGGAAAAAGGAAAGAGCCGCCGTGAAGCGGTTCTTTCCTTGTTTCAGGGGGTTGTTATTGAGGAGGGGGGGAGCCTCTTTCGAGGCGGGTCCGGGAGCGGTGCGGCTCCGTTCCCTGAACCTGATTTGAGTATACAGGAAGAATATGAAAAAGGCATGAACGAATCGTAAAAGTACCATGAAAAAACGGTTAAGGAAGCATTTACGGCTGCACGACGTTCGCGCGGAGCATACCGCACGCGCGCAGCAGATCGCCGTCCGTCGCGTCGATCGTACCGTTGTTGTCCGCGTCGGCAGCGCGGTACGCCGCTGCGCCGCCGCTGCTCTGCTTGGTCAGCCTGCCCGCAACGTACGCATAGACCAGCGCGGCGTCGACGCCGTTGCACTGGCCGTCGCCGTCCACGTCGCCCACCAGCACGAACGTCTTGCTGTCGAGCGTATGGCTGCTGCTGTCGAGCAGTCGGATCGTGCAGCGGGTATGCACCGCCTCGTCGCTGCCCATCGTTCTGCCCGTCTCGTCGTGGATCACCAGCGAGGAGGCGGCGTTGTCGAACTGGGCGATGATCTGCGCGACCGTATTATGCGTCACGTCGATGCCCGTGACGATGCCGTCTGTGTAGTCGATCGTCATATGCGACGTGCTCTTGAGCGAGAGCGTGGTCGTGTCGAGCAAGCCGGACGTATTGATAAAGAAGCGGTCGTTGCTCACGGTGAAGCCGCTGCACAGCGACGCGATATTGCTGCCGGAGAGCATCGGCGTGCCGATGGTATAAACGGACGGCGTGAGCACCGCCGTCGGATGCGTGCCGGCGACTGTGACTGTTTTGCCGCTCGAAAGGTAGACGTCATTGTTCGCGTCGATCTGTACGGAATCGAGCGTCAGCGTGCCCGCGTTATACGCTGCGGCGCCGTTTGCGGTCGCCGTATTGGACGCGACGCTGCCGCCGCTGACGGTGAAGCTGCCGTTCTGGATATACAGACCGCCGCCGTTGCGCGCGCTGTTTGCGCTGATCGCGCCCTGCGAAAGCGAGCCGGTCCCGCTCTGGACGAACATGCCGCCGCCGAGCCTGGCGCTGTTGCCGCTGAGCTCGCCGCTGATGCTGACTTCGCTCGTCGTGGATTCGCCCTCGTCGTCGATCGTGATGACCGTGATCGTGCCGCCGGGCATGGTCACGGAGCCGGTCGCGGTGTAAATACCGCCGCCGTTCTGCGACGCGGTGTTCGAGGCGATCGTGCCGCCTTCAAACGCGACCGTGCCGGTATTGTACAGCGCGCCGCCGTTCGTCGCGCTGCACGCGGTGATCGAGCCGCCCTGCATGGAGACGGAGCCGGTATTGTACAGCGCGCCGCCGCTCGTTGCGGTCGATCCGGTGATCGTGCCGCCCGTGATCTCCGTCGTACCGGTACTGTGGATCGCGCCGCCGCTCACACCGGAGCAGTTGCGGATCGCGCCGCCGGAGATCTCCAGCGTGCCAAGATTGCGGATCGCCGCGCCGTTTCCGGACGACGACGCGTTTTGCAGCGTCGCGCCGTCCTTGATCCGGACGGTGCCGTTATTTTCCACGATGCACGTGCCGTACGTGCCGTACAGCGCGCTGCCGCCGTCCACGACGAGCGCGTTGTCATTCGTTGTGCCGTTCGCGCCGAATTCGAGCGTGGCGTCTGAGGCGACAGTGAACATCGCGCCCGTGCAGGTCTGATACCGTGTGATCGTGCGCGTGCCGGTGTTTTCACCGACGATGGTGACCGTTACGTTTCCTCTGACCTCAATGGTCTCCTCGACGCTGTCGTCCGCGATCATGGTGATCAGACCGGTCTCGGTGCCGATGGCGTCCACCGCCTCCTTGAGCGAGGTATAGTACACGTCGTACGAGCCGAACACGCTGACCTTCGCCACATTATGGATCTCCTTGGCGATCAGCTTGCCGGAGGAATTGATATGCAGTTCCGTCGTCGCGCCCGAAGGCACGTTCAGGAGGTATTTTGCGTAGTTCGCGGCGCAGAAGTCGCCCGTCAGCACCTGCGTGCCGGCCGTGTAATTGGCGGCTGTCAGCGAAGCGATCAGGCCGTCGGCCGTCAGACGGCCGGTATTTTTCACGGTGCGGCCGCTCGGCAGATAGACGTCGTCCGTGCTGTCAAGGTACACGCCCTCGGAGAATTCCAGCACGTTGCCCTGATAGACGCCGACCGCGGAAGGCGCCGTGTTGCCGGACACCGTGCCGCCGCTCATCTGCAGCTTGCCCGTGTTGTAGAATGCGCCGCCGCGCACGGTCGCCGTGTTGCCGGACGCCGTGCCGCCGCTCCAGAGTACGGTGCTGTTCTGGTTGTAAACGCCGCCGCCGTTCTGCGCCGTGTTGCCGGAAACGGTCAGGCCGCGCAGCTCCACCTCCGCGCCGGTACCCAGAAGATAAACGCCGCCGCCGTTTTGCGCCGTGTTGCCGGACACCGTGCCGCCGTCGGCGTACAGCACGCCGCCGTTCATGTAGATGCCGCCGCCGTTCTGCGCCGTGTTGCCGCTGATTTTGCCGCCCTGCATGAGCAGCGTGCCGCCGTCCGACAGGACGCCGCCGCCGTTTCCGGACGACGTGTTCGCCGTGATGAGGACGCCGTCCTGCATCGTGACGGTGCCGGTGGAACTGATCGAGATCGGCGCGCTGCCGCTCGCGGAAGAACCGCCGCCGTTCAGACACAGCTTATCCGTCCCCGTACCGACGAGCGTCAGGCTGCCGGAGACCGTGAAGAAGCTGCCGGTATAGCTCGCGCCGCGCGTGAGCGTGCGCGTCTGCGCGTTGTCCGTGACCGTCACGCTGCCCGTGATCGTCGCCGTGTCGGTAATCGTCGAGTCGCGCAGAACGACCAGCGTCCCATCGCCCGTGCCGATGTGCGACGCGCCGAGCTTGACGGACGCGTAGTATGTATTCATTTCGCCGTCCACTTCCGCCATGACGGTATAGACGCCCTTGAGCACGGCCGCGCTTTCCTTGGACGTGTTCTTGAGCAGCGAATTCGTGGAGTTATAGAAGACCTTCAGCTCCGGGCAGTAGTCGAAATACTGATCCATGCCGCGGTCCACCCAGTAGGTGGAGCTGAAGCCGGTGAACGCGGAGATGCTCGTCGGCTCGGCCATCTGCGCGGTCGTCTTGGGCGTGGCGTTCGTGTCGGAAACGCCGCTGCGCTCGGAGTCGTAATAGCAGTACCGCACCGTGCCGTTCTGGAAATAGCCCATCACGGCGCCGACCTGCTGGGCGCCCTTGACGTAACCGATGTTGTAGCAGTTGGTGAAGCCGTTGGCGTCGGCGCTGTTCTGATAGCCGACCAGACCGCCGACCGAAACGCCGCCGTCCACAAGCCCGTTGTTGTAGCAGTACTGGATCGCGCCGTAGTTGGTTCCGATGACGCCGCCCGTACGCTGCATACCGGTGACCTTGCCCTTATTGAAGCAGCTGATGACGCTGCCGCCGTTGTTTGCGCCGGTGACGCCGCCCGACCAGTTGCCGCCGTCCACGTCGCCGACGTTGCCGCTGGTGCGGATTGTGCCGGTGTTGGAGCCGGCGATGCCGCCCGTGTAATACATCGACTGCACGGAGGAATAATTGAAGCAGTTCTCGATCGTGCCCTCATTGGACGCCGCGATCGCGCCGGAATAATTGTAGCCGACGATCTTTGACCTGTCGAGGAAAATATTCTTGACCGTGCCGCCGGTCCCGATGCAGCCGAACAGGCCGGTATAGTTCACGGTGTTGTCGGGCAGATAAATGCCGCTGATGCGGTATTCGCCGCCGTCAAACGTACCGATAAAGGGCGAAGACTCCGTGCCGATCGGCGTCCATACGTTGGACGTTTCGTCAAAGATGCCGGGGTTGAGCAGGATGTCGCGCATGACCTTGCCCTTGGCGGACCTGTTCTGCGCCACGCCGGAGAGCGTGCCGTTGACCAGACGCGCGAACCATGCCAGCTCGCTGCCGCTGGTGATCAGGTACGTCCCGGAGCTGTCCGTTTCCGGCTCGCCGATCGAGCCGTCCCAGCCGATGAGCTGCCAGCGCAGGATGGGATAGCCGTTGTTGGTATTGAAGTAGTCGCCGACGTAGATCTCGAACGCGAAATTCAGCGTTGTCAGAAAGCTGTCGTCCATCATCAGCTCATGCTCGGCGGCCGTGGCGTAGCTGTCGCTGCCGGTCGTCAGATCGCGGTCGTAGTAGCACTTGGCGTACCGCGTGCCGTACGTCACGTTGCCGAAGCACAGGCCGGTGAACTCGCCCGAGCAGCTGACCGTGCCGATGTTGTACATGCACAGCAGCATACCGTACAGCGTATAGCCGACCAGACCGCCGCAGGAATTGTTCGATGCGGTGATCGCGCCCTTGTTGTAGCTGTGGGTGACCTCGCTGCCGGAGGCCGTGCCGATGATGCCGCCGACGTAGGAAGCGCCGCTGATCGCGCCCGTGTTGCAGCAGCCGTTGACGGACGTGTTGCTGAAGCAGTAGCCGGCGATGCCGCCGATACGCAGCGTGCCGCTGACCGCGGCGTTGTTTTCGCAGTTGAGCACCGTACCCTCGAGCGTGTTGTTTCCGACGATGCCGCCCGCGTTCGGGCCGGTGCAGGTGACCGTACCGGAGACGCGGCAGCCGGAGATCGCGCCGCCCTCCGACACGCCGGCGATGCCGCCGATGTTCTTGCTGCCCTCGATCACGGCGCCGGTCAGCACCACGTCGTTGATCTCGGCAGGCGTGTAGACCGTTTCGGTGACGGGATCGCCGTTCGTATCATAGGTCGTTTGCGTCGTCGCCGTCGCGGCGATATAACCGAACAGACCGCGGCCTTCCTCGCTGCCCGTCACCTTCAGGTTCGAGATCGTGTAGCCGCCGCCGTTGTAGACGCCCTTGAACTTCTGCGTCGAGGTGCCGATCGGCGTGAAGGGACGGCTGCCCATGTCGAGGTTAGTCGTCTGCTTCGCCTTGATGCTCGGATAGCCGGAGTTGACGCGGTTGGAGAACCACGCCAGCTTTTCTCCGGAGTCGATCAGATAATAGCCCTCGGCGTTCATCGACGGCGTCGCCGTCCCGCCGCCCCAGGGGGAGGCCAGCGCGGACAGGCACGCAAAGGGGATCAGGGCCGCCGTCACCGCAAACGTCAGCAGCCACGCCAGGACGGATTTTGTATATCGTTTCATGAGACACCGCTCCTTTTTAGACTTTTACACTATTACAGTTTCTATTGTACAATACTCGCGGTCGGATTTCAATAGGCAGAATGGAGATTTTCGGCGTCTTCCATTGACACTTATGCACAAAGAATATATAATAACTCTATAAAACAAAAGGAGGAGCTGTAAATGAAAAGATTAACGGTATTTCTTCTGACGGCAATCCTTGTGCTGACGAGCGCCGCGCCGATCGCGGCCGCCGAAAGCGCAAAGACCTATACCAACGTGATCCTGATGATCGGCGACGGCATGGGCGAAAACCATCTTGCGCTCGCCAAGCAGGAGCGCGGCATTTCCCTGTATATGGAGAACAACTGCGACGTGCGCGGGTATTCCAAGACGCGCTCCGTCAGCAACCGCGTCACCGACAGCGCGGCAGGCGGCACGGCGCTGGCGACCGGCGTGCGCACGAACAACCGCTACGTTGCGTCCTATTTCTATGATCCGCTGTGCTGGTTCTCCATGCCCCGCACGCTGGCAGAGGCCGCGAAGGACAGCGGCCGCCGTTCCGGCGTCATCACGACCGACCGGACGGACGGCGCCACGCCCTCATCCTTTACCGTGCACACGTCCGACCGCGACAATTCCGCCGACATCAGCGCGCAGCAGGCGAAGTCCCCGCTCGACCTGATCTGGGGCGGCACGGTGGAAACGTTCAGCGCGGCCGAGGCCGAAGCGAACGGCTTCACCGTCGTGACGACGGCGCAGGAAATGCAGGCGCTGGAGCCGGGCAGCAAGAGCTTCGCGCAGTTCGACGTCAACACGATGTGGCGCACCAAAGTACCGGAGGGCTCAACGTCCCCCACGCTCTCGCAGATGACGGAAAAGGCGATCGACCTGCTGCAGAACCGGAACGGCTTCTTCCTGATGGTCGAGGGCGCGCACATCGACAAGCACAGCCACGGCAGCAACGACGCCGACAATTACGATAAAAAAGTCTCGAACGCCGCCCAAGCGGTCGAGGAGTTCGACCATGCGATCGAGGTCGCGGCGGAATTCGCCAAGCAGGACGGCAATACGCTCGTCGTCGTCACCGCCGACCATGAGACCGGCGGCATCACGCTCAAGGACGGCAAATATGTCTATACCAAAACCTCGCACACCAACGCGGACGTGCCGGTGTTCGTCTTCGGCAGCAAGGATCTGCTGGCCGCGGGCGAGCACATCGAGAACCGTCAGGTCGCCCGCCGCATCGGCAAAGCGATGGGACTGCCCGCCGAGGCGTTCCCCGCGTCGATGCCCGGCAAGATCACGGTCTATGCCCGCAAGGCGCTGCCCCGTCTGCGCGAGGGCGTGGACGCCGACAGCATCCAAGAGGTCTGGGCGCTGACGCGCGACCTGTTCCGGAACCTCTTCCCGAAGAAGGGCTGATAAATCATGGATATGAACACGATCAAAGAGGAAGCCGGCCGAAAGAGCAGGGCCGCGCTGTATGATGCGCTGCGCGGCGTTTACCGCGCGGCGGGGCGTCTGGCGCTGAACGCGCGCCCTTCCCCGCAGATCCCGCAGGCCGCGGCGGCGGATTGGCAGAGCGCGTGCGGCAAGCGATTCTGCGTCGGCTTCGGCAAGGCGACGCTTCTGCCGGACGACTTCCTGCAAAAAACATACTATGTCGCCGGATACAGCGAGAACAATCCCGCGACCGGCTGTTTGGACGAGCCGTATGCGCACGCCGTCTGGCTGGACGATCAGACCGGACGCGGCGCGATATTGCTGGTGACGGCGGACACCGTCGGGCTGCTGAACGCTGACGTCGAGCAGATCCGCGCGGAGCTGTCGGACTTCTGCCGCACGACCGACTGCCGCGGCGTCCACATCATGAGCACGCACGACCACGCGTCCATCGACACGATGGGCAACTGGGGACCGCTGCCGCGCACGGGACGGGACAAGGCGTACATGGCGTTTTTCCGCGCACAGGTCAAAAGCGCCGCCATCGCCGCCTACCGGGACCGCCGCGACGGCGATCTGTATCTGGGCGAGACGGAGGTCCCCGACATGCAGGAGGACATCCGCACACCGTACGTCTTTTCCAGAACGCTCACGCGTCTGCGCTTCGTCCCGAAGGACGGCACGCGCGAGACATGGCTGGTGCATTTTGCTTCGCATTCCGAATCGCTTCAGGGCTGCAATTCCCGTGTGAGCGCGGACTTCCCCGGATACATGCGTCGCGCGATCTTTGAACAGACCGGCGCCGAAACGGCTTATTTCGTCGGCGCGATCGGCGGCATGATCTCCATGAAGATCGACAACGAACGGGAGATCCGCGACGCGGGCGGCGACTTTGCCGCGTCCACGAAAGCCATCGGCGAAAAGCTCGCCGGCTATGCGCTCTCCATCCGTTGGGAAAAGAAGCTCAAGCCCTGTATCAATCAGCTGCGCCAGACGTTCTACGTCGACGCGGACAATACAATGCTGCTGACCGCGAAATACGCCGGCATCCTGCGCGCAAAAAGCTATCGCCGCCGCGGCACGGCGCTGGGACTCGCGCTGCGCACGGAAATGACGTATCTTGCAATCGGGCAGCTTTCGCTTTTGCTGGTGCCGGGCGAACTGTTCCCGGAGCTCGCGTACGGCGGGTATCTGGACGGCGCGGAATCCGCGACCGGTCTGGGCGCCGAAGCCGATCCCGAACCGCTCACGCAGATCGCCGGCGACCCCGCGCTGCGCATCGTCGGACTGGCGAACGACGAGCTGGGCTATATCCTGCCGCCGAACGATTTCCTGCTGCATCCCGAAACGCCGTATTTCTCGGCGACGCGCGACCGCCACGGCCGGCGCCACTACGAGGAGACGAATTCCCTCGGCCCGCGCACGGCGGAAACGATCGCCACCGTCTTCCGCACCATGATGGCGCAGATCGACCGCAGCCGCGCGTAAATACGCGGCCGTCCGCATTGGGGCGCCGCCGGTGCAAACCGGCACGGCGAAAAAACCGTTCCGATCCTCTGCAAAATAACCGTTGCAATTCTCATATTTTATGGTACAATATGAATAACTATGGGGTAAGATCTACCCGTGAAAAGGAGAAGTGAGTCTATGGATTTTTCCGCGTTTCTGAATTTTGACGCCGCTGTGTTCCAGTGGGTCGAGCAGCTGCACAACTTCGCCATCGACGGCGCGATCGGCGCCGTGCTGGTGTTTCTGACGAAGCTGTTCGACACCGGTTTTATCTGGATGATCGTGGCCGCCATCCTGTTCTGCTTCCGCAAAACGCGCCGCGCCGGCGTGACGATGGCTGCCGCGCTGGTCGTGATGGTGGTCTGCAATAACCTGGTGCTGAAAAACCTCTTTGCACGTCCGCGTCCGTTCGATCTGGACTGGCCGGCGATGAAGAACGGATGGCAGTACGTCTATCCGCAGTTGGTTGACAAGCCGTCGAGCTTCTCCTTCCCGTCCGGGCACGCGTCCTCCGGCTTTGCCGCGGCGACCGGATTGTGCGTTTCCAAAAAACCGTATCTGTTTATTCCGGGCATTCTGCTGGCGGCGATCGTCGCGTTTTCGCGCATCTATGTGGAGGTGCATTATCCCACCGACGTGATCTTCGGCGCGCTGCTGGGGATCGTGTACGGCCTGATCGCCGTGTTCGTATGCAGGCTGCTCATTAAGATCGTCAATGAAAAGACGAAGCTGAAGCTGTTCCGCGAATAAAAAGAAAGGACTGTTATCATGCTCAAGAATATCTCTCCGATCCTCTCTCCGGAGCTTTTGAAGATCCTGATGGAAATGGGACACGGCGACGAGATCGTCATCGGCGACGGCAATTTCCCCGCCGCCTCCGTCGCGCAGCGTCTGGTGCGTCTGGACGGCCACGGCGTGCCGGAGATCCTCGACGCCGTACTGCGCCTGATGCCGCTGGATACCTACGTCGACGCGCCCGTCGCGCTGATGGACAACGGCGACAGCGCGAACCGTCCGGAGATCTGGGCGGTCTATGAGGACGTGGTCAAAAAGAACGAGGGCGAAAAGGCTTTCGAGCTGGTGGAGCGCTTCGCGTTCTATGACCGCGCCAAAAAGGCGTACGCCGTCATCGCCACGGGCGAAACGGCGATCTATGCCAACGTCATTCTGAAAAAGGGAGTCGTCGTGTGATGCAAAAGCCTATCCGCGCTCTGGCGTTTGACTTCGGCGCGTCGTCCGGCCGCGCGATCCTCGGCATGTTCGACGGCGAAAAGATCGCGCTGACCGAGGTGCACCGTTTTTCCAACGATCCTGTGGACGTGCACGGCACGACCTACTGGGACACGCTGCGGCTGTTCTTCGAGATCAAGCAGGGCATTCTCAAGGCCAAGCTCGCCGGCGGGTTCGACTGCATCGGCATCGACACCTGGGGCGTGGACTTCGGTCTGCTGGACGAGTTCGGCTGTCTGGTGGAGAACCCGATCCATTACCGCGATCTGCGCACGAAGGGCATGATCGAGGAAGCGTTCAAGGTCATCCCGAAAGAGGAATTTTACAAAAAGACCGGCATCCAGTTCATGGAGCTGAACACGGTGTTCCAGCTGCTGAGCCTGCGGAAATACCGTCCGCACATCCTGGAGCGCGCGCACCGTCTGCTGTTCACGCCTGACCTGTTCGCCTATATGCTCACGGGCGAGATGCACACGGAGTATTCCATCGCCACCACGTCGCAGATGATCGACATCGAAACGCGGACGTGGAGCGGCGAGATACTGGACAAGTTCGGCATCCCGCGCCGGCTGTTCACCGACATCGTGCCGTCCGGCACCGTGACGGGACAGCTCTCGCCGGACGTCTGCCGCGAGTGCGGCGTCGAGCCGGTCCCCGTGATCGCCGTCTGCGGACACGATACGCAGTCCGCCATCAGCGCCGTCCCCAGTAGTGAAAAGGATTTCGTCTTTCTTTCGAGCGGGACGTGGTCGCTGTTCGGCACAGAGCTGGACGCGCCGATCGTCAACGAAAAGTCGCTGGAGATCAACGTCACGAACGAGGGCGGCTACGGCGGCGTCACCGGCTTTTTAAAGAACATCATCGGACTGTGGCTCATTCAGGAGAGCCGCCGGCAGTGGGCGCGGGAAGGACAGAACTATTCCTACGCCGACCTCGAACGGCTCGCGCTCGAAAGCAAGCCCTTCCGATGCTTCATCGACCCCGACGCGCCGGAATTCGTCCCGCGCGGCGACATTCCGCAGCGTGTGCGGGATTACTGCGCAAAGACGGGACAGTACGTCCCGCAGACCGTGGGCGAGATCATGCGCTGTATCTACGAAAGTCTGGCGATGAAGTACCGTCAGACGCTCGAAAAAATCTCCGCCTGCACCGAAAAGACGTACGGCGTGATCCACGTCATCGGCGGCGGCGTCAAGGACACGCTGCTGTGCCGGATGACCGCGAACGCCTGTGGCGTGCCGGTCAAGGCAGGCCCGATCGAGGCGACCGTGCTGGGCAACATCGCCGTGCAGCTGATCGCCGAAGGCGCCGTGCGCGACATCGCCGAGGCACGGCAGATCGTCTCGCGCAGCGAAACGGTGCGCGACTATCTGCCCGAAGACGTCGATGCGTGGCGTGAGGCGTTCGCCGCCTACACGCAGGCGACGGCATAAAGCGCGTCGCAGCAGCTGATTTAACTTATTATTACCTTCAGATTTAAACAGAAAGGAAGCATTACAATGGCACAACAAAGACTGATCGGAGACTATCCCGTGATCGGCATCCGCCGCATCATCGACGCAAGAAGAGGTCCGCTGAAGGTGCGCGAATCCCTCGAGGATCAGACGATGGGCATGGCGCTCGCCGTCAAGAAGCTGTACGAGGAGAATCTGCGCTATACCGACGGCGAACCGATCAAGGTCGTCATCTCCGACACCTCCATCGGCCGCGTGGCCGAGGCTGCCGCCTGCGCGCGTCAGTTCCAGAAGGAGGGCGTTTCCGTCACGCTGTCCGTCACGCCCTGCTGGTGCTACGGCTCCGAGACGATGGACATGGACCCCATGACGATCAAGGGCGTCTGGGGCTTCAACGCCACCGAGCGTCCCGGCGCGGTGTATCTCGCGGCCGTCCTCGCCGCCCACGCGCAGAAGGGTCTGCCCGCGTTCGGCATCTACGGCAAGGACGTGCAGGACAAGGACGATATGTCCATCCCGGACGACGTGCGTGAAAAGCTGCTGCGCTTCGGCAAGGCCGCCGTCGCCGCCGCCACGATGCGCGGCAAGAGCTATCTGCAGATCGGCTCGATCTGCATGGGCATCGCCGGCTCCATCGTCAATTCCGAATTTGTCGAGGAATACCTCGGGATGCGCGTCGAGTCCGTGGACGAGGTCGAGATCATCCGCCGCATGGCCGAAGGCATCTATGACGAAGCAGAGTACCAGAAGGCGCTGGCGTGGACAAAGGCAAACTGCCCCGAAGGCTTCGATAAAAACCCCGAATTCGTCCGCAAGAGCGACGAGGAAAAGGAAAAGGACTGGGAGTTCTCCGTCAAGATGATGTGCATCATCAAGGACCTGATGAACGGCAATCCGAACCTGCCCGCGGGCCGCGAGGAAGAGATGGTCGGCCACAACGCCATCGCCGCCGGCTTCCAGGGCCAGCGTCAGTGGACGGACTTCTATCCCAACGCCGACTTCGCCGAAGCGCTGCTGAACACGTCCTTCGATTGGAACGGCGCGCGCGAGCCGTACGTCCTCGCCACCGAGAACGATACGCTCAACGGCTTGTCCATGCTGCTCGGCAAGCTGCTGACCAACCGCGCGCAGATGTTCGCCGACGTGCGTACATACTGGAGCCCCGAGGCGGTCAAGCGCGTGACCGGTTATGAGCTGGAAGGCGTCGCCAAGGACGCGATGGGCTTCATCCACCTGATCAATTCCGGCGCGTGCTGTCTGGACGCGTGCGGCGAATGCACGGACGAGAACGGCGTAAACGTGATGAAGGAATGGTTCAACGTCACGGAAGAGGATATTGCGAAGATGCTCAAAGCGACCGACTGGTGCACCTCCGACCGCGGCTACTTCCGTGGCGGCGGATATTCGTCGCACTTCCTGACGCGCGCCGAAATGCCCGCTACGATGTACCGTCTGAACATCGTCAAGGGTCTGGGCCCGATGCTCCAGATCGCCGAGGGCTACACCGTGCGTCTGCCCGACGACGTGTCCAAGATCCTCTGGGACCGCACCGACCCGACGTGGCCGTGCACCTGGTTCGCGCCGCGTCTGACCGGCGAGGGCGCGTTCGCCTCCGCGTACGACCTGATGAACAACTGGGGCGCCAACCACGGCGCCATCTCCTACGGCCATATCGGCGCCGATCTGATCGCGCTCGCCTCGATCCTGCGCATCCCCGTGTCGCTGCATAACGTCGCGGACAAGGACATCTTCCGTCCGGCGTGCTGGAACGCGTTCGGCATGGACAAGGAGGGCCAGGATTACCGCGCCTGCGCGGCTTACGGCCCGCTGTATAAATAAGATCTCGTTTCAGATGGCAGACCGCGTCCGGCCTGCCGTCTGAAATCTGTTTTTCGGGGGGAATTATGTTTAAAGAAAGCAAGCTCATGTACGCCCTGGCCGCGGCGGTGATTCTCTTCGTGATCGCGCAGTCGGTCTTCTTTCTCGTGAAAGCGTGGAAGCAGGGAAAGAAGCTGGGCCTGTCGAGCCAGACGATGCGCGGCACCGTGACGTCCAGCGTGCTGTTCTCCATCGCGCCCGCCGTGTCCGTCGTGGCGACGGTCATCGTGCTGGCCAAAGCGCTGGGCATCGTGCTGCCGTGGATCCGCCTGTCGGTCATCGGCAACATCACATATGAAACGACCGCTGCCGAAGCTGCGCTGAACGTCTTCAACAGCAGCGTGAGCGAGCCCGTGCAGGACCCGCAGCAGTTCGCCGCAATCATCTGGGTCATGACGGTCGGCTGCATCTTCCCGCTGATCCTGCTGCCGATCTTCCTCAAGTCGATCCAGAAAAAGATCGGCCACGCCGCCGCGACCAACGCCAAGCTCGCGGACGTCATCTCCGCCGCCGCGTTCATCGGTCTGATCGCCGCGTTTATCGCGCGCTCGATCGTCGGCGTCGGCACGAAGGACAATCCCGCCGACGGCGCCGGTACGCTGTCGGTGCTGGTGCTGGTCGTCTCCGTTTTGCTGATGGTGATTCTCACAAAGCTGTGCGACCGGTTCAAACTTAAATGGCTCGAAAACTTCACCATGCCGCTGAGTATGATCGGCGCCATGGGCGCGGCGATCCTGCTGACGCGGTATCTGCCGCCCGAAATGCTGATCGAATGGAGGTATTGACATGAAGTCGTATTTTGACAAAGTCCATACCTGGGGACGCATCTCGTGCATCACAACGATCTGTGTGCTGTTTTTGGTGCCGATCGTGTTCTGCATCCATTACAACGCCTGGCCGCCTCTTCAGGGCGTTCTGAAGGGTCTGGCGGCCGTGATGCCGCTGTACTGGGCGACCGCCGTGGCGGAAGTCATCAGCTACGCGCCGCTGCTGGGCGCGGGCGGCAGCTATCTTTCGTTCGTGACGGGCAACATCGCCAACCTCAAGCTCCCCTGCGCGATCTCCGCGATCGAAAACGCAAAGGTGCGCCCCAACACGGAGGAGGGCGAGGTCGTCACGACCATCTCCATCGCCGCCTCGTCACTCACGACGACGGTCATCATCGCGCTTGGCGTGCTGCTGTTCCGGCCGATCCTGCCGAAGATCACTGCGCCCGAGTCGGTCTTTGCGCCGGCCTTCCAGCAGATCATCCCCGCGCTGTTCGGCGCGATCGGCGCGTCCTATTTCATCCGGCATCTGAAGATCTCCGTCCTGCCGATCCTGGCCGGCGCGCTTGTGCTGGTGTTTGTTCCGTCGATGCAGATCGGCGTGCTTATCATCATCACGATCGTCGTCTCCATCGGCGGCGCGTATCTCATGTACAAAAAGAACTGGGTCTGATCCCAAAGCAGTCAAATCCGCGTCCTTCCGCCGACCGGCGGAGGGGCGCGGGTTTTTTAATGTTCACGGCATTCCGGGATGAACAAAAATCCGAAAAAAAAACAGCAATAATTGTCTGTCCGTCTTGCGGATCGGAGGGTATTATGATATAATATAATCAATCAGAGGATTTCACAGGCGCACAAAGACGCCAATAGAGTCCGCATGGAGGAACCGGATTTGAAAAAGGATAAGACGAGCGTCCCCCCGAAAAACAGACACCGTATTCTGATGATCATTTTAGCGCTGCTGGTGATGATAACGGTGATCGCGGTCGCTTTAACGAGCGTTCTCATCTTCAACCGCACTACGCGCAGTTACAGAGAGCAGATCATCATTGACGTTTCCAAGCTGGCTGCCGAGCAGATCGACGGCGACCGGATAAACGATTGGCTGCGCGACGGCGCAGACGACGGGTATATGGAAACAGGCCGTTTGCTGGACAGCATCCTCGAAAACACACCCTACCTGCAATATCTCTACGTATATCAGATCGTGCCCGACGGATGTCACGTTGTTTTTGATTTTGACACGACCGTGGACAGTCTGACCGGATATGACGAGCGTCCCGATATCGACGCGTCCGCTTTGGGCACTGTGGTGCCTTTTGATGATAGCTTTGCGGATTATCTGCCCACGCTTTTGGCCGGCGGCAGAATCGACACCATCGAAAGCAATGACAGCTACGGCTGGCTGTTGTCGCGGTACGAACCGGTCTTTGACTCCAACGGCAAGTGTGTGGCGTATGTCGGCGCAGATATTTCCATGAAAGGCATTTACGATTACGTCAAAACCTATATCATACAAATCGCGATCATCGCCGCCGTTTTCTTTGCCGGATGCATCCTGGTCGGGATGCGGATCTATATCGGCGTACGCCGTGCGGATGAGATGGAAAACCTGCTCAGTCAGCAGAAGCGTGACAAAGAATTAACGCGGGAGATCATCGAAGCATTCGCGAAGGTGGTCGACTTGAAGGATTCCTACACGCAAGGCCATTCCTTCCGCGTAGCGCAGTACACCGAGATGCTGGCGCGCGAATTGGGGTACGACGACGAAACAGTGGAGATTTACCATAATATTGCTCTGATGCACGACATCGGCAAAGTCGGGATCCCGGACAGCGTGCTCAACAAGCAGGGCAAACTGACGGATGAGGAATTCGCCCTCATCAAGTCCCATGCGGCCAGAGGATACGATGTGCTCAAGAATATCAGCCTGATGCCGGAAATCGCCGTCGGCGCACGTGCGCACCATGAGCGCCCGGACGGCAAGGGGTATCCGCAGGGGCTGAAGAAAGAGGAGATCCCGCGTGTGGCGCAGATCATTGCCGTCGCGGACTGCTTTGACGCGATGTATTCCAATCGTCCCTACCGACCGCGCATGAATTTTGACAAGGTCGTGTCCATCATCAAAGAAGTGTCCGGCACACAGCTCACGCCGGATGTTGTGGACGCGTTCCTGCGGCTGGTCGACAAAGGCGAATTCCGCGCGCCCGACGACGACGGCGGCGGCAGTACGGAAACCATTGAGAATATCCGCAAATAAACGTTCTGAAAAACGCATAACAGAAAATCGGGGAACGGTCAGACGCCTGCAAACGGCGGCCCGTTCCCCTTTTCGTTGTCGTTTGCGTTCATCTTATTTGTAGGGGCGGCTTTTCTGTTTCTAAATCTCACGCAGCTCGTCGAGCGTTTTTTCAAAGCCGGGCAGGAAGTGCGTCAGATAATGCTCCGCCTCCGGGCAGTGCATGGCGCGGATGGCTTCGAGCGTGGAGGCCGCCGCCTTCTCAAACTCCATATTGCCGGCCTGGCGTTCGGCGATGCATTTGGTCAGCGCGCAGATCTTGTCCGCCGCCTTGACGAACCGCCACAGCGGCTCGTCCGCCGCCTGCGGCAGGAACAGCGGCCGGTAATCGTCCCGCAGCGCTTCGGGCAGCAGGGACAGGATCGTTTCGCACGCGCTCTCCTCCACCGTGCGGTAAGCGTCGCGCACCTGCTCGTTATAATATTTGACCGGCGTGGGCATGTCGCCCGTCAGGATCTCCGGCGCGTCGTGGAACAGCGCCAGCACCGCCGCGCGTTCGGCGGACAGCGGCTGCGCCGCCGTTTTGTTATGCAGCAGCACCAGCACGTGCGCCGTGATCGCGACGTCCAGACTGTGCTCGCTCAGGTTTTCTTCATGGGCGTTGCGCATGAGCGCCCAGCGGTTGATGTATTTCATTCGCGCCATCAAGGCAAAAAAATGACTGTCCATAGGTCTTGCTCCTTTCATCTGTTCATTGTATCACGTCCCGTTCCGCTTTGCAAGAAAAACGAACAATTACATTTTTCACGTTAAATATGACATCCGGCACATTTTTCGTTCGGGATGTGGTATTGTGCAGACGTCGACGGGGGGACAGGAAAACCCCGCAAGAAAAATAAAAAGGAGAAGACAAACATGAAAAACACACTCAAGAAACTGCTCGCCCTCTGCGCGGTGATCGCCGTGCTGCTGACCGTCCTCGCGCTGCCCGCTTCCGCCAAATCCGCCGCCGGATTTCGGTACTACCTGACAGAAGCCTGGTACGATGACGAAGAAATGTATGCCGTCGTCACCGGCTGCAGCGCCGACGTCAACGGCAAACTGACCATCCCGGAGAAGCTCAACGGACACAAAGTATTCATGATCGCCGCAGCCGCTTTTTCCGACCGCAAGGATATCACGTCCGTCGTGATCCCGGACACGGTGGATTTCGTGGAAGAGTTTGCGTTCGAGAACTGCAAGAATCTGCGCACGCTGACGATCGGCGCAGCTTACGTCGAACGCGGCGCATTCTCCGGCTGTACGTCGCTCAGGACCGTGCACATCACCGCATACGGTTACGAGTATATGACGTGTGAAGGCAACTGGTCGGACTCGGACAACGATCCGCTCTTCAACGCAGAGGTCGATTGGGTGCACTACAACAAGCCGTGCGACACGGACAGCAAGACGATCTCCGCCGTTACCGGTCAGAAGAAGACGTTGACCTGTACGTATGCCGGCGTCAAAAAGACGGACGCCTACCATTGGTACTGGGGAGAAGGTTACTGCATGACGTCGGATATGGATCTTGAAGACTGCGACAGCGCTTCCGTTACGCTGCGCGCATCGTATCCCGACGACGGAATCATCGTCTGTGAGGTCGTTGACGCTAACGGAGACGTGGTCTGCATCCAGAGCTTCTTCATCCATGTGCGCGCGTCGCTCGGCTTCCGTATGCGCAGCGCGGCGGAACAGTCGTGGCTGTACGGCGTGACGAATTACACGCTCAATCACATCCGCTGGCAGTACGTCAATCCCGCGCTGGACGCGCTCGGCATTGAGTATTGAGCCGTCGTACAGGTTGGAAACGCAAGGTGAACCGCAAACAGAAAAAGACGTTTCGGCGTCTTTTTTTGTTGACAAAACGGGGAATTTGTAATACTGTAAGTGTGAGTGTGAAAAAGGGGAGAATTGGGATGCAGAGATGTCTGGGGTGTATGCAGTTGTTCGGCAAAGAGTATGATGTTTGCCCGTATTGCGGATACTTTGTCGGAACTCCGGCAGTATCGAGAAACCATCTGGAGCCGGGGACAGTGCTGCAAAGGCGTTACACGCTCGGCAGGGTGCTCGGACAGGGCGGCTTCGGCGTTACCTATATCGCATGGGATCACAAGCTCGAGAGACCTGTGGCGATCAAGGAGTATTTGCCGCATGCTTTTGCATCCCGCATGACCGGCACCAAAAGAGTGACGTGCTTCAATGAGGAAGCGCAGCGGCAATTCCTGCATGGTCTGCAGAAGACGCGCCGGGAAACGAAAGCACTGTCACGATTCGACGCGCTGGAAAGCGTTGTCAAGGTTTATGACTGTGTAGAAGAAAACGGTACGGCATACATCATTATGGAGTTATTGCGCGGCAAGACTGTCAAGGAAATCGTGGATCAACGCGGCAAATTGACATTTGTACAGACGATGCGGATCATGACGCCGGTATTGGAGACGCTCGACGCAATGCACAAGGCCGGTATGATCCATCGTGACGTCGCGCCGGACAACATCTTTGTGTGCAAGGACCACAAAATAAAGCTGTTGGATTTCGGCGCGGCGAGAGTTATCAGCGATGCGGACGAAAAAACACTGTCTGTGATGCTCAAGGCCGGCTATGCGCCGATCGAACAATACAGCAGCAAAGTCAGACAAGGCGCATATACAGACGTGTACGCCGCGAGCGCAACGCTGTATAAGATGCTGACGGGTGAAACGCCGCCGGACAGTTTGAGCCGCGAGATGGACGGGGATGAACCTGACTTACTCCGGAATACTGACGCGCCGCAATCGGCGCAGAGAGAGATTCTGCGCGGGATGGCACAAAATCCGGACAAGCGCACACAAAGTGCTGAGAAATTACTGCAGGGACTGCAGCAAGCGATTCGAAAAAAGGAAAGGAAACAATCGGCCGGAGCTTTGAAAAGGGCCACTGCGTATTTGCGGGTCCTTATCTTGCGGTTTGGCGCTTGGGGACGAAATGCGATACAGAAAATGCATATATTCTGTCAGCCAAAAGTGCAGCACAAAAAAAGAGTTGCGTTGGTTTTGGTAATGATAAGTGTTGTGTTGAGCGTTGTGGCTTGGATAGCTCATAGCCGGCGAACGCCAGACATGGAAGATGTGAGTCTTCTTGTATCCGAAACACAGACGGCGCCATCTTCACTGTTGTCTCAATCATCGAAAACCACAACCACCGTCTCTGAAAACAGGACCGTCTTTCGCAAACGTGCAATCATCTCCATTAGTGTGGACGGCTTTTTGGCGATCGTTGTGTTGGGTACGGTTGCTGTACTCCATAAAAAACAGGCCGCATTTGAACAGGAAGAGGATGACCTGTACGAAAAAACCTTTGAAGAGGGCTATCATGGCCCGGTAAACGATCCGGATGCTTCACAGGATAGCACGTCGGGCAATATTGAAGAAAGCGAGAAATATACTGTCGTGTCCTTGGATGAAAAGGATTACGAAGATCGAGAATAAGAGTCCCGGTGTATGCGCGTCAAAGGCACTTTGCTTTTACGGAGAAACGTCAAATCGGTAATTATCGAACCGATCAATTGATTGTCGATCATTAAAAATTACAAAAAATGCATTAAGAATTACAACCCGCCCAAATATGAGGCGGGTTGTGGTATTGTACAGACGTCGACGGGGGACAGAGAACCCCCAAAAAACAGGAGAAAGGAGAACGACCATGGAGTTCATCGTCACCGCCATCATCGTAGCGTCCGCAGCCGTCATCGTCGCGCTGATCGCGACCCGCTGAGGAAAAGCAGTAGGGAAAGACTGAAAGAAAGGAGAACGCGTCATGACGCTCATCATCGTCACTTCCATCCTGGCAGCCGCAGCCGTGACTGTCGCCGCGATCGTTTGCAGATAAATGAATACACACGGGCACAAAAGACGCTTCGGCGTCTTTTTTATGATTATGCAGATCGAAAAAAAGGGGAATAATGTGTCAAAAAATTCAATAGAAAGGTATACTTTTTCGGATATATATGTTATAATACATAAAATATGCCTCTGCAGGTTGACTTCACTATCCGCACGCCGGAATTGTACGGCGCCGTCTTCGAGGAATGGGAATTATGATCGAGATCCTTCTTTTCAGCAGCGATCTGTTGGAGCTGTCCGCGCTGAAGAAAAAAGCGGAACAGATCATCGGATCGATGAATCATACTCTTCTCTCTTTCGGCAACGTGATGGATATGATGGACTATATCCATTCGTCGCGTCCGGACAAGATGATGATCTTCTTTTCCGAAAACAGCGTGATCCCCGGGATCGAAGCGTCTTTGAAGATCTACTCCATGAATCCGAAGAGCCGGTTTTGTCTGATCCGCCGGGATGCGCCGGATGATCTGGAGGCGATGTTCTTTAACGGCGTTTCCTATTACGTCCCCTCGGTGCAGGACGACGTGCGGCTTGCGCGGTGTTTCCGGCGTTTTTTTGAATTCTACGACGAGTCGTACAATAAAATGCTCATGCTGAAAAACAAGGCCGGAGAGCAGGCGATCCCGATCCGGCAGATCCTGTACTGCATGAGCGACAAGCGAAAGGTCATCTTTGTCGGCAAAGAAAGATCCTGGGAGTTTTACTACAAGCTCGACGAGATCGAAAAGATGGCGGGAAACAACTTCCTGCGCTGTCATCAAAGCTATCTGGTCAACATGGACCGGATCGAAAAGTTCGTGGAGGACGGTCTGCTGCTGACGTCGGGCGACTTCGTCCCGGTCAGCCGAAAGAAATACTTTTCCTCCAAACGCGCGTATTTATCCTATGTTACGGATTCCAAAGAACCTATTTTATAAGTAAGGAGAAAAAACATGACGATCGAAATGAACGGGCGCACCTACTGCAACCGATGCTTTTCTCCCGTCCCGCAGGGCGCGCAGTGCGTGTGCAAGAACACGGCGAACGATCCGTCCCTGCTGGCGAACGGCGCCATTTTGTCGGGCAGATATATCGTCGGCAACGGCTTTCGGGAGACGGACGTGGTCACGGAATATATCGGATTTGATTCCAAGATGAATTGCCGCGTCGTCATCAAGGAATTCTTTCCGCGGCTGCTTTCGCGCCGGAACGCGGACGGTTCTCTGTCTGTGATCGACGCCGACAAGCGCACCGCGTACAAACAGCTCATGCAGGCCTTTGTGCAAAGGCTGCAGAAGATCTCAAGCCTCGCACAGGAGAGCGCCGCAGTGCGCATCCGGGATGCGTTCTATGCAAACGAAACGTCCTATTTCATCGTCGAGGAGATCCGCGGCATTTCCGCCGCCGAGTATGGCGCGCACGGCGCCGTGATGGAGCGCGCGGCGGCGCTGCATACGCTGCGTTCGCTGCTTCTGGGGATATACATGCTGCATGCCAACGGGATCGTGCACGGCAATCTCTGCCCCGATACGGTCTATCTGGTCGGCAAAGCGGTGGTGATAGACGGGTTTGAGCCGTCGACCGGCGTTGTGTCCGCCGTGCTTCGGGATTCCGTACCGGCCAAGATCAACACCGGATTCCTTCCGATCTCCGCCTACGGCAGCAGCAAGAACAAACCGTCCGTCGATATTTTTTCGGCAGGCGCGATTTTGTATTTTCTGTTGACAGGCAAAAAGCCGTCGTCCATGTTCAGCGAGGAGAAGCGGCTCGACGCGCAGGCGCTCTCACAGAGCCGCGCCGGCGAAGAACTGACGAAGCTCATTCTGAACATGTGCGGGCAGGGCGCGTACGCCTATGAGAGCGCGGAGGCGGCGATCCGGGACCTGAACCCGATCCTTCGGGCAAGCAATCTCGAGGAGATCCCCCTGCCGAACGAGGAGAAGGCGGCGCCGCTTTCACCGGTCGCTTCGCCGAGCGTTCCGGAATCGCCGGTCGCCGCGCCGAAAAAGAACAAGCGCAGCAACATCCTGATCGTCGCAGCCGCAGCCGCGCTCATTCTGATCGTGCTGGGCGTTGTGCTCGGTCTCAAGCTTGCGCATAAGCCGGCAAAGCCCGACGAATCCGTCACACAGACCGACTCGTCGGTCACGGAAGTCTCGGCGACCGAAGCGCAGACGACGGCGCCTGCCGAGACTCGGACGCAGACGAAAGTGACACACGAAGCGCCGACCGAACCGACGGCGCAGGGAACTACGGCCGTGTCCACTTCGTCCGGGCAGATCGTCGTCCCGACGACGCAGGAATCGCCGGAAACCACGACCGCGGCCGACGACGACACGTCCACGACGCAGTCGAAAACATCCCCTGTGCTGCCGCCGCCTCCCACGACGTCCAAGCCGCAGATTGTGACGCCCTGATCGCCAAACAGCGGCAAAATGTTCTTTTTTGCGCCTGTTATGTCATTTTTGGCGCTGGAATACGCCCGGAAAATCCTGCATACTTAAAGCACAAAATATGCAGGAGGCAATCATTATGAAATTCAGTATTCTCGGAAAACGGATCGCGGCGTGTGTGGTTGACGCATTGATTATCAACAGCGTGAGTGCGGTGCTCTACGCCGTGACAGAGATCTGGTACGTTTCTTTTCTTTCCGTCGTCGTCGGTTTTGCGTACTATACGCTGTTCGAGGGCGGCGAATGGCACGCAACGCCGGGCAAGCGGCTGTTCGGGATGCAGGTCGTGAACGCGAACGGCTTCGGGATCGATTACGGTACGGCCGCCGTGCGCAGTCTGTCCCGGTTTTTGTCCGGTATTTTCCTGGGCGCCGGCTTCTGGATGGCGCTGTTTTCGGATAACCGGCAGACGCTGCACGACAAGCTCGCCGGCACGTTTGTGGTAGACTGCGACGCAGCTGCCGAGCGTGGCGCGTGCCGGGACGCAGGTCATGCCGTTGTCGGCGTGACGGGTGAGCTGGCGGGTATGCGCTTCCCGGTGAACGGCAACGGCGTGATGATCGGCCGTGACGCGATCTCCTGTCAGATCGTGTTCAAGCATACCAAAGGCATCAGCCGTCTGCACTGCTTCCTGTCCTACAATCCGGCCAGCGGCATGTTTATCCTGAGCGACCGCAACTCCACCTACGGCACGTTTACGTCCCGCGGCGTGCGCGTGACGCCGCAGAGAAGCGTTGCGCTCAAGAGCGGCGAGCGATTCTGCCTGGCGACGAAAGACGCAATGTTTGAAGTGGTTTAACGGGCTGCCTGAAGAAAAAGCGGAGGGGACGACATTATGCTCACGATCCAGAATAAAAAACTTTGCGAACACTGTTTCGCGCCGATCTCCGAAGACGGCGTCTGTACCGTATGCAACGGGGAATCGAACCGCACGAACTATCCTGCCGCGCTGCCGGAGGGCACGATCCTTCAGGGACGCTATATCATCGGCAAGGTGCTGGGCAAGGGCGGCTTCGGCGTGACCTATCTCAGCTATGACGCGACGGAAGAGCAGCGCGTCGCCATCAAAGAGTATCTCCCGGAATCCTACGCATACCGCAACGCCGGCGGAACGGAAGTCCTTGCGACCGGCGGAGACGGCGAGAGCGTGTTTCGCAACGGCGCCGCGCAGTTTTACCGCGAAGCGCAGCTGGTCGCCCGCTTCAACGGCAACCCGAATATCATCAGCGTCTATAAGAGCTTTTGCGAAAACAATACCGTGTATTTCGTCATGGAATACCTTGAAGGGCGCGATCTCAAACGGTTCCTTCGTGAAAACGGCGGAACGCTGACCGCGGAACAGACGCTGGAGATCGCGTCGTACATCACGGACGCGCTGATCATCGTACATTCCGCGAATATCCTGCATCGGGATATTTCGCCGGACAATATCTATATGTGTGCGGACGGCCGCATCAAGCTGATCGACTTCGGCGCCGCGCGTCAGGTCGTGGGAAGAGAGTCGCAGAGTCTTTCCGTGATCTTCAAGCAGGGCTTCGCGCCGCTGGAGCAGTATCAGAAAAAAGGCAATCACGGCCCCTGGACAGACATCTACGCGCTGGGCGCGACGATGTACTATGCACTGACCGGCAAAGTGATCGACGACGCCATGACGCGTCTGGCGAACCCGGATCTTGACATGACGGGCATCCCGACAGGGCTTGCCGCCGTGCTGAGCAAGATGCTCATGGTCCAGGAGCGCGACCGCTTCCAGAGCGCGATCGAGCTGAAGAGAGCGCTGTCCGCGCTGGAGGTCTCTATGGACGAGCTCCCCGACGGCGTGCAGCCGGCTTTGCCGCATCTGGAGGAGGTGTCCGCGCTGGAGGCGCTGCCGCAGACGGAGGTGCAGCCGCTGCCGCCGATCGGATCGCCGGCGCCGCAAACGCCGAAACGCCGCGGCGCGCTTGCGCAGGTCCTGGTCATTGCGATCGCGGCGGTCTTGATCGCCGGAATCTTTGCGTTCGTCTTCTTTACTTCGGGCGACCGCAAAAAAGGCGGCGCCGCGGACGCGCAGGATACCACGGCCGTGACGCAGCCGCAGAGCGACGCGCAGGAGAGCCTGACGCAGGGCGGCACGACGAAGCCGGGCGAATCGCAGACAAGCGTTTCGAGCTCCGAGGCGGGCACGGAGCAGACGAAGCAGCAGATCATCGTGCCGTCGACGAAGCCGTCCGAAACGAAAAAGCAGAAGGAGCCGTATAAGACCGGTACGGGCAACGCCGCCAACGGCAACGGCATGTGCGAATACTATAAAGCCGACGGAACGGTAGAGTATGTTTATTATGTCGACTTTCGGGATAATTCGACGATCTACCGCATGAAGCCGGATGCGAGCGAAAAGCAGAGAGTCGCGAACGTTTCCGCGACCAGATTCCTGCTGGTCGGCAGTACGATCTTTTTTGCGAACAGAGACGACGATTATACGCTGTATCGGATGACGCTGTCCGGCGACTCCGTACAGAAGGTCTGCGACGACCAGCCTTATTCGATGTATTCGGACGGCAAGTGGCTCTACTACCGTGCGTTCAATCAGGAAAACAGCCTGTGCCGCATTCGCGTGAACGGCACGAAGCACGAGCAGTTGACGGATTTCCCCGTGGCTTGGTTCCTGTTTGAGGACGACACGCTGTATTTCGCGGACAAAGCCGATTCCTATTATTACCGGATGAACCCGGACGGCAGCGACAAGCGCCTGCTGACCAAGAGCCAGGTGTATTTGCCGACGTTCTATGACGGACGGATCTACTTCAGCGATGCGGACGCCGCGATCTGGAGCATGAAGCCGGACGGAACGGATATGAAGGCCGTGATCGAGGATGCGGGTTACTATTTCAACGTCTGTCAGGGCCACGTCTTTTTCCTGTCGCTGGTGGATGAGTATGTGTATTCCGCGGATCTGAACGGCAAGAACCTGCGCAAGGTGCAGAAGCTCCCCGGCATGAGCAACGAGAGCGGCGTCGATACCCAATACAATGCGATCTATACGACGGAAAACGCGATCATCGTCTGCTACGGTACGGCAAACGGTTATCAGCTCAAGATATTCAGATACGATACGGGTGCAGACGGAAGAATAACTGTATTGACTTGAGGAGAGGGGAACCCCGATGATTCAACTCAGCGGTAAGAATCTGTGCGCCGGATGCTTCGCACAGATTCCGGAAGGAACCGAAGTATGTCCGCACTGCGGATTCGGAAAAAAACATAAGGTCGTTCCGGGCGCTTTGCCGCCCGGGACGATCCTGCATGCACAGTACCTGCTCGGCGCGACGCTCGGCGCCGGCGGGTTCAGCATTACCTATCGCGCATATGACACGCGCGCGGGAAAGGTCGTTGCGGTCAAGGAGTTCTTTCCGTCCTCGCTGGTGGAGCGTCCGGACGGCGAGCTGACTGTTTCCGTGATCTCGTCGAATAACCGGGAGATGTATGAAAAGTATCTCAAGCGGTTCTATGAGGAAGCGCAGATCCTCTCCACGCTGAATCATCCGAATATCGTTCGCGTCTTCAAAATGTACTATGAGAACGACACGGCGTATTATACGATGGAGCTTCTGGACGGGAGCGACCTGAACCGGTATGCGGTCAAGAAGGGCGGCCGCATTTCGGAGGAAGAGATGATCTCGATCACGGCGTGCGTGGCGGAAGCGCTGGAGACCGTGCACCGCAGAGGGCTTCTGCATCGGGATATTGCGCCGGATAATATTTACATGTGCCGGGACGGTCGCGTCAAGCTGATCGACTTCGGCGCGGCGCGGACGCTGTCGATGGACGGCTCGCGCAGCCTGTCCGTGATCCTGAAGCCGGGCTTCGCGCCGGTCGAGCAATATCAGAAGCGCGGCAAGCAGGGACCGTGGACGGATATTTACGCGTTGGGCGCGACGATGTATTTGTGCCTGACCGGCGAGATGCCGCTGGCGGCAGCGGATCGGATCCGCTATCCGGAGTTAAATCTGCAGTGTTCGCCTGCGCTCGCGCAGGTGATCCGGAAAATGATGGCGGTCCAGATCCAGGATCGGTACGCGGACGTCACGGCGTTCAAAAAGGACTTTTTTGCCGCCGCCGTACAGATCTCCTCGGCAAAACAGGGCGGATCGCCGAAAAAGGCCGAACCGGCGCCTTCCGCAGCACAGGCAGTCGCAGCGGCGAAAGGACCGTCCAGAGGGACCGGCGAAACGCCGCCGGTCGAATCCAAGCCGGTCGAACAAACCCCGTTCCGGCAGCCGCAGGCCGCACAGCAGCCGACCGCGCAGGCGCAGGCCGTGCAGCAGCCGATCGCGCAGCCGCAGGGCGTACAGCCTCCGTTCCGGACGCCGCAGGCCGTACAGCAGCCGGGCGTATGGGGACAGAACAGTCAGCCGCCCCAACCGCGCGGCGGCAAGTATGAGAGGACGATCATTTATATTCTTGGCGGACTGGTGGCGCTCCTGGTTATACTGCTCATCATTATCCTTTTGAATCTGTGATTTCTGCCGCAATTGTAATATTCAACCGCATCATGTAATTTTCGGTACTGTTTTTTCGGGCCAAAATGTTGTTTAATAAAGGTGCAAAGGGCAAACGCACCGGAAATATAAAAAGTATAGGAGAAAGAGACTATGGCTATTCAACAATGCGCAAACGGACACATCTACGACGACAGCAAATCCGCAAGCTGTCCCTACTGCTCCGGCGAGAACGCCATCAGCCCGACCATCGCGCTGGGCGAGAGCGTTCCTCCGACGCCCGGATTCGATCCGACGCAGGTGCTTTCCAGCGTTCCGACCGGTTCCCAGATCGAGGAAATGGGCGTTACGATCGCGCCGCCGACGACGCCTTCGCGTCAGGGCAAGACCGAGTTCGGCGACATGACGATGAACTCCGAGGTCAAGCCTGTGCGCGGCTGGCTCGTGATCATCGACGGCGAGAAGAACGGCATGGACTTCCGCCTGCACACGGCGCGGAACACCATCGGACGCGGCAGGGATAACGACATTTCGTTCGACTTCGACAAATCCATCTCCGAGGTCAACAATGTTTCCGTGATCTATGACGATCGCAACAACCTGTTCTTTATCCAGGCGGGCGAGAACGCGACCAACAACGTCTACGTCAACAACACGCTGCTTCTGGAGCCCAGACAGCTCAAGGACAACGACATCGTTGAGATCGGCAATACGAAGCTGATCTTCCGCTCTCTGTGCAACGAAACATTCTGCTATTGATCCTGAACCCGGGAAGGTGATCCAATGTTCAACTCCAGAAAGAACGGCGTCTCCGACGCACCCGAGGCGCAGCCCGAAAGACGTTTTTCGCCGACGACGCCCCTGCGGCCGATGCCGCCGGCAGATCAATCGCTTTCGATTCGGTTGGGCGACGGCAGCGTCCTTCGCATGGGGAACGCGCAGCATCAGGGCAGGCGTCCGTATCAGGAAGACAGCTGCGGCTACTCCAATCTTTCCGACGCCGCGCTGATCGCGCAGAAGGGCGTTCTGGCCGTTCTGGCGGATGGCATGGGCGGTCTGGCAAACGGCAAAGAGGTTTCGACAGCGACCGTACGCGGCATGATCGACTTCTTCAATTCGTACAGCGCCGTGTGCCGCGGCGGCAGCGATCTGCTGCGCAGAGCCGCGCAGGTCAACGAGGAGATCTGCCGCACGTACTGCCCGACCGGCAAGGTGGAGGCAGGCTCCACGCTCGTTTGCGCGCAGATCATGCACGGCAGGCTGCACTGGCTGTGCATCGGCGACAGCCGGATGTATCTGCGGCGCGGCGGGATGCTGTACCAGATCAACGAGGATCACGATTATCTCAATCAGTTGCTGACCGACGCCATTCGGGATAAGGGCACCGTTGAGGACGCTTTCAATGACCCGAAGAAGGACGTGCTCGTCCGCTGCATCGGCAACCGGGATCTTTCTCTGGCGGACGCCAGTACGGCCGGACTGGAGCTGCAGGACGGCGACAAGATCCTGCTCTGCTCGGACGGCGTATACAATGCGCTGCCGCTGCAGGCCATCAACGCACTTATGGAAAATCCGCCGCAGAATGCCGCACAGAGCATTGCCGATGCGGTCGTGGCACAGAATATTCAGTCGCAGGATAATCTGACGATTGTGATGATTCAATACAATAATAATTAACACAATAAGTAACGGAGGAAAAAATCATGAAAAGACTCAGCAAAGTATTGGCAATCCTTTTTGCGCTGGCGCTGGTTTACCAGATGTTCGGCATGACCGCATCGGCGAAGGACAAGGAGGTCGCTGTCGCCGACATGCAGAAGAGCGTCGTCTTTATCGAAATGACCGTAGAGTTTACCGCAAAGAATCTGGCGATCCAGAATTACTATACCGGAGAGTCTACCCCGCTTTCCAAATCGGCAAGCTATACCGGTACAGGCTTTGCGATCGGCGTCCCCGGCGAACCCGTACAGTATATCGCGACCTGCGACCACGTTGTCGAGTTTCCGAACGGCGTTTACCTGATCACGCTGGACGAGGAGTATAACGTCCTGGAAATCGAACAGGCAGAGGAAGGAACCAGCTATCCGGAAATGGTCGAAGACGAAAAGAAAGGCCTTATTTACTGCTTCGATTATTTTGAGGCCAGAACAGTTGAGCTCAAAGCGATCTATTCTCTGGCGTCCAACGACTCGGTTTCGCTCAGCTTGATCGCGAGCAATTATGAAGAGGACGTCGCGCTCTGCAAGATCGCGACAAACGAACCGACCGACAAGATCGCCGCGCGTCCGCTGCGCCTGAAGGAAAACGTTGCCGTGGGCGACAGTGTATATGCGATCGGCTATCCGTATACCGCAAGGTACAACAATTCGGAAGGCAGATACGACTCCGCCGACTCCGTCGTGACCGGCGGCGTGATCTCCAAGATCCAGTTGACCGAAGGTCACCGTCATGCCAAGCAGCAGTTCTATACCTACATGATCGACGCCAACATCACCAACGGCAATTCCGGCGGCCCGCTGTTTACGAAGGACGGCGCTGTCATCGGCGTCAACTCCTTCGGCCACACCCTGACCGAGGCAGCTCCCGCCAATTATGCGATCGCGATGGAATCTCTGATCAAGCTGCTGGACAATACGCACACGCCCTACGTTCTCGATGACGGTATAGAGGAAACCAACATGACGCTGATCATCGCCATCGCGGCTGCGGCCGTCGTGCTGATCGCGGCAGTGATCATCGTGATCGCGCTGCGCAATAAGCAGAAGGCGAAGAACGTCCCCGCATTCGCAGCGTCCGATGCCGCGATGCCCGAAGCGGTCCCGGCGATGGCCGGCCAGGCAAACTTCAATGTGCCGCCCATGCAGGCAGGCGACGATCTCGGCAGCACGGTCGTGTCCGACAATACCGCTGCGCAGAGCGCTCCCGCAGAGAAAGAGCCGTCTCCCGCTCCCGCTGCCGCACCGGCTTCCGGCAAGAAGTATCTGCTCGGCATCAGCGGCCCGATGGAAGGCAAGAAGTACTCCATCGAAGACAGAGCGGTCATCGGCAGAGATTCCGCAAGATGCAACGTCGTATTCCCGACGAACCAGCCCGGCGTCAGCGGCACGCACTGTGAAGTCGTCCGCACCGGCAACGTGCTTTCACTGAAGGATCTCGGTTCCACATACGGCACCTTCCTCAGAGACGGCACAAAGATCACACCGAACGTTCCCGTCGTGCTCAAGAGCGGCGACCAGTTCATCGTCGGTGACAAGGAGATCATTTTCGAGGTCAGATATTAAATCTTAGTCGGGAAATCCGACGGAATGGGTAGAAATCATGATGACTTTTCAAACTTATGCGTATACCAGTCCCGGAGGGCGGACCAACAACGAGGACATGTATCTGTGCTCCGAAGGGCTCTGGACGCTGGCAGACGGATTGGGCGGACATGATTGCGGCGAGGTCGCTTCCAGAGAGGCCGTATACTGTACGGACACGCTCTGGAAGCAGCGCGGCTGCCCGACGGACGAAGCGTCGCTGCTTCGGATCCTGTCGGACGTCAACAAGTATATTCTGCGCCTGCAAAAGGAAGAGCCCGCGCGCGCATCCATGCGCAGCACGCTCGTCTTCGTCGTGACGGACGGCAGGACGCTCCGCTATGCCCACGTCGGAGACAGTCGATTCTATCTGTTTCGAGGCAACAAACTCGCAGCGCAGTCGGAAGACCATTCCGTCTGCGCCGCGGTTGCGCGGTTGGGCGAGATCCGGTATGAGGACATCCGGTTCAACGAGGATCGGAACAAGCTGCTGAAGGTGATCGGCAACGAGGAGGATCTGAAGATCCAATCGCTCCCGCCCGCGCTGCCGCTGCAGCCGGGCGACGCCTTCCTGCTCTGCACGGACGGTTTCTGGGAATACGTCTATGAGCAGGAGATGGAGATCGACCTGTCCAAATCCGAGAGCGCGGAGGAATGGCTGACGTATATGACCAAGCGTCTGCTTCTGCGCACGCGGAACAAAAACAACGACAATTTCACGGCAATCTGTGTACGGGTGGGTGCAGACGTATGAGCACACAACCAATGAAAGCGAATGTGCGCGAACGTGCGGCGGCAGCGATGATCGATCTGCTTTTGATCGTGCTTTTGGATGCTGCGATCATACTGCCGCTGTATTTTCTGCTGCATTTACCCCCGGCCGTATGCCTCGGCGCCATGCCGGTATGCCACGTCCTGTACTGCACGCTGTTCTGTCTGGGCAGCATGGGCGCGACGCCCGGTATGTTTTTTTGTAAGCTCTGCGTCGGAAACCGTGACGCGGAATCTGTCGGTGCGGATCGGCTCCTGCTTCGCGCCGTGTTCAGCTTCTTCAGCTGCCTGCCGCTCGGCCTCGGGCTGCTGCTTATGCTTTCGGACAAGGAACACTGCACGGTCTACGACTATGCGAGCGGCGTGTTTGTCTATTCGCTCCGGCAGTCGGACGCGCCGAAGCATACGCTGGCGTTTCTGCGCGTGCGCAGCGCCGACGGAGAAACGGTCGAATATGAGGTCCCGACATCCGGCGTGATGATCGGCCGCAATCCGGAGAGCTGCCAGATCCTGTTCCCCGCAGCGGAACCGGACGTCAGCCGGCAGCACTGCATCGTAAAGTTCAATCCGCAGACCGGGATGTTCCTGCTCAGGGACTGCGGCTCGACCTGCGGCACGTTTTTGGAGGACGGCACGCGCGTCTGCGCGGACCAATTCACGGCGTTGAACGCGGGCGACGCGTTCTATGTCGGCGCGAAGAAGAATCGGTTCGTTCCGGTGCTTCGGGAAGAATAAGCGTTCCGTGATGCGAAGAAATCAGAAAAAGGGGGACCGATCATGCTGATCGACGGAGAACAGCTTTGTCCGTATTGTTTTTCGCCGCTGCTTCAGGGCGTCTGTCCGGACGGCTGCGCCGAAGCGCATCGCAGCGTGGTCGCGCTGCCTCTCGGCGCGACGCTGAACGGTAAATTCCGGATCGGAAAGCTCCTGGGCAAGGGCGGCTTCGGCATCACCTATCTGGCGTACGATACCGAGAAGCATGATCGCGTGGCGATCAAGGAGTATTTCCCGGATCATATGGTGCACCGCAACACGGGCGAAACGATGGTGCTGCTGAGCGAAAGCGACGCGGAAAACAAGGCGAGCTATCTTGCCGGCGCGGAAAAATACTACAACGAAGCGATGCTGCTGTCCCGGTTCAAGGGGATGGAAAGCATCGTGGACGTTTATGAGTTCTTCTATGCCAACAATACGGTATACTATACCATGGAATACATCGACGGCATGGATCTCAAAACATATATCCGCCGCTGCGGCGGAAAGATACCGGAAAACGAGCTGGTCTACATCGCGCAGAAGATCGCCGAAGCGCTCATTCAGGTGCACAGCACGGGCTTTCTGCATCGGGATATCGCGCCGGACAATATTTGTCTGTGCCGGGACGGCCGGGTCAAACTGATCGACTTCGGCGCGGCGCGTCAGGTGGTCGGCGAAAAATCCAAGAGCCTGTCCGTGATCCTCAAACAGGGCTTTGCCCCGATCGAGCAGTATCAGACGCACGGCCGGCAGGGACCGTGGACCGACCTGTATGCGCTGGGCGCGACGCTGTATTACGGCGGGACGGGAGAGCTGATCGACGACGCCTCCACCAGAGTGGTCGACGAAACGCTGGACGTCTCCGCGTTTTCCAAAGAGTTCGGCGAGATCCTTGTCAAAATGCTGCACGTGCGTATTTCCGAAAGGATGCAGAGCGCGGTGGATCTGCAGCTGGCGCTTTTGAGAACGCTGATCGAACCGCAGCCGTTCCGCATCGACGGAGTGCAGCAGACGCAGTCTGCCGTACACGCCGTGCAATCGGACGTGCCGACGGACACGATCCGCGAGAGCACGGAAAACCGGTCCGTCAATTTCGGAGAGAAGCGGTATATCCAGGGCCATCAGCGCGCTTCGCGAAGAGCGGCGCTGATCTGCGGCGCGGGGTGCATCCTGCAATTGGCGGCGCTGATCGCGTTTTTGCTGCTTGCGCCTGTCGGAAAGCTGTTTCTGTATATTCCGCCGGCGCTGCTCTGCGGCTTGTCTGAGTGGCTCGGCATACGCGAATGCCGCCGATTTGCCAAGCTGGCTGACGCGCAGAAGGATCGGTACAACAAGGTCGTGCATGACGCGCGCATCCGTCCGTCTGTGTGGCTTCGGACGGGCAGCTTTGCGCTGTGCGCGGCGATCTGCGTCGTGGCTCTTATCATCGGGACGCGGGCGTATCCCGCTTTGCAGTATAAAAAAGGGACCGCGGAATATGCCGAGGGCGCATATACGCAGGCGCTCAGGCGTCTGACGCTGGCGGGGGATTACGCCGACGCCGACGAGCGGCGGCGGGACTGCGAATACCGCATCGCCCAGTCACTCATGGACGCACACGAGTATCTGGACGCCATCGAGCATTTTGAAAACGCGCGGGATTATGCGGACAGCGCGGAAAAGATCAAGGGCTGTATGTATCTGTACGCGAGCGGCGATATGGACGCGGAACAGTCCGAGGATTTTTTGTGCGCGCTTTCTGAGGAAGGGTTCCGGAACAGCCGGGAGCTGTACGAGGAAATGACGCGCTGGAGCATCACGCTGACCGCGGCGTCCGACGATGATTTTTCCAAGGATCAGGACACGCTGAATCTGTACGGATTCATTTATTTTAATTTTTCCGTGAACGGCGGAAAAAAAGGAGAGAGCATCCGGTTGAAGGTGCGGATCACCGACACGGGCGGCCGGACGATCACGGAAACGTATAAGAATGCGTTTAAGAGGGGCCACAGGGAATCGTATTATCTGGGGTACCCGTATCCTCATATCGGCAATGTGCGGAGCGGAAAAATGACCGCAGAGATCCTCAATGCCGATACGGACAAGGTTTTGGCGAAAAAGACCGTAAATCTCGGCAGCGTCGGCGCCTTCACCGTGCGCGTACAGGCGGACGCTTCGCTGTATGATCAGCCGGACGGGAATGCTTCCCCGTCGGCGGACGTGCGGGCGGGAGAGCTTTACACGGTTGAAGAGGTCAAAAACGGATTCGGTTTAATAGATACCGACAACATGCGCGGCTGGCTCGCGCTGGACGATACGGAGAGGGAGTAAAACGATGGAGAACATTCTGCAGGGAAGGAATCTGTGCCCGCACTGTTTCACGAAGCTGGACGAAGCGGGAGCCTGTCCGCAGTGCGGCGCGGCGGAGCATGTGCACAAGTATCCGAAGGCGCTTGCGGAGGGCGTCGTGC
>JAFSYP010000125.1 GCA_017449935.1 Clostridia bacterium
AAGTCCCGTCTGAACCGCAGCCGGATCTTCGGTCTGGTGCGCGAGGCGATGCTGCGGCTGGGCGATCTGTACGCTGCGCAGGGACTGATCGACACGCAGCGGGACGTGTTCTATCTCACACTTGAAGAACTGCGTCAGCTCGCTGATTCGCCGCAGCCGATGCAGGACACGGTCGACGCGCGCAAACGGCAGTATGCCATGTTCGCGATGCTGCCCGGATATGCGCGGCTCGTTTTCAGCGGCGCGGAATTTGACAAGAATCCCCGCAGCGTCAACCTCTCCGCCGTGCAGCGCAGCGCGCGCGAGCTGACCGGCGTTCCCTGCTCGGACGGCGTCGTGGAAGGCGAGGCGTACGTTGTGGAGGACGTGCGGCAGGCGCATGACGTGCAGGACAAGATTCTCATTACCCGCATGACCGATCCCGGCTGGGTGTTCCTGCTGGCGGCGGCAAAGGGCGTCGTCAGCGAAAAGGGTTCGCTGCTCTCCCATACCGCGATCGTCTCGCGTGAGCTGGGCATCCCCGCTGTGGTCGGTATCCGCGATCTGATGCAGATCGTGCGCACCGGCGACCGCATCCGGCTCGACGGAAAGAACGGCACCGTGCAGATTCTCCAACGTGCCGGTGCTGTGTGAGCACGGGGTCTGTATTGATCGTTTATCACAAATTAACTCATATAATGCTGCGCCTGCGCGTTCCAGAGCGCGGCATATTCGCCGTTTTGTTCAAGCAGCGCGTCGTGTGTCCCCTGCTCGACGACTTGTCCGTCTTTGAACACTACGATCCGTTCGCAGAACCGGCAGGAGGACATGCGGTGTGAGACGTAAACGGCCGTTCTACCGCCGGACATTTCGTCAAAGCGGGCGTATATTTCCGCCTCGCTCTTCGGATCGAGCGCCGCGGTCGGCTCGTCGAGGATGACGAACCGCGCCTGCTTGTACAGCGCACGGGCGATGGCCACCTTCTGATCCTCGCCGCCGGAGAGATCCTCGCCGTCCTCCTCGTACAGTTTTGTTCTGCACTGCCGGATGCCCTTCGGCATGCGGCGCACGCGATCGCCGACGCCCGCCATATCGAGGCACTGCATCACCTTGTCCGCGTCGTACGTTTCGCTCGCGGCCACGTTCTCCGCGACAGTGAACGACAGCAGCGTGAAATCCTGAAACACCACGCCGAACAGACGCAGATACTCGCTGTACGCAAACTCGCGGATGTCGATGCCGTTGACGGTGATCGTGCCCTCGGTCGGATCGTACAGACGGCACAGGAGCTTGATCATCGTCGACTTGCCGGAGCCGTTTCTGCCGACGACAGCCAGCTTTTCACCGCTGCGCAGCGTCAGATTCAGATGCCGCAGCGCATACGTTTCCGAACCCGGATAGCGGAAGGACACGTCGTGGAAGACGAACTCCGCCGTGTCCGGATCAATATCCGAAAGCGTGCGGCTGCCGGACTGCATTTCGCCGTGCAGGTCAAAGAACGCCAGATCCTCCTCGAGGAAGCGGCGGTTGCTGCGCAGGATGCCGAGATTCCACGCGAGCGCGGAAAAAGCGTTGATCATGGCGGTCACCATGCCGTAGTATTCGACCACCTTGCCGGGGCCGAACGCGCCGGACAGCGCTTTGAGGCCGACGAACAGATACACCGTCCCGCCGATGACCGCCGTCACGACCGAGGCGATCATGCCGAAC
>JAFSYP010000126.1 GCA_017449935.1 Clostridia bacterium
GCTAGAGCATTCGGTTCATACCCGGAGTGTCGTTGGTTCAAATCCAACTGCCGCTACCATTTTCGGCCCGGTGGTCAAGCGGTTAAGACACCGCCCTTTCACGGCGGTAACACGAGTTCGATTCTCGTCCGGGTCACCAAACAAGGGAACAGGACAGCCTGTTCCCTTTCGTGTTATATCCCGTTTTTCGGTTGTGTGGAGGCGCATGAAATGAAAAAAGCACTGTGCTTTTGGCTTTTTCTGCTTACTGTTTTTTTGCTTGTTTCCTGCGGAAAGTCGCCGTCGACGCCGCCTGTGACCACGGAATCTCCGACGGAGTATGTGATCGACGCCGAGGCGCTTCTGAATGCCGAAGCGCTCGTGAATCACGACTGTGAAGTGCACGGACATGTTTTCAGCAAAGCCACCTGTCAGCAAAAGGCGACCTGCTTTTATTGCGGCGTGCAGACGGGAGAGCTCGCGGCGCATGATTGGATGCATCCGACGTGTCTGAAAAAGCGTACCTGTACGGTCTGCGGCGCCCAGACGGGCGATTATGCGGACCACCTGTTCTCCGTCGCGTCGTGCGCCGGACCTGCGAGCTGTGTTTACTGCGGTCTGACGACCGGTTCCACGCCGGCGCACCGGTATGCCGCGGCGACCTGTATCGCGCCGTCCATGTGCGTCGTCTGTATGAAAAAGCAGAGCAGCGCGCTCGGTCATATCTGGACCGGCGGCAGCTGCACCGAGCCCAAAGTCTGCTCGCGCTGCGGACGAAAGCTGGCCGCGCCCGGGCATCAGATGACCGGCGGCAGCTGCATGACGGACGCTGTTTGTTCGGTCTGCGGCTACACGGTAAAAGCGAATGGCCATCAATACGACGAAAACGGTATTTGTACCGTGTGCAAAAAGTCAAAACAGCAAGCGCAAAAGGATGACCTGACACAGGTCAGCGAAACGGCGAACGAGACTGTGACGGAGACGACGACGGCTGCCTTGGAGCTTGAACCGCTTCTTGAATATGTTACGTCCGTGCGGGAGCATCTGCAGTCCGCGCATGACGAATCGGACGCCGCCATGTCGACGCAGGGCGACGAAGGACAGGCGCTGGCGCGCTCCTCTGTCGACCATCTTGCAAAGGCTTTGGAAATCTCGGAGGAGGCGATCGCGCTGTGCAAGACGGACGCGCGGCTCAAATCGGTGTCGGATGCGTTTTCCGATCTGAGCAGAACGATCCGTAATTCCGCGTCCATACAGAATTTCTATCCGAACACATATATCCGCACGCTGATGACGATCCGCTCGGACAGCACAAACGGATTGGAAGCCGCGGCGAGAGCGGAAAAAGCGATCGGCAAACTGGACAATTAAGCATAAGGATGTGATAAAATGCGAATCTTGGTTAAACGGATCTTCTGCACGGCTTTGGCCGTGTGGATCGCGGCGATCGCGCTTTGCCCTGCGGTGAGCGCGGCACAGCAGACGCAGCTTTCTTTTCTTCACGTGGAAGGGGAACAGATCGTGAAGGAAAACGGCGAGCGCATCGTTCTGCGCGGTACGAATTTCGGCGGGTGGGGCATCCTCGAAGACTGGTTTTGCCCGTTCACCGATCCGGCCGGTGAGGAGAACATTTATCAAACGCTCGTCGAGCGTTTCGGTCAGGACGCCGTACACGCGCTGTTTCAGACGTACCGCAGCAACTGGATCACGGAGATCGACTATCAGAACGTCTCTTCGATGGGCATGAATGTGATCCGCCTGCCGCTATGGTACCGCAATTTTCAGCGCGACGACAACGGCACGTGGTACCGAAAGGAAGACGGCAGTATCGACTTCAGCGAGTTGGATGCGGTCGTTGCGCTCTGCCGCAAATACGGACTGTATCTGATCCTTGACCTGCACGGACTGCCGGGCTATCAGAACGACTATGACCACTGCGGCAAATCCAAATCCATGTCGCTGTTCGACGACACCGACGAGGGACGGCGATACCGCGAGGTGACGCTGGACTTTTGGGTGGAGACGGCCAAGCATTATGCCGACGAGCCTGTGATTGCCATGTATGATCTGATGAACGAGCCGCTGGGCACGAATATCACGCGGGACAAGAGCTTCAAACAGACGTTCTGGGACTTCTCAGATGCGCTTTACCGTGCGATCCGCGCCGTGGACAGCCGCCATATCATCACGATGGAAGCGATCTGGGATCCCTCCGCGATCGCTTCGCCCGACGTTTACGGGTGGGAAAACATCGTCTATCAGGAACATCTGTACGACGTGACAAATGTGTCCTATCTGCATAAGGCAAATGAGATCCGCCGTGCCCGGTACAACGCGCCGTTCTATATCGGCGAGTTCTATCCGCGAGGTATTTCGTCGTTCGACTATCTGTTTTCGCTTTTCAACAAGAGAGATCTGAACTGGACCACGTGGACGTACAAGGGCGCCGGTCCGGGCGCGGACAATTCGCCGTGGTTCCTGTACGGATCGGCCTGTGTCCAAAAGATCGACGCGCAAAATGACAGCTATGAAACGCTCATGGAAAAATGGGGCGCTGTTCTTCGCACAGACAGCGGCGCATTTTCAAGAACGACCTTTGCGGATTACATGCAGCAGTTCACGGACGGCACAGTCGATGCGCTTTCGCTGTATACGTTTGGCATTCTGGACAGCGTCGGCACGCGCGCACAGCGCGACGCGCTGCGCCAGGACAAGCTGAACGCGATCAAAACGACGATCCGTGACTGGATCCGCAAGCTGCGCACGGGCGATCTGCTTTAAGGCGGTTCGATTACATTTAGAGGAGAGTTATTCATGTTTCGTATGATCCAATGCTTGATCCAGGCATTTTTGTTTGTAGTTTCTTCCTGTGCCGTGGTGGATTCCAATTTCAAGGAGCGTGTCGACTGGGCGGCGATCGGCGTGACGTCCCGGACGAGCTTTACCTTCAAGTCTGTCGACGCGCGCGCACTTGCCGTGACGGACGCCGAGCGGCAGCAGTGCCGCGCCTGGTTCGATGAGAACGTGCGCTTTGCCGACGGAACGAAAACCGTTCCCGCGTACAACTTTTCTGTGGGCGGACAGTCGCTGCGCAGACATTATAAGGATTGGGAGTTTTCCGTCGGCGAAGAGAGCGCGGTCGGCGCGGTGCGCCGCGGCGGCAAAACGACCTATATCAAGCTCACGCATAAAAAGAGCGGGATCGCCGCCACGGTGGAAGCGACGATCTATGAGGAATACGCTTCATGCGAATGGACGGTTTATCTCCGCAACAATTCGGACGACGCGTCTCCCGTGGTGTCCGCGTTCTATGCGGCCGACTGTACGCTGCCGATCGGCGGCAGTCAGCAGTTGTATGTCAGCAAAGGCAGCGGCGCCGATGCGAACGATTTTGAGCTGCGCCGATCTTTTGTAAATCCGATCTCCATGCGCTTCAACGCCAACGGCGGTCGAACGGAATCCACGCTGCCGTACTTCAACCTTTGCGGCAGCAAGGGCGGCGCCGTGATGGCCGTCGGCTGGACGGGGCAGTGGTACACGTCGATCGCGCAGCGCTTCGGCCGCGTCGCCGTGCGCGTAAAGCAGGAGACGTTCCGCGCCGCGCTGAACGCGTCGGAAACGGTGCGCTCGCCGCTGGTTTCGCTCACGTTCTATGACGGCGGCAACGCGCTCAAGGGATTCAATATGCTGCGCAGATGGGAATGCGACTGCGTTTATACCGAGAGCGCGACGGAGATCACGACCGCGGGACTTGCAAATGAGTTTTCAACGGACGATGCGGATGCGCTGATCCGTTCCATACGCGAGATGCCGCAGGAAACGTGCGACGAGGCCAACTTCCTGTGGATGGACGCCGGCTGGTACAAGAGAAACGAATCGTGGTATGACAGCGTCGGAAACTGGATGCCAGATCCCGACCGTTTCCCGCAGGGACTTGCGCCGATCGCCGAGGCCGGCGCCCGGCGGGGGATGGGCCTGCTGCTTTGGTACGAACCGGAACGCTGCTGCAAGGATACGCAGGTCTACAATGAAGCGATGCGTCACGAAGGCTGGCTGCTCACCCGAAGCGACCAGGTGAACATGGTGAACCTCGCCAACGACGACGCATGCGAATACCTCGGCGACCTGATCGCAAATTCTATCCGTGACAACAAGGTCGGCTTGTACCGCCAGGATTTCAATTTCACGCCGCTGCCGTTCTGGGAGAAGGCGGATAAAGAGCTGTACGGCGGCCGCAAGGGCGTCGCGGAAAACCATTACGTTACGAATCTTTACCGCTATCTTGACCGACTGCTGGAGGTCAATCCCGGACTGATCATTGATAACTGTGCGTCGGGCGGCAAACGGCTCGATCTGGAAATGTCGCGGCGCAGCATCCCGCTGTGGCGAAACGACTATAACTGCGCGAATGAAAAAGGCGAGGTCAAGTCCGACGTGCTGGAGGCGACGCAGGTCAATACGTACGGCTTGTCGTTCTGGCTGCCGCTGCACGGAACATGCGCGTTTGTCGACGGCGAATATGCCGACCGCACGAACATTCTGCCGTGTGCGCAGCGCGCGGGCTATCTGGATATCCGCAGCTATATGACGGCCGGCTATTACCCGCTGTCCTACGGCGGTTTGCGTTCCGACCGCATCCTTGCGATGCAGTACGGCGACGAAACGGCCGGCGCTGCGCTGATATATAAGCGCGCGGATGTGAAATCGGATTCCTATACGCTCAAGCTGATGGGACTGGACGCGGACAAGACGTATTGCGTCTGGGATTATGACGCGCCGGAGGTCCGGGCGACGTATACCGGTGAGAAGCTGATGCGCGACGGGATCGCCGTATCCGTCACGTCCGCGCCGAAATGCGCGATCTGGCAGTATAGTGCGGAATAGATCCGGATTCTGATCTAAAACAGAATAAATGAAAAACAGCAGGCAGAAGCGCGCACACGTTCCTGTCTGCTGTTTATATGTTTTGTTAAATCGTATCCTGCAGGATCAGCGGCTTATACTTTTCCAGCAGTTTCCCGGCGACGCTCAGCGTGTCTTCCTCGGAAACGGCTTTCGGCGAAAAGGTCGAGATCCAACTGCGCTCTGCCTTGTCCAGCTGTTTGCAGAACTTGTTTCCGTTCGAGAGATTCCGGCCGTCGATCTGTTCCCGGCAGACCGTGGAGACGTCCTTATGCTTCTTGAAGCTTTCGGCCAAGAGTGTAAAGAGCTTGTGCCAGCGTTTGGCGTAGTAGTCGCCGACAAGATCGGACCATTCCTTCCAGCGCAGGTCATACAGCTCCGGCGCTTTCGGCGGCCCGAATATCGTGACGCTGACCAGAAAGCCGACTTCAAAATTCTGTCGGTCCGTCTTCCCTTCGGCGCGTGCGCCCGCAGCCGTGAGGCGGTGCTGCAGATTGAACTCCAGACGCGTGGCGAGCAGCATATCCATATCGGACATCACACGCAGAAATGCGTTGGTCGCCGTTTCAAACAATCTGCCGTCGCGCTTCTGATAGCCGTCCATCACGGCGACATACAGGCGTCTGGCGTAGTTCGATAGCATCTGCCGCGCGACGTCGCATACGTCGAACGCATAGCCGTCCGTGTAGTCGCCCTCGGACGAGAGCATCTTTTCGAGCGCGTCGCAAAGGTCGGAGTTTTCATAATACGCTGCCAGCGTGTCACCTGGCGCGGTATGCGCGATCTGCGTCGAAGGACGCGTCGCGGGGATCGAACCGACGGGCAGGGCAGGGGAATCCGGCGCGTAACAGCTCTTTGTCAACAGCGCGGCGGCGTCCCGCAGGCACGCTTCGTCGCTGCCCCACCGGCGAACCGCTTCCCGGACGAACTGCGAAAGGGGATCTGCCGAAGCGTCCTCGGTCAGTCTGCGGTATGCGCAGGCGGAAAAGAGAGGATTGGCGAAGGAGCAGCCGGAAAACACGCCGAGGCCGGCTGCGTCTCCCGAAAAACTCTTTTCCAGAACGCCGAGCGCATCGCCGCATAGGACCGTATGCGCGCCCGTGTTGAACGCGATCCCGCTGATGTACGGGCGTCCGAGCGACGCAATTTGCGGATTGTTGTCCGCGTTGAGGATCAGCGTGCAGTCCGAAGGGACGTCCTCGACGAGCAGAGCCGTCTTGTCGCAGCCGTGCTGCACCCAAACGGCGTTCTCATTCGTTTTCTTTATCTCGGCAAGGATTGCTTTCCCCGTTTCGGCAAACAGCCGGTCGTTGCGCACACGCGGAGAGACGCCGAGAAACGGGTCTGCCATATAGTATTCTGCCGTGCCGAAATACTCCGTCTGCTTTTCCCGCAGCGCCCTGGACAGTGCGGCGAACAGCGGATCGTCCGGATTCACGCGGTAGGTGAACGGAAACTGTGAATACGGCGTCACAAAATAGAGCGAAGATTTCGGAAAATAGCCCTTGATATACTGCGGGACGTGGCCGCTGAATGCGGGGAGGATCGGTTCGATGCCAACTTCACGCATACGGGTAAGGATATTCTTGCCCAGTTCGATCTGTGCCTTGAGGTAATTCGTGTCGGTCAAGGGCAGATAGGAGTCTATCATTCCGGCGAGCTGCAGCGGGAAATAGCAGGGACTGGACAAAAAGCCCATTGCGTCCTCGCGGTTGACGCCCAGCTTCAGCGCGCCGTAATACCAAACGGCCTCCTGACCGATCGGCATATACATCAGATTCACGCCCTGCATGGCGAGATAATCCAGCTCCCATTCCCAGCGCCGCAGATCCCACGCATATGCGTCGTTCGCGTAGATCTCATAATCCATCGCATAACGCAGCTTATGCGTTAGGAACTGTTCGACCTTGCCCGCAAGTTCGATCGGCTCTCCCGCGGCGTAGACTTCCGTATTGCCGCAGGGGGACAGATCCATATTGCAATAGTCGCGCAAATAGCGATAATAAGCGGCGGCAACAGCGGATTTGCTGCTGCCGCGCAGACAGATATTATCTCCGACGGCCTCGATCTCATACCGGTCGAAGCCGTCTTTTTTTGTCAGCGGTTCCGTAACAAAACGATCCGCCATAAAAGGCGTGATCCGCGCGATCAGCTCCGTCATGACAGCGCCTCCGTTTGGCTTTGACGAATGATCTTTTCACCGTCAAAGAAGAAGATGCCCCATCCGTGGCCGGTCTTTTGTCCCGCCAGCAGGCGGTCAGCAAAGGCGCGGCGCAGCGAAGTGTCGCGCGGCAGATCGGCGGGGGCGGCGTCCTTGTACTTGCCGAATACGCGCCATTTGTCGCTGAATTCTTCACTGTCGGTATATTCAACGATATCGAAGCAGTCCATGAATTTCAGAATGTTGGAATGTGCGGGCAGGAAATCACGGTGCGGCGGATACAGCAGCCACGAACCGCAGCAGAAGGGCATCCAGTCTGTGCCCGGCACGCGTACGTCGGAAAACAGCGGGAAGCTGTACGCGCGCTTGAAGGCGTCGAGCATCAGATCAACCGTCAGCGGACCCAAAGAAGGGATGTGCATACCGATGAGCTTGTCGTCCTCCTGTACGCTGTGTCCCGCGCAGGTATACGGTTCCTCGCGTGAATACTCCGTTTTTTCAAACTGAAGCCTTCCGAGCGCGAAACGCGTCATTTCAAAGAAGCCGTGGAACCATGAAGCTACAAACGAACCGTTGATCCCGTAAACGTCGCGGCATTCGACCAGCTTTGCGCGCAGATCGGTCATGGAGTCCCAGAAAACCGTTTCGGAGATACATTTTTCCCTGTATGATTCACGCAGGAACCACGCGCGATACATAAAGAAAAACAGTTCGCTTGTGTATTTATGTATGCCGAGCGATTCTCCCAAAGCGTCAAGATCCGGGAAAAACGGCGCCGGATCGTCGCTCAGGTACTGTGCGTTGATCGCGTCGAACCGTTCCTGTGTCTGCGAAGAAGCGAGCAGCTTGCGGTTCATGTCGCGAAACGTATCGCGGGAATCTTCGGGATACCCTGTTTTCTCCATGAATTCGTCCAAAAAAACGGTCAAGTCTTTCATAAATAGAAACCACCTGTCATAGAATTGTCCTCGGAGAGGATGAGAATATGCGAATCAAAATACTGTGTGCGGCGGCGCTGCTGCTTTGCCTTTGCGCCTGTATGCGCGAATCGCTGACCGATCCGGTCCTGTTCTGCAAGGCGTTCAACCGTTTGTCTCAAACAGTGCAGCTGCGCGAAGAAAACGCGTTTTTACGCGCGGACGATGAAGTCCTGCTCTATGGCGCGGACGTCCTGATCCGCCTGCAAACGGACGAACGCGGCGCGGTACATACTGCCGTTGTGACCGGACCGGCGGGCAAAGCGTATGCCGAAACGGTCCGGAACGCGTTTACCGTCTTATCGCGGCCACTGTCGGAAGACGTACCGCAGGAGATAACGGCTGTGCTGGAAAAACCGCCGGAGTCCGTGTTTTCAGTGCAGACAGACCGATTTGAGTATCTGGTCTATTCCGACGGCACAGCCGTGACGGCGGTGCAGATCAACCGGCAGTTGTTTCCGATCACTGCTCAGCCTCGTCTGCGTCGTTGATCAGCTGGATCGCTTCGCGAATCTCGTTCGTGCCGACGGCAGTCACGCCGTATTGCCGGAGCTGCAGCACGTCGCTTGCCGGTACGTCGGTGAGCACGACCGCCAGTCCGAGATTGCGCGCGTAGTGGATAAAACTCTCGCTCGCGAATTGCGCGTCGGTTTTTTCATAGATTGTGGTATACGGCAACGCGTCGTTCGTGCTTGCGGACTTGCTGTCGCGGTACAGCGCTTTTGCTTCGTCGTTTGTTGCGGCGCGCGGCAGATCCGGACAAGCGGCGTCCGCGGCGGCGGCCGTTTTGCTGCTCTGCGGACAAAAGATGACGTTTTCCTGCATCGAGCGCGATTCGATCGCCTCATACAGATCCGTCACGGCCTTTTGTATATCCGGGATCTGGCTTTCGTCGAGGAAACGCAGGAAGAGCTTGACCGTAATGCGGTTCGGCGCCTTGAAATAATCCAGCAGCTCGTCCAGTGTGAGCACAGACACGTTGTCCAGCATACTGTCCGTATAGTTGACGTAGATCTGCACGCCGTCTTTATCGCGGAAGTTGTATGCCATGTTGATCTTTTTCAGCTCGTCGAGCGTCAGATCGCTGACCTTGACGTCCTTGCCGTAAAGGTCCTGTGCGTTGCTGAGCGCGGGGAGCGGTTCGCTCATCACGACAAGGTGACCGTCCTTGCTGCACTGCAGCAGGATCTCCATGCCGTTGCCGCCCGTGTGGTTGAGCAGCCAGTAGTATTCGATCCCGATCTTTGTGTCGAAAACCGTCTTGTCGGTATAGGGCGGCTGGCCGACGACGTAGACGGTGCTGTAATTTATCGGGTTGATATAGAGCTTCTCTTCCTGCAGTTCGGGCGTGGTCGTTTTGCGCGCATATATGCCGTACAGCACGCCGATCGCTACGGCGGCCACTGCAAGAACGATGCAAATGATAAGGATGATCTTCGATTTGGTTTTCATCTTTTGTCCTGCCTTTCTGACTGTTATATAGTATTATACATTGTGTATGCGCATATTGCAAGCAAAATACAAAAAAAGACCGCATCCGAAAGGATGCGGCGGAAAGGAATCACTGCGGGTGTGTCGGCAGCGGGATGCGGAACGTACCGTCGGTAATGATCTGCAGCTCGCTTTGCGCCGCGTGCCCTATGGTATACGCAGTGCCGTCGCTGTCGACCATCCACAGCGGGATCTGCGGGATTTTTCCGTGTAGGTCAAAAACAAAGTGTGTGCTGTTTTTTCCGGGAAAACCGGTTAAAAGCGTACAAACGCCGGTTTCCGAGACCGTTTTGAGAACGCTGTCGGACGGACAGTCGCTGAAGGTTACGGTCATCTCGGCGCCGAATTCCCCGGCATATTCGTTCAGGGATTCAAGGACGCTCCAATCCGGGGCGAACGACTGCCGCTGCGGAAGAACGCTCAGGATATGCAGCGCCGCGTTTTGCTGCTGCGCAAAGCGCTGACCGCATTCGATCAGATGCCTGCACGAATGCTGCGGCGTGACACATACCAGAACAACACCGTTTTTTGACATTTCGATCCCTCTCTTTCTGCATTTAGTATACCATGCAATTATGAACGATTCTGCCGGATTTGGTAACGAAAAGGTTAAAAAATATTACAAAAGCGTTTGCGCTTTTCAAAAAAAGAAGAAAGGCCTTTCTCCGGCAAGAAAAGCCTCTCGTGTGCGGTTTATGGCGTTGGGAACGGTTTATTTCTGCAGGGATTCGTAGATCTCCTGCGTATCTCTGGCGATGACGAGCTCTTCGTTGGTCGGCAGAACGAACACGCGGACTTTGGAATCGGCCGTGGAGATCTCGCCTTCCTTGCCCTTGACGAGCGTTGCGTTGAACGCCTCGTCGATCTTGATGCCGAGGAACGACAGGTTATTGCAGACATTTGCGCGCATATCCACAGCGTTTTCGCCCACGCCGCCGGTGAAGACGATCGCGTCCACGCCGTCCATCGCGGCGATGTAGGAGCCGATGAATTTGCGGATCTGGTAATGCTGCATCTTTCTGGCAAGCTCGGCGCGGTGATTGCCTTCGTTCGTCGCCGCGATCAGATCGCGGTCGTCGCTGGAAACGCCGGAGATGCCGAACACGCCGGACTTTTTGTTGAGGATGGTGTCCGTCTCAGCGGGCGTCCAGCCTTCCTTCTGCTGCAGATAGATGATGGCGGAGGGATCGACGCCGCCCGAACGCGTGCCCATCATGAAGCCGTCGAGAGGAGTAAGGCCCATCGAGGTGTCCAGGACCTTGCCGTCCTTGACCGCGGTGATGGAGGAACCGTTGCCGATATGGCAGGTAACGATCTTCAATTCTTCGATCGGCTTGCCCATCACTTCGGCGCAGCGGGCGCTGACGTAGCGGTGCGACGTGCCGTGGAAGCCGTAGCGGCGCACCTGATACTTTTCGTAGTATTCATAAGGAAGCGCGAACATAAAGGACTCTTCCGGCATGGTGGAATGGAATGCATTGTCGAACACGACGACCTCGGGCACTTCTTTGCCGAAGACGTCCATACATGCGCGGATGCCCTGGATATGCGCGGCGTTATGCAGCGGAGCGAGGTCGATCAGGCTTTCGATGCCGGCGATGACTTCCTCGGTGACGAGCACGCTCTTGTTGAACAGAGCGCCGCCCTGGACGATGCGGTGGCCGACCGCCGCGATCTCATCCAGACTGTCGATGACCTTGCATTCGCCGCCGGTGAGATTCTTTTTGACTTCCATAAAAGCCGCCGTATGGTTGGGCAACTCTACGGAATACTCGGCTTTGCGCCCGTCCGCCGTCTTGGCGGTCACTTCTCCCAGCTCACCCGAAGCGCTGTTGATGCGCTCGCAGATGCCTTTTGCAATCATGGATTCGGTCTCCATGTCGATCAGCTGGTACTTTAAAGACGAGCTTCCTGCGTTGATGACGAGAATTTTCACGATAAGATCCTCCAAATCTCCAAATTATTCTTGAAAAATTCATTTAGCTGTACTATTATATAAATATTGATGAAGTTTTTCAAGTGTTTTTTAAAAATATTGGAGGTTCCTTTTTGAAAAAGACGCTTTGTATATTGTTTTCGATTCTGATGAGTCTGACGACCGCGGCGCAGACGATGCGCTTCGGTAAGACGGAGCCGCATTTTTCGGACCTTCCCGAAGTACGCAAGCAGCCGATCCGTACGCGGGAATTTGCGTTCGGCGCGCATGATCTGGTTGTGTCGCCGGACGGCGACGATTCGGCTGTCGGTTCGCCGGATGCGCCGCTGCAAACGATCGCCGAGGCGAAACGCCGGCTTTCGGCACAGCGCGGCGTTTCGGACGGCTCTGTGGTCTGGCTGCACGGCGGAACGTATCCGATCCGGGAAACGCTGCGATTTGACAAGAACGATCCGACGGGCGTGACGTACTGCGCCTATCCGGGCGAGGAAGTCTGTTTATCCGGCGGCAGCGCGATCCGCGGCGGCTGGGAAACGACGCAGGTCAACGGCGTTTCAGCATGGGTTCGTCCCGTCGATTCGCTCTTTTCGGCGCTGTACGGCGAAGACGGACAAGCCGTGCGCCGCACGCGTTATCCAGAAAGCGGGTATCTGTATGTCAAAGATACCTGTCTGGACGGCGCGTTGTATACGGAAGAGAATACCCCTTGGAAAGACTATATGCTCGGCGAATGTGCGTTTGTCGCCGACAGCGGGGATCTGCGCGGACTGCCGGAGTACCGAAATCCGCAGGATATCCTTGTGCGGCTGTTCCATTACTGGAAAGACGAAATGCTGCCGCTGAAATCCTACGACGCGCAGACAGGGATCGTGACGAGTACAAAGTATTGTTCCATGTCTCCGCATAAGGGCGACCGCTATTTTTTGGAGAATGTGTTTGAGGCGCTGAACGAACCAGGCGAGTGGTATCTCGACCGCGCACGGAAGCTGCTGTATTATATTCCGCTGCCGGGACAGACGCCGGAGAATACGACGCTGTATTCGGCCGACACGGAAAAGCTGCTGACTCTGGACGGCGCGAACGGCGTCGCCTTTGAAGGGATCACATTCTGCAATACCGGCTGGCATCCGCTGCTGCCGAAAGAGCTGAACGATTTCCATCCGGGACTGGAGCATCCGCAGGCGGCGTACAGCACGCCGGCGTGTATAACGGTGCGGAATGCGCAGGACGTCACGTTCGACGCGTGTACGTTCCGTAACATCGGTTTTTCCGCGCTTCGTCTGGGAGACAACGTACAGGACGCGAAAGTGACACGTTCGCATTTTTGCGGTATCGGCGGCAACGCGGTCTATATCAGCGGACAAGCCGTCGACAACGAACGGACGTCCGAAAGGATCTCGGTCACGGACTGTCTGATTGAACGGTACGGACGCAGCTGGGCAAACGCCATCGGCGTCTTTTCCACACATGCGCGCACGCTCACAATAGCGCATAACGAGATCCGAGACGGATATTATACGGCGATCTCCGTCGGCTGGAACTGGGGATACTCCGAAAACATCCCGCGCGACAACCGCATCTGCGACAACCTGATCTATGACATCGGACAGGGCTGGCTGTCGGATATGGGCGGGATCTATACGCTCGGCGTCCAGCCCGGCACGGTCATTTCCGGCAACGTCATCCACGACGTCGCGGCCGATCCCGGCGTGGGCGGCTACGGCGGCTGGGGGATCTATCTCGACGAAGGCTCGTCGTTCATTCTTGTGGAAAAGAACCTCGTCTATGCCTGCGCCTCGCAGGGGTTCCATCAGCATTACGGCAGGGAGAACGTGGTGCGCAACAATATTATTGCCGGCAACGAGATGGGACAGCTGCGCATTTCCCGCGTGGAGGAGCATGTCTCCGCTGTGTTTGAACGCAATATCGTCGTCGGCTTCGACCGCGCGATGTTTGTCAATGTGAAAACGCAGAAGTGGCTGGAGGACGGCAATCTGTATTGGGACACGGTGCGCGGCGAGTGGGTTCGCAGCGCAAGACGCGTGGAGGACGGCGGCACGGATTTTTGGCCCGATCTCTGGAGCCGTGCGCGGATGCGTCTGCGCGGGCACTATACCAACGCCGTTTTTGCCGACCCGTGGTTCCACGATGTACAGAACCATGACTTCACGCTCGCGGACAATTCGCCGGCGCTGCGCTGCGGTTTTGAACCGTGGGATACCCGTACAGCGGGCACCGTTTCGGATTTTACCGGACGCGCATGAATTATATTGCGTTTGTTCATGCATTATTCATTTATTAGGTCTATAATAGCAGAAATAGAAAACTATTCTGACGGGAGGAATTCAATTGATTGAGGTCAGAAACCTTGTGAAAAAGTACGCAGACCATCCGGCTGTGGACGACCTGAGCTTCACGGTCGACCGTGGACAGATCTACGGTTTTCTCGGCCCGAACGGCGCCGGCAAATCCACAACCATGAACATCATCACCGGCTGTCTTGCCGCGACGTCGGGTGAGGTGCGCATCGACGGACACGACATCTATAAGGATGCGCGTGAAGCAAAGAAGCTGATCGGGTATCTGCCGGAGCAGCCGCCGCTGTATCCGGATATGACGCCTGTCGAGTATCTGGATTTTGTCGCGCAGGCGAAAGGCGTAGGCAAAAAAGACCGCGCCGACGCCGTGTATTCCGTGATGGAAAAGGTCGGTATACTGGACGTACAGAACCGTCTTATCCGGAATCTCTCTAAAGGATATAAACAGCGTGTGGGAATGGCGCAGGCGATCCTCGGCGATCCTAAGGTCATCATCCTCGACGAACCGACGGTCGGTCTTGATCCGGCGCAGATCGTGGAGATCCGCGGCGTCATCAAATCGCTTGCGAACGACCATACCGTCATTTTCAGCAGTCATATCCTTTCCGAGGTCAGCGAGATCTGCTCGAGAATCCTCATAATCTCCCACGGCAAGCTCGTGGCGGAGGATACGCCGCAGGCGTTGGAGAGCCGTTTTGCCGTGAAGCCGGTGTTGAACGCATCTGTCAAGGGCGATCCGACCGCGATCGCCAATGCGCTTCTTTCCGTACAGGGCGTGTCGGACGTGAATATCAGCGAAGTAAAAGACGACGGCGTTGTGGACGTGATCGTGACGTGCGAACGCGGCGTGAACGTTCTGGAATCCATTTCGCTCGCGCTGCTGCAAAACAACTGTCTGCTGCTTCGGCTGGAAGAAAGCCGCGCAAGCCTTGAAGACGTGTTTATGGAACTGGTCGGAGATCCTGCCGTGCCGCAGATCGCTGAACCCGAACCGGAGCAGACGCTTGAAGTCGATGCGCAGGCGCTGCTGGACGGCTCGATCGGCAGTGCGTACGACGCGCACGAGCTTTTCAATACGCCGTCGGACGCCGACGAAGGGCAGACGGTAAGCGATCCGCAGCCTGACGATCCGACCGATGATGTACAGCAGGAAGGAGGGGAAACCGATGACGGCAATCTTTAAAAAGGAACTGCGCTCCTATTTTCGCGGCATGATCGGCTGTCTGTTCGTCGCACTGTTTCTGGTGGTGATCGGACTGTACGTCTATGCGATCTGCTTTGCCAATTCGTCGCCGCATTATGAGTATGCCTACTACAACTGCTCCTTTATCTTCCTGATCGCTGTTCCGGTCCTGACGATGCGTTCCATCGCGGAGGAGCGGCGGCAGAAGACAGATCAGCTTCTGTATTCTCTGCCCGTTTCCATGACGCAGGTCGTTCTCGGCAAATACTTTGCGATGCTCTGTGTGTTTGCCGTTCCGGTGCTGGTTTCGTGTGTTTATCCTTTCCTTGTGCACCTGTACGACCCGTCCGGCTATCTTTCCTTTTCCGCGGTCTTTGTCGCCGCCGGCGCGTTCTTCCTTCTGGGCAGCGCGCTGATTGCGATCGGCATGTTCATGTCCTCTCTGACAGAAAACCAGATCGTTTCCGCGGTGATCAGTTTTATCGCGATCCTGTTCGTGTATCTGATGGGACAGCTTTCGCAAATGCTGTCGGGTACGTCCGGCGTGACGGCGATCGTTTTCGCGTTTCTGATCCTGCTGCTTTCTCTGCTCGTGTTCTTTGTGACCAAAAGCAAAACGGCCGGATGGCTCGTCTTCTTTGTGCTGGAAGTACCGATCATCGTGATCAGCTTCCTCAAGCCGACGCTGTTGGAGGGACTGCTTCCGAAGGTGTTCGGCGTGCTGAGCGTGTATGAACGGTTCTATTCCTTTGCGGACGGGCTGGTCGATCTCAAATCCGCTCTGTACTTTGTGACCGTGGCGGTTCTGTTCCTCGTGTTCACGGTACAGTCGATGGAGAAACGGAGGTGGAGCTGATGCGTAATCCCGAAGAAAAGAAAAACGTCCGAAAGGCATTGGCGTCCAAAAGCCTGAAGGCCGGCAGTTATTCGCTGGCTGTGTGTGCGATCGCTTTGGTGATCGTCATCGTCGCGAATCTGATCGTCGGAACTATCCCCGGCAAATGGACAAAGTTTGACGTCAGCTCAAACGATCTCTATACCTTGACCGAGCATTCCAAGGACGTCGTCAGGAGTCTGAAGGACGATGTGACGGTCTATCATCTGACGACTGCGTCGAATCGCGACGCGCGTCTTGCCGAGCTTCTGGAGCGGTATGCCGATCTGAACAAGCATATCCGCGTGGAAGAACGTGACCCGCAGATCTCGCAGATCGCGTCGAAGTATACGACGGATCAGCTGAGCGAAAACAGCCTGATCTTTGTCAGCGGCAAGCGCAGCAAAGTCGTGGATTACGACCGGATCATGGGGTACAGCGATGAAATGCAGATGTACGCCTATTATGGCCAGCAGGTTTCTCCGGATGAGTTCAGCGGCGAACGCGAGATCACCGGCGCGCTGGATTATGTGACGAAAGACGTGCTGCCGAAAATCTATACGCTCACCGGCCACGGCGAATACGATCTGGCTTCCGAAGTCGAGTCCGCGATTGCCGCGGAGAATATCGAGCTGAACGAACTGGATCTCATGCTCAAGAAGACGGTGCCGGAGGACTGCGCGTGTCTGCTGCTGCTCTCGCCTGATACCGACATCACCGACACGGAAAAAGACGCCGTGCTGGAGTATTTCGGCAAGGGCGGCAGTCTGCTTGTGTCTTCGATGGTTCCCGCAGCGCTGAAAGGGAAAACGCCGAACTTTGACGCGCTGCTCTCGGAGATCGGCGTCGAAAACGGCGATGGTTTTGTGATCGAAGGCGATACGTCGTCCTTCTATTCCTATCCGAATTATCTTGTGCCTACGCTCGAAAGCCATGAGATCACCGATCCGATCATCAACGGCAAGTATCACGTCTACTATCCGATCGTCCGCGAGATGTCCGTATCGAAGTCGCTGCGCGGCACGCTTGACGTTACCGTGCTGATGCACACGTCCGATACCGCATTTTCCAGGACCGATACGGAGAATTCCTCCGCTGAAAAAGCGCCCGACGATCAGGACGGCCCGTTCAACGTGGCGTTTGCCGTGACCGAAACAGTCGGCGATCAGACGGCGCACGCGGTCGTGTTCGCGACGCCGTATTTCATGGATGCGACGTACGCCGGATACGCCGGCAACATCAATCTGCTGCTCAATTCGCTCAAATGGATGTGCGATCTGGAGCAGACGGATTCCGTGGTCGAAACGAAATCTCTGAACGATACGGGCAGGCTTGAGATCAACGATTCCCATCTGTTCCTGTGGGGCGCGCTGCTGATCGTTCTGCTTCCTCTCGCTGTTCTGGTTTGGGGCATCGTCGTGTTTGTCAAGAGGAGAAAGCGCTGATGGACAAAGGGAAGAAACTGCTGATCCTGCTTGCGGCGGCGATCGTGCTGATCGGCGGATATTTTGCCGCGGCGCATTTTCTGAAGGATGATACCGGGGAAGATACGGACGCGGACGCCGAAACCGTGCCGGTACAGGCGATGCGGTCCGATGCGGTCGTCGGCGTGGAGTATATCTGCGGAGACGAAACGATCTCCCTTGTCAAGGACGGGGAAACGTGGAAGCTGGACGCCGACCGTTCGTTCCCGGTCAAACAGGATATAGCGGCCAAAATGGTCGACGACGCAGCGGGACTCTCCGCGCTGCGGCTCATCAGCGAAAATCCGGACGATTTTGCGGAGTACGGACTTTCGGAGCCGGAGACCGCGTATGTTTTCCGTCTGGCGGACGGCAGCAGCGTTATATACTATCTCGGCAACTACAACAGCTTCGGCGGTTCGTACTATATGAACGTCGCCGGAACGGATAAGATCTACCTGATCTCCGGCGATCTTCTGGACGATTTCGACTATGATCTGTCCGATCTTGCCGACGTGGAGCCGATGGACAGCATTTCAACCGAAACCGTATACGGCCTGACGTTGACGCTGGATGATAAAACCACAAAACTGTTTCAGTCAAAAGACGGGCTTGCATCGGTTTACAGCGACAAATTCACATGGTTTTTTGACAAAAAAACGCCCGCGGATTCCGTTACGGCGCGCGAGCTTGTAGGAGACGCGGTCGGCTTTTCGTCGGACGGGTGCGCAGCCTATAAGGCAGACAAGAAAAAGCTGGCATCGTACGGCCTGGATCATCCCGTGCTGAAAGCGCTGTTTGAATACACCGTGTCCGAAGAAAAGGATACGGGCGAATTGGATGAAGAGGATCAGCCGATCACCGAGACCGTCACGCACGAAGAGAAGCTGACGCTGTCCGTGGGCAATACCGCAAAGGACGGACAGCTGTACGCCATGACGGATCAGTCCGATGTGGTGTACCTGATTTCGCCCGACTATTTGCAGACGCTTCGCGATTTCGATTATTCGTCGCTTCGCGTCGCGGACGTCTGCGCCGTGCAGACGACCGACGTGCAGTCGATGGATGTGACGATCGACGGCAAGACCTCCGTGATCCGCATCAGCCGAAGCAAGGACGACGAGAGCAAGGAGTCTGTTAAGTATACGCTGGACGGCAAGCAGATCACGCCGGTGCAGTTCAACGACTTCTTTACCGTGATCCAGACCATGCAGGCGGAGGGATATGCGGAAACGGTCCCAGACGCGAAGACCGCGGAAGTGACGGTGACGTATCATACGTCGCGCAAGGGCTTTGAGACGATGACGCTCAAACTGATCCCGTATGACCAAAACTTCTATGCCGCCGATCTGAACGGCGACGCCGGCAGGCTTGTCAACAAGCGCAGCGTCGAAAAGCTGCGGCAGACGTTCCTTCATTTGGGGGAGAGCTGAACATGTATACAGCCGCAGTGATCGCGGAATACAATCCATTTCACAACGGTCACGCCTACCACCTGCAAAAGACGCGGGCGGCAGGCGTTGACGCCGTTATAGCGGTCATGAGCGGCAGCTTCGTCCAGCGCGGGGAGCCCGCGGCGTTTTCCAAATGGGCGCGAGCCGAGGCTGCCGTGCGGTGCGGTGCGGATCTGGTGCTGGAGCTGCCTGTATATTGGGCGACGGCGGGTGCGCAGCGTTTTGCGCAGGGCGCGGTTTCCGTCGTCAAGCATACCGGTCTTGCGCAGATGTTGTCGTTCGGCAGCGAGTGCGGCGACGCGGACAGGATCGCGCGTGCGGCGCGGATCGTGGATAATTTGAAAATTCCGGAATCGCTGCTGCGCTCCGGGATGCTGTTCGCCAAGGCGCGGGAGGAAGCTGTGCGCGCGCTGGACAGCGAAGCGGCGGAGCTTCTGCGTATGCCGAACGACACGCTCGCCGTGGAATACGCGGTCGCGGCCGAACGCTGCGGTTTTCGCACAGAGCTTCTGGCGGTGAAGCGCATCGGAATGCACGACGGCGTCCCGGAATCGGGATTTGCTTCGGCGTCCCATATTCGCGCGAATCTGTCTTCGCCCGACGTATTATCGTACTGCCCCGCACAGAGCGCCGAGGTGCTTTGCCGGGAAATGCGCGACGGCCGTGCGCCGGCTTCGCTGCGCTGTATGGAGCGCGCGCTCATCCTTCGCCTGCGTTCCATGTCGGCAGAGCAGATCGCCCGGCTGCCGGACGTTTCGGAGGGGTTGGAAAACCGTATTCTTGACGCCGCGAAGCGCGCGTCCTCAATGGAAGAGCTGCTCGCGTCGGCAAAGACGAAGCGGTATTCGCACGCGCGTCTGCGCCGCATCGTACTGTCCGCTTTGCTGCGGATCGACAGCGCGGACATTCCGCAGGACGTGCCGTATCTGCGCGTTCTGGCGATCGGTCGGCGCGGGAAAGAGCTGCTGCATGAGATGAAGCAAACGGCGGATATTCCGATCATCACGAATCCGTCGCAGATCGACGGCTCGGATGACGCGGCGGCGCGTACGTTTCTCGCCGAGTATCGGGCGAGCGAGGTCTATGCGATGCTTCTGCCTCGAATTATACCTTCCGGTTCGGAAAGGACGCAGCCTGTATTTGTTTTGCCTTGACCGGATCAGGTCTATTCTCCGTGTTTCTGATTTGGAAACGCGGAGTTTTTTATCTATCCGTTCTATCCCGGACAGGGTGTGCATATTAGTTATGTGACATCATGAAAGGAGAACAGAACGATGGAACTGAATCTATTGACGATCCCGATCGGGACGGAGGAAAAGCTGCTTGACACTGCCGTGGAGAACCCGTTTGATCTGGATCTCAATCTCCCGGAGTATTATCCGGACATCCAGCGCATTCTCAAATGCAGCGTGCAGGCAAATCTTCATGCGGTCAGCGTCGGGACGGATCGCGTTACGGCAGAGGGCGGCGGCGTATTCCGTATGGTGTATATGTCCGAGGATAAACGCATCACGTCGTTTGAACAGACGTTTCCGATCAGCCGTTCCGCGCCGTTTTCCTGCGACGATCCGCAGGCCTGTGTTTCGGCTTCGGCGCAGACGGATTTCGTCAACTGCCGCGCCACCGGACAAAGACGTGCGCTCGTGCATGGCGTTGTATCCGTTCGAATCTGCGCGTACGGCAAGCGCAGCGTGTCGCTTGTGACCGGTACGCAGGACCCGACCGTGCAGCTGCGCACGCAAAATGTCCGGACGTGGGATCTTGCGGCGCTGGCCGTCACGCCGTTTGCGATGAGCGAGGTCGTGGAGGTCGGCGGCGAGAATCCTTCGGTCGGCAGGATACTGCGCACGGACGCGGCCGTTCGGACGGATACCGTTAAGGCGGTCAAAGACAAGCTCCTGATCAAAGGCGAATTAACGGCGGAAATCCTGTATGCGCCGGATGACGACGGTGATTATGTCTGCTTCCGTCATACCATGCCTGTCAGCCAGATCGTTCAGGCGCAGGGGCTGGCGGAGAACAATCTGCATGACGTCGTTCTGCGGATCGTCAGTATGGAGGTCACGCCGAAGGCGGACGGCGGCGGTGAGCAAAGACTTTTGGAGATCGCGCTGCGTGTCGAAGCGTCTGTGCGGTCCGGCGTTTTTATGCAGACGCAGACCGTTTCGGACGCCTATTCCACGTCCGGGACGATCCGCCCGCAGTATGGGGATATTACGTTTTTGCAGTTTTCGGAAACGATCCGTGAAACGATCACAGTCAAGCAGACGGTCGATGCGCTCGGCGAAGACGTCACACAGATCCTTGACGTACAGCGCGGACCGGTACAGGCCTCGTTCCGCATGGACGGCGACACGGCCGTGACGGACTGCACGACGACGCTGGGCTTCCTTTGCCGCAACAAACAGGGGGAAGGCGTCTATACCGAAAAGCAGATCGCGTTTGCGTTCCGTAAGATCGCCGCGGAGGGGACACAGTGCGCGGTATGCAGCCCGAATGTTCAGATCAGCGCGTGTAAAGGCGTGCTGACTTCGGACGGCTGCGCCGAAGTGCGCATGGAGGCTTTTGTGTGCGGAACGGTCTATCAGCAGGAAACGCGGCGTGTGCTTTTGGACGCTTCGGTCGATCCGTCGGAGGATGCGCCGCCGGCCGCGCTGACGATTTATTACGCGGACGCAGGGGAATCGGTATGGGACGTCGCCCGCCGGTACAAAACGACGGTACAGGCGATCCTGGATGAAAACGCGCTCACGGAGGAGACGATCCCGGAAGCGCGTATGCTGGTCATCCCGACCGCTTGAATCACCGGAAGATCCCGCTGTGCACCGCGGCGCCGGGATACATGGGCTTTTTCTTCGCTTAGACGGAGGAGAAGCCTTTTTGTTTGTCACCGATTCGCGGCGGATCAATTATTATGATTGACGAAGGCGTTTTTTTATGATAAAATAAACGAAATGATAATGTAGGTTGGTGCGTCTATGACGAATCTGTCCGATATTGGTTCGATCCGGGAGCTCCTTGCGCGGCATCAGTTTTCGTTTTCCAAGTCGCTCGGTCAGAATTTCCTGGTGAACCCTTCCGTATGCCCGCGCATGGCGGACGCCTGCGCCCGGGCGCATACGCAGGGTGTGATCGAGATCGGCCCCGGGATCGGCGTGTTGACGCAGGAACTCGCGCAGCGGTTTGAAAAGGTCGTCTGCTTCGAGCTGGACAGCCGGCTGCTGCCGGTGCTGGACGAAACGCTTTCGGACTTTCAAAATGTGTCTGTGCGCAACGGGGATATCCTCAAAGCGGATCTCGCCGATGTGATCCGATCGGAGTTTTCCGGAATGCGCGTGAGCGTTTGCGCCAATCTTCCGTACTATATCACGTCGCCGATCCTGATGTTTCTTCTGGAGAACGGTCTTCCACTGTCCTGCGTCACGGTCATGGTGCAGAAGGAGGCGGCGGACCGCATCTGCGCGCAGCCCGGCTCGCGTCTTTCGGGCGCGCTGACTGCGGCGGTGCATTACTATGCCGTGCCGGAAAAGCTGTTTTCCGTGTCCCGCGGCTCCTTTATGCCGGCGCCGAAGGTAGACAGTACGGTGATTCGCCTGACGGTGCGCGAGCGGCCGGCGGTCGAAACATCGGACGAGCAGGCGTTCTTCCGCTTGATTGCCGCAGCGTTCGGACAGCGTCGGAAAACGGCGGCCAATTCTGTCAGCGCCGGGTTGGGACTGCCGAAACCGCTGGTGGAACAGGCGCTTTCGGAGCTCGGCTTTTCCCCCAATGTGCGTGCGGAAACATTCACATTGGAAGATTTTGCCGCATTGAGCGAAGCGTTGCAGCGGCTTCGCGGATAAAAGGGGTAAAGAGACATGTCAATTCAGAATCAAATGCCGCAGTCAGGGAAGGATCTGATCGTTTTTGCCAGAGCCTTCCATCAAAGCGGTGCATTTCAGTCGCTTGCGTCGCTGATTGCCGCGCTGGAGAAACACGGCAGACAGGTGCATCTGATCACGCAGGCAGAGCCAAACGGTGATGATTACGTCAGCAGTGATTCTCTCAAACGGTACTCGATTGATGTGTATGAGACGCGCGGCTATTCTACAGAGGAAGCGTTCTTCAAAATCGTCAGTGAGATTCCGGCGGATACGGTCATTTTCGCCGGAGACGTCTATGCCAAAACGATCCAGTTCTTTCAGACGGCGCAGCGTCTGGGCCGCTGTATTATTTTTGATACAGACCGCTCTCCGCTGTATTATGTCGGCACCGGTTCGGAAAAGCTCTCCATGAGCTGTGCATATATGATCCGAAACGCCGATTGTGTTGTCTCGCACTCTGAAACGGATTGTCAGATGATCCGTGGTCTTGGCGCAAAGAAATGCGTTTTTTTACCGTTCTATTTCCCGTATTATGACAAAGAGGTCGGCGCGGCCGGCTTTCAGGGCGGACGATATGTATATTACACAACATACGCCGGCCGCAACACGCGAACGGCGATCACGGCTTTTTCACGCGTACATGCGCAGTATCCCGACGCACATATGACGATCGTTCCGGTCGGTGTGCGCAAGAGTCCCGTGCTTCTCGATCTTGTGCGCGACATTCGGGAAACTGAGCTGAACGAGTATATCTCGATCGAAACAGACGTTTTGAAACCCTTGCGCTTTCTTCGTGAGGCGGACGTCAGCATCACATACGGTCATCTGATCACTGTTCCGGAGACCGTTATGGAGAGCATGAGCGCCGGTATTCCCGCTATTCTGCTGGAAGATGCGGATTACCGCGAAGATTCTTTTCCCTGTATTCATCTTCCGGCAACAGAGGAAAACGAATTGGTTCAGCAGATGCTGTATTTTATGCCTGTTGAACGGTGTGAAGCATATTCCGAAAAAGTTCGCGCGCTGCTTGATCCGGCATACCGCGCGTCGCAGGCTGACGAATGGGATAAAATGCTGTCAGCAACTTATGAAGAGTATCTTGCGGGTCTGTCCGCGGATGCTGAAGAGTATTCACGCTTGTCCGGACAAGTCCGTTCGATGCGTCCGGCGGACGCCGTCCGCACACTGCGTTGTATGGGCGTTTCGCCGCAGAAGATCTTTGGCGTACTGCTCGGCAGCGGAGTCGGTTTTGCCGATATTGTCGGCGCATTTCGTGACAGCGCTGTCGGTCAGCAGGATGCTATTCGGCTGCAGATGCGCGAAGATGTTTTCAGATCCTATGAAAAACAGGATATCGAACAGTATCGCGCACGGACTGTCCGTTATGCAGACACTGTCGCAAGGCTTGCCGCCTGCGGATTGTCCGTTCAACAAATCGCAGATTATTATCCGGACATTCGTTTGACTGAAGCGCAGATCTGTCATATTTTAATGAATGTGATGCCGATAGAACTCTGTCTGCGCGATTCCATGACGGCTGACGGCGATTCTTTTTTCTCCAATGCATTTCAGGCGTTCCGATCCTACAACCTGGAAAATGCACGTTATTCCCGCACAAAAGCGCATCCGGGATTACAGCGCGCGATGAAATACTACGACTGGAAGATGCGGCCGTATTCGCAGCACGGAATTCTCGGCAAGCTGCTGCTTTTGCCGAGCCGTGCGGCAGATCATTTGAAAAAATACATACAGATGCACGGAAGACAGCGCCTGCTGAAACGAAAGGTAGTGGAGATCGATCCGGCAGATGTGCGCAAGATCCAATTGATGGTTCTTAATCTCATGCTGGAGTTTGAGCGCATCTGTAAAAAGCACGGCCTTCGTTACTATCTTGCCGGCGGAACGATCCTCGGTTCGATCCGGCATAAGGGCTTTATTCCGTGGGACGATGATATGGATATTACAATGCCTCGTCCGGATTATGAGAAGTTTCTCAAGATCGCACAGCGGGAGCTTCCTGCGGACATGAAGCTCGACAAAGACTGCGTGCCGTTTTGCCATAACCGCATTGAGTACCGCGACACGCGGTTTGATACGATGTGGAGAAACGGCGGGATTTTCCTTGACATTCTGGCCCTCGACGGCAGCCCGGACGACGAACGTCAAAGACGCAGACATGAGCATAAGACGCGCTTCTGGCGTTTTTGGATGTTGGAACGCGCACGGCCGATCCCGCCCATGTCCGCATCCCGCGACGTGCAGATGATTATTCTCAAACGCGTGATTGCCAGAATGATGCCGCGCTGGTTTTTGAAGTGGCGCTGGCACAGCTGGGCCGCGCGATACGACTGCAATAAAACGCAAAGCTGGGTATGTCTTCCCGCGAGTATCTATACTTATGAGCAGGAACGTTTCCCGAAGGAATTCTGGGGAGATCCTGTTATGATCGACTTTGAGGGATACGAGATGCCTACGATGCGGCATTGGGAGGATTATCTGATCTGTCACTTCGGTAATTATATGAAAATGCCGCCCGAAACACTGCGCAAATCGCATCATTTCATCTATCACTATGATCTCGGCAGTTATAAGAACATCCCGACCGAGGAGCTTGAACGCCGGCTGCTCGGCCCGAAGAAACAAGATGAGGTACATGCATGACGCTATCGCTCTACAACAACAGGGAGTTGTCCAACGAAAAGGGCAGGCTGTACTATTTTGATAACGCGAAATTTGTACTGATCTTCCTTGTGGTTCTTGCGCATTATATTTCTCCGCTGAAGACGGATTTCCCGTCTGTTCGCGTGCTTTGGCTGACGATCAATACGTTTCATATGCCTGCGTTCATTTTTATCTCCGGCTTTTTCGCCAAGAGCTATATCGCGGCGGACAGGACGATCAAGGTGCAGCGCACGTCTACCTATATCATTCTTTTCCTGTTTGCACAACTTGCCGTGAGCATGTTCGAGTGGTTCGTGCTGGGCGAAAAATTCCGTTTCAGTCTTACAAACGCGCGCAGCTCTCTCTGGTTCTTGCAGTGTCTGATTCTTTGGCACCTGATCCTGCCGTATTTTGCTCGGTTCAAAGGCGCCGTAATGATACCGTTGGTTACAGCGACCGCATTGTATATCGGCTATGAGGTGCAGTGCGCGAATTTTATGGCGCTGTCCCGTGTTTTCGTGCACTTTCCGTTCTTCCTCTGCGGGTATTACTGTACGCAGCGTGTGATCAATAAGCTGTTTTCATGGAAAATCAGAATTCCGCTGCTGCTGCTTAGCGCCGCAATCATCTGGATGTTTGCCGCCGTTCCGGAAACGGGCATCGGAAAACTGATGACCTGCAATTTCAGTTATGAAACGATCGAAGGCATTCGGGATGTTCCTTTCGGCCTTCTTTGGACGACGCGTCTTGCGTTCTATGTATGCGCGATGATTTTGGGCGCTGCATTTTTAAGCCTGATCCCAAGAGGGCGTGTCGCCTATACTTCGCTCGGCGCGCAGTCTCTTTCCGTCTATATTCTGCACAGGTTTGTGTATCTTGCGGAGCTGCATTACAACTGGTATGAGTGGTTTGAAAGCGAGTGGGGGATCGCAGCCGTATTCGGAATATCTTTGGCGATGACGCTTCTGTTCTCCGTTAAGCCTTTTACGATTCCCTTTACGCTGCTGCAAAAGATCAAGATCGGCCGTCTGCTGCGGTACTGAGCTTTGCGACAGATACATAAACATGACATGGGACTGTAAAAACCGTGAAAATAAATCTGAAAATATTTCAAAAAACTGTTGACATTTTCCCTGTAATGTAGTATAGTATATTGCGTCGCCGATGTACGCGGCGCGATGTGGGAGCATAGCTCAGCTGGGAGAGCACTTGCCTTACAAGCAAGGGGTCACAGGTTCGAGCCCTGTTGTTCCCACCAGGAAAATGGCCCGGTAGTTCAGTTGGTTAGAACGCTAGCCTGTCACGCTAGAGGTCGACGGTTCGAGCC
>JAFSYP010000127.1 GCA_017449935.1 Clostridia bacterium
ACGGCCAGAAGTCGATCGACCTGCCGCCCGTCCCGAAGAAGGACGGCTGTACCGGCGCATGGGAATCGTATTCGCTGGGTATCGGCGGCGTGACGATCCACGCGATTTATATGCCGATCGAGTATATCGCGACGCTGATGGTGGACGGGGAGGTCTATATGGAGATCCCCTATGTCTACGGCCAGAAGTCGATCGACCTGCCGCCCGTCCCGAAGAAGGACGGCTGTACCGGCGCATGGGAATCGTATTCGCTCGTGATCGGCGGTGTGACGATCCACGCGATCTATACGCCGATCGAGTATATCGCGACGCTGATGGTGGACGGCGAGGTCTATATGGAGATCCCCTACACCTACGGCCAGAAGTCGATCGACCTGCCGCCCGTCCCGAAGAAGAAGGGCTACACCGGCGCTTGGGAGCCGTATTCGCTCGTGATCGGCGGCGTGACGATCAAAGCCGTTTATACGCCGATCGACTATAACACGACAAAGACGATCAGCGGCGACGCCGACGGGGACAGCGAAGTGGATTTGGCGGACGTGGTGCTGTTGTCGCGTATGCTGGCCGGCGGTTGGGACGCGCGCTGCTGCACGCTGAACATGGACGTCAACGGCGACGGCGAGACGAATCTCAAGGACGTCGTGCTGCTCAAGCGGTATTTGGCCGGCTGGGACGTAACGCTGAAATAAAGCCGCGGCGAAGTGAAAGCGCGTACAACAAGGATAGAATAGAATAAGATAAGAGCTGCATTCCTCTGATGGGAGTGCAGCTCTGTTTTCGTATGCTGTCCGTTTCCGACGCCATTTCCGGCGGACCGATACATCCGTTTCCGTAAATTGCATTAAAATGCAATTCCGACGGTTGGCAGGTTTTTGCACACGTCCCCGTTCTCGGCTGTGTCAAATGGTTTTACTGGGATAACGCCTTTCAAATTCCTTCAGGATACGGCGCAGGCGATCGTCCAGATAGGTGAGCGCTTTTTCGCGCAGCGCTTTCGGTACGCCGTAGTAGGCCTCCGCGATCGAGCCGGTGATCGCTGCGATCGTGTCGCTGTCGCCGCCGACAGAGACGGCTGTGCGGATCGCGTCTTCAAAATCCGCGGACTCCAAGAAAGCCTCCATCGCCTGCGGTACGGAGCCCTGACAGCTTACGTCAAACGAATAGTCGGGACGGATGCTGTCGATCGTAAAGTCGAGCGGATAGTATCTCTCCGTGATATGCGCGCGGATCTCTTCTTTCGTCTTTCCGGTCCTGGCAAGGAACACGGCGACGGCTGTCGCCTCCGCGCCCTTCAAGCCTTCCGGATGATTGTGCGACACTTTGGTCACCTGGTACGCCAGCGTGATGACCTCGTGCAGCGTCCGGCCGACGTAAGCGCATCCGCTCACACGCATTGCCGCGCCGTTACCGTAGCTTTTATAGGGGAGCGGGTTTTTTTGATAGATCCAGTCATAGAAACGTCCGCCGAAACCGCAGTCCGGGTACGGCTGCCCGATCGTCTGCATGGATTCGACGGCCTGTTTTTGCAGACTTCGGCCCGTGTCTTTGCTTTTCATTAGCGCGTCGCAGACAGCAAGCGTCATCACAGAATCATCTGTGAAAAAGCCGTTCGCCTGCAACAGTTCAAATTCTTTGGATTTGTGGTTGTCAAACTCATAGATCGAGCCGGCGACGTCGCCGATGATCGTTCCGATCATTTACAAGCGCTCCCTCTGTTACCATGAATATCCCGCGTTGTGGTACGGCGTGCCGACAAAGCCGATCTGGCGGAAATCGTCCATGTTGTGCCGGATGATAAAGTCGATATAGGTTTCGATCTGTTTGGCGGTCAGACGATAGCCCGCGGCGTTCATATGGCCGCCCATGTAGAACGCGTCGCGGAACGCTGCGTCGTGCGGCGGCGCGTCACGGTCAAGGTCGATCACGTAGCTGTGCGGGAACAGCGCGGCCATGTCATACATCAGCTTTGTATGCGCCGGAAACACGCTGCCGTTTTCCGTTTTCGGCATTGTGACGAAAAAGAACCGCGCCTTGTCCTGCTTTTCGCGCAGGCGCTGAATGATCGCGCCGTAATACCCGGCGAACGTGGGCTTGTTGTTTGTGCGATCGGTCAGGTCGATATCCGCCGTACTGCCGATCGGCTGTCCCGCGTTCAGGTCGTTGACGCCCAGCGCGAGGATGTATGCCTGACAGACGTATTGATCGACCCAGAAGCCGTTCTGTTCGGCGAAGGACTCCACGTATTCCTTGGCGGTCATGCCGCCGCGGGAAAAGTTGTAGACGGTATTTCCGCAGTCGCGTGCCAAAAACTGCCCCCAGGAATAGTCAAACTGATCGTGATAGCCGACGTCGCCGTTTTCGTTCCGCGACTCAAATTCGCCAGAAGACAGGCTGTCGCCGACACAGCCGATCGTGCGCAGGATGCCGCAGTAGCCGCCGTCGGAAACAAGATGCGCCAGCGGCTTTTCGTTCAGGTCGTTGATCCGGTAATAGTCGTCCGTGTTCGACATGGCTTTTCCTCCTGATTATAGGTTTACTTCAGCGAGATCCGCATCCGGACGGGATTATGGTCGCTGGAAACGAATCCGAGATCTACTGTTGCAAACGACAGGACGTCGATGTTGTCGGACACGATAAACCCGTCGAGCAGATAATACTGGAAGCTCTGCTTGTCGGCGCCGACATAGGGCTTGTAAAGGCTGCGGCAGCTCGGCACGGAATCGTCCATCAGGAATTGCCAGCCGTCCGCGTACTGTCCGACGTCGATCACCGGCGCTTCCCAATTGCCTTCTTCAGTCGGATAGGCGGAAGCGTCGGCCGTCGAAAAGATCTGATTGAAGTCGCCGCCCGCGATCACATAGTTGCCCTTCTTTGCCTCTGCTTCGAGCAGATCGGCGAGCATTTTCGTCTGCGCCGCTTTGCCTTCGCCGTCGTCATAGGCCTCCAGATGCAGATTGACCAGCACCAGCTCATGTTCGCTGTCTTCGATCGGGATGCGCGACACGAGCAGACAGCGTTTCAGGTTGGCCATGCGCATCGGCCACGAGAACGGGATCGGCAGTTGGACGCGTTCGGCGTCGGTCACGGAATATGCCGAAAATGTGGCGACGCCGGAATCGACCTTGCCGATCGGCGGGACAGGGTAGGGGAGAAACGCGACCTTGAAGTTGTTGGCAAACGAAGCGCCGAAGCCCTTCAGACTGTCGGCGATCTGCGAAAACGCGTTCACGCGGCAGGAGCGTGCGGACTTTCGGTCGACCTCCTGAAGCAGAACGACGTCCGGCTGCGTGCTGCGAAGTTGCGAGACAATGTCGTCCAGGTTTTTCTGTATGCGTTCCTTGTCCGCCGTGTGCACCATCTCGCCGCCGTCCATGAAAAAGTCGGCGTTGTCGCCGAGCGCCGCATAGCCGATGTTCCACGTCACAACAGTCAGCTGCGAGCCTGTCTTCGGGCGCATGGAGGGGTTGTCAAGCACGTCGAGCGTCTGACGCGCCTTCGGCCTGTATTCGGTAACAGACAGAAAGCCGACAAAACCGACGAGCAGGATCACAGCGCACAGCAGGACGGCGCCGGCGGCGCGCAGGATGCGCAGAGGAAGACTGCGCTTTTTTCGGGAAGCGTTCATACGGAGCCCTCCGATTCTATCATATTTAAAAAGAAAAACGGCTGCCGGGTTGCCCCGACAGCCGCCGTAGTCAGATCAGTGGTTACCCTTACGCAGCAGCGTACGTGCAGTGATCCACGATACCGCTGTTTTCAATGTGCAGCGTCGCAAATGTGCCGTTGTCTCTGTCATAAATGGTCCAGGTCTTGGACAGGCCGATCTTGTTGATGATGCTGTTCTTGCCGACGGAAACGCTCAGGATGCCGTACAGCTGAATGTCAGCACAGAATCTCAGATCATCCAGATAATCCAGACCGGAGGACGATTCCACAGCGACATCCAACGGGATCTCGGTAGTGGTCACGTTATGGGTCTTGATGTTGAAGATCTTGGTAAGGACATAAGCGCCGATACCGCCGCTGAATTCAACATCGATGATCTTGAACTTCAGGAAGGTCAGGCTGAGATCCAGACCGAGGACAACGCGGAAATCACCGGAGATGTTGAACGCTCTGTCATAGACGGTGGACTCATAAATGACTCTGCCCTTGTTGTTGATGATCTCGAAGCCCTTGGTTTCGTTGGAGGTCACGATGATCTCGATTCTGCCGGAAGCGGAGATCGTCAGGGACACATTCAGTTCGACAGTCAGACCGGTGGAGCCGATCGGAATGTCAAAGGTGAAGATGTTGACCTTGATGCCGCCGCCCTGCTGCAGGGAGAGACTGCTCAGGTTGTTCTTGACCTTCTCGAAGAACGTATCGCCTTCATTGGTGAAAGCGCCGCCTTCCGGAACGACGGAAGCCGCATAGGAACCTTCAAGAACGGTGGTCTCTACGAGATCATAGTTCATCTTCAGGTATGCTTCCTTAATGGCGAGCTTCTTGATGTTTGCGTCATACTTGGCGTCAAACTTGATGTTGCTCAGAGAGTACATCTTCTGAACGGAAACGCCATCCACAACTTTGCCGCCGACGCTGATGTCGACACGGCCGCCGCTGTACGCAGCCTTGACCTTGAAGCCCTTAACGCTGAAGGAAACCTTCGGGTTCTTCAGGTAATCTTGCGCTGCATCGACGCCCTTCTGGATGAGTTCTGTTGCCTTGTCGCCGATTACATCGCCGACTTTGCCCTGGCCGGCAACGACCGGTTCCGCGCCGTTGTCGATCAGATTGCCGTCCTGATCATAGACGACAGCCTTATCAAGGTCTGCGTCCACGGTGCCCTCGAAGTCGATCGCTTCAACAGCGTCTTCGATGGCAACTTCTGCTGCGTCAACAATCGCAGCACCGTCCACGACTTCAACAGCCTTCACTTCGTAGGCAGCGCCGCTGACGTTGTATTCGTTCGCGCCGGCGATGAACTTGTCACCAACAGCGAGATTGAAGTCGGCAGCAGCATAGACGAGCTTATCGCCGACGACGGAGTAATCCACGCCAGACAGATCAGCAACGCCGGCCTGCGGAACGATTTCGGACTGCGGAACGGGGGAAACGGACTGATTGTTGCTTGCTTTGACTGCTGCGCTCAATGCTTCGAGAGCGTCAGCCAGCTTCGCTTTCCTGCCGTTTGCGGGGATGTCAACCTTGACGTCCACGCTGGAGGCGCGAAGGATCGTCGCTGCGACGAACGCGTTGGTGGCATACGCATAGACGTCGATCTGGTCGTCGTCCACGATGATGCCCACGCCGTACGCAGTCTTCACGGTGTCGAGATACTCATCCGGGATGCCCGTGTAGGGGATCTCAACATCCTGCTTTGTGAATCCGAAATCCTGCACGACTAACTGGAGCCACTCGCCCTCTCTGACATAGATGCCGTCGTCCGACGGGACGGCGATGCCGAGCGCGCCCAGAATGGCGTACAGGATAGACAGAATCAAAGCTACGATTCTTTTCATGGTCTTTCCTCCTAACAATTATTGTACGGAAAGCAGCGTTAAAAACTTCCCGCACCGGATTTGCTTGCCGACGAACGAAACAGGGCTCCATTCACCGACTACTTAGCAGTATCATTATAGCATGAGACAGGTTGCTTTTCAAGCATTTTCCAACGATTTTTCATGAATAGGTAATAAAAAAATGAACAAAGTTTGAACGGAAAGTTTGTATAAAATGACGGACGCTTTCGGCGCGTAGAACGAATGGACCAAAAAACGGAATATGCATAGGAAGTTTTTTGTGCAGATCTGAAATTTCTGTCGCTCAGTCCATAGTATTCCGTTCAGCGCGGGAAAGTGCCGCACGTTCCGCGCTTCGCGGTTTCCTGTGTCCGGACGACGGTTTTCAGAACGTCTGCACGAGCTGTTTGAGATACGCCTTGAAGTCCTCGCCGATCTCTGGATGCGTGAGCGCGACCTCGCAGTTGGCCATCATGATGCCCATTTTGTTGCCCATGTCATAGCGTGTGCCGACGAAGTCGACGGCCGTCAGCTTGCCTGCCCTGCCGAGATCGGCCAGCGCGTCGGTCAGATAGAACTCGCCCTCGGTGCATTTGCGCAGGCCGTCCTCCAGCATCCCGAACACCTCCGGCGGCAGCACGACTCTGCCGAGGATGGCGTACAGGGACATGATCTGCTCTTCGGTCGGCTTTTCGATGATATTGTGCACGCGCATCACGTTGTCGCGCAGGGGCGTCACGTCGAGCGTGCAGTATTTTTTGATCGCTTCGCGCGAGCAGGCCTGGACGCCGACGCAGCCGCAGCCGTATTCCTCATAGACGCGCGTGAGCTGTGCGGTGACCGGATCGTCGGAGCGGATGACGTCGTCGCCGTACAGCACGGCGAACGGCTCGTCGCCGACGAAGGACTTGCCGCAGAGGATCGCGTGGCCGAGACCTTTCGTGACCTTCTGGCGGACGAAGTAGACGTTGGCCATTTCGGCGATCTCACGCACGGCGCGCAGCATCGGTTCCTTTTCCGGCTTGCCTTCGAGATTCCTCTCCAGCTCGAACGCGTGGTCGAAATGGTCCTCGATCACGCCCTTGCCGCGGTTGGTGATGATGAGGATATCCTCGATCCCGGCGGCGATGGCTTCTTCGACCAGATACTGGATCGCGGGTTTGTCCACGATATTCAGCATCTCCTTCGGTACCGCCTTGGACGCGGGCAGAACGCGCGTGCCGAGGCCGGCGGCGGGGATGATGGCCTTTCTGACTTTTTGCATTTGAGAGCCTCCAATCTATTTATAGGTAATACATGACAGCCTGTAAAAACAGCTCGAACAGCATGTAGCTCGCCAGCACGCCGAGCAGCGATACGCCGCCGCGCCGCAGCGCCAGCATCCGGAAGGTCTGGTCGTTCTGCGCGAAATCGCGGATCGCTTCCGCGTCGCGCACGATCTTCTTTTTATACAGACCGTCCGCGGCCGCGGCTGCCGCAAAGTTCGGCAGGAAAAGAACGGCGATATACAGCAGCAGTCCCTTGGAATAGCGCAGGACGGCCGACTGGACCTTCTGCTTCTGCGCGTCCTCTAACTTGGCGACCGCCGCCATGATCTGATCCGGCGTGGTGTTCTCGTCCATTTTGACGTATTCCAGAAGGACCTCCGTCGCCTGCTCCTGCACCTTGGAAAGCGGGATCGCGGCGAACACGGACAGCGCCAGCAGGATGCCCATGAAGAACGCGCCGGCCTTGTATATCTTGCGGTAGAAGAACCAGAACGGGGAAAACAGGAAGGCCGCCCAGTTCCAGCCGAGCTTCTTTTCCCCCAGCTGCCGGAACTTGCGCACATAAGAAACCGTGCGGTACTGCGTAAACATCGCGACCTCGCGCACCGTCACGCCGCCCAGATCGGATTCGGGATCGCCGTCGACGCCGCGCAGGAAATAGTCGGGGTTGAAGTCGAATCTGGCGCTGCCGGAGAACACGCCCAGCCGTTGTCCGCATTCGGGACAGACGAGCGTGTCGGGACCGCATTCCTCGCCGCAGCGCGGGCAGCGGAGTGATTCCTGCGCGCGGCGGGACGTATTGTGCCGCGCATCCTGCGCCGCATCGTCCGCCGGTCCGGCGGAATGCCAGACGTAGCCGTCCGCGTGTTCGTCCGCGTGCGCGCACCGGCCGTTCTGCTTCCAGCAGGCGCGGTGATGCGGCGCGCCGCAGTCGGGGCAGTAGACGACGTCGTCGGTCTCGGTGAAGGCCTGTCCGCAGACGGGACAGGTATCGTTTTGATGCAGCATACAGCGTACCATCCTAATAGAAAAAGAATCGGAATGAAGGCGGCAAAAGCCGGAAATCCATTTCTGCAAATTGTATTATAGCGGGTTTCCGCGCAAATTTCAATCTTTCTGTAAAAAGTTTCTTTACTTTTTCGATTTTTTTATATATAATAAAAGAGTTAGAGTGCTGTGCTGCGCCCGGAACGGGTCGGACAAACGGACGAAAACGGGGCGCGAAACGCGCAGACGAAGGGAGAACGGACCATGATCCAATTTGAAGAACTGAAATTAGAACTGCTTTCTTACGAAGATAAACTGAAGGAGCTGCGGGAAGCGCTGGGACTGGACAAGGTCCAGCAGGAGATCGAAACGCTCGAGGCGGAAACGGCGAACGAGGACTTCTGGAAGGATCTCGACAATTCGCAGAAGGTGCAGCGCCGCATCGCCCAGCTCAAGAACAAGGTCGCGTCGTACGAGAGCCTCAAGAGCCACTTCGACGACACGCTCATCATGATCGAGCTGTCGGACGAGGAGGGCGATCTCGATCTGCTCGGCGACTGCAAGGACGGCGTGACGTCCTTCATCCGCGATCTGGACGCCGCGACGCTCAGCACGCTGTTGACCGGCGAGTACGACGGCAACAACGCCATCCTGACGTTCCACGCGGGCGCGGGCGGCACCGAGGCGCAGGACTGGGCGCAGATGCTTGTGCGGATGTACCAGCACTGGAGCGACAGCCACGGCTTCAAATGCTCGATGCTCGACTTCCTCGACGGCGACGAAGCGGGGCTGAAATCCGCCGTGCTGCTGATCGAGGGGCAGAACGCATACGGGTATCTGCGCAGCGAGTCGGGCGTGCACCGTCTGGTGCGCGTATCGCCCTTTGACGCGTCCGGCCGCCGGCACACGTCCTTCGCTTCTCTCGAGGTCATGCCGGAGATCGACGACACGATCGAAGTCGCGATCAGTCCCGACGATCTGAAGATCGACTATTACCGCGCCAGCGGCGCAGGCGGGCAGAAGGTCAACAAGACGTCCTCCGCCGTGCGCATCACGCATATCCCCACCGGCATCGTCACCTCCTGCCAGGTCGAGCGCAGCCAGCACCAGAACCGCGAGGTGGCCATGCGTATGCTCAAGTCCAAGCTCATCGAGATCAAGGAGCGCGAGCACCTCGACAAGATCGAGGACATCAAGGGCGTGCAGAAGGAGATCGCGTGGGGCAGCCAGATCCGCTCCTACGTTTTCATGCCCTATACGCTCGCCAAGGACCACCGCACGGGCTATGAAATGGGCAACATCAACGCCGTAATGGACGGCGATATCGACGGCTTTATCAACGCATACCTGAAGATGGAATCTCTCAAGACCGTTTGACGGAGGAGAACGCGATGCATCTGATCGACATCACACGCGACGTCACGACGGCGCAGGTCTATCCCGGCGATCCGCAGACCGTTCTGGAACGCATACAGACCATCGGCGAGACGTCCGACTACAATCTGTCCGCGCTGTATACCTGCCTGCACACGGGGACGCACGTGGACGCGCCGCTGCACTTTATCGAGGACGGCTTTTCGGCGGACCGGTTCCCGCCGGACGTATTCATCGGTCCGTGCACGGTGGTGGAGGTGCAGGATTCGCCCATCACCGGCGAGTACGTCAACCGCCGGTTCCCGCAGAATGCCGAGCGCGTGCTCATCAAGGGCGGGGGCGAAGTGACGTTCATGGATTCCGCGGCGTGGGAGGCGGCGGAGCTGCCGCTGCGGCTGATCGGCACGGACGCGCAGAGCATCGGGATGCACGGCAGCCAGATCCAGACGCATAAGGCGTTTTTGTCCAAAGGGATCGCCATATTAGAGGGGCTCGACCTGTCCGCGGTCGCGCCCGGCAACTATTTTCTGATCGCCCTGCCGATGAAGATCGGCGGCGCGGAGGGCGCGCCGGTGCGCGCGGTGCTGGCGGACGACTATATTTTCTGGACGCAGAAGAGGTAACGGATGAAACGGGTTCTGGACGTGATTTTCAGCATAGCGGCGATCGTGATCCTTTCGCCGCTGCTGCTTCTGCTGTCCGCGGCGGTGCTGATCGCCGACGGCGCGCCCGTGATCTTCCGGCAGGAACGGATCGGCCGCGGCGGCAAACGCTTTCTCATCTGCAAATTCCGCACGATGAAAAAGGGCGTCGGCAACGTGTCGAAAAAAGATCTGCAAGACTATGAATCCTGTCTGATCCGCTGCGGCAGCTTCCTGCGCCGCACGAGTCTGGACGAGCTGCCGCAGCTGTTCAACATCCTCGGCGGCACCATGAGCTTCGTCGGCCCGCGGCCGCTGATTCCCGAAGAGAGCGAGATCGACGAAATGCGCAGCGCGGCCGGCGTTTACAGCGTGCGGCCGGGCGTGACGGGGCTCGCGCAGGTGAGCGGCCGCGACAACCTATCCAACGAGGAAAAAACGGCGTACGACAGCGAGTACGTCCGCACGCAGAGCCTGCGGCTGGATCTGAAGATCCTGTGCAAAACGGTCGGCGTCGTTCTGCGGCGCGAGAACATGACGCAGGACAGCGGAAAGTGATCCGGCATTGTGCGCATTTGCTGAGTTTGCGGGTGGATTTTTGTCTGTTTTGTACAAATCTCCAAACTTTTCAAAAAAGCGTTTTTTGGCTTGCAAATACAGGGGAAACAGGCTAAAATGTATTCGTAAATAAACAAATTGGAGGTTATCATCATGTCTGTGAAAGTTGCAATCAACGGTTTCGGCCGCATCGGCCGCCTTGCGTTCCGCCAGATGTTCGGCGCCGAGGGTTATGAGATCGTCGCCATCAACGATCTGACCAGCCCCGCCATGCTCGCGCATCTGCTCAAGTACGACTCCGCACAGGGCCGCTACGCGCTGGGCGACACGGTCGTCGCGGGCGAGGACAGCATCACCGTCAACGGCCAGACCATCAAGATCTATGCCGAGAAAAACGCGGCGGATCTGCCGTGGGGCGAGATCGGCGTGGACGTCGTTCTGGAATGCACCGGTTTCTATACGTCCAAGGCGAAGGCGCAGGCGCACATCGACGCCGGCGCGAAGAAGGTCGTTATCTCCGCGCCCGCGGGCAACGATCTGCCGACCATCGTATACAGCGTGAACGAAGACACCCTGACGAAGGATGACACCATCATCTCCGCCGCGTCCTGCACCACCAACTGCCTGGCGCCCATGGCCAAGGCGCTCAACGATTACGCGCCCATCGTCAGCGGCATCATGACCACCGTGCACGCCTTCACCGGCGACCAGATGGTCCTGGACGGCCCGCACAGAAAGGGCGACCTGAGAAGAGCGCGCGCCGCCGCGATCAACATCGTTCCCAACTCCACCGGCGCTGCGAAGGCCATCGGCCTCGTTATCCCGGAGCTGAACGGCAAGCTGATCGGTTCCGCGCAGAGAGTTCCCGTTCCGACCGGCTCCACCACGATCCTTGTGGCGGTCGTCAAGGGCAAGGACGTCACCAAGGAAGGCATCAACGCCGCGATGAAGGCCGCTTCCTCCGAATCCTTCGGCTACACCGAGGAACAGCTGGTTTCCTGCGACATCATCGGCATCACCTACGGCTCGCTGTTTGACGCGACGCAGACCATGGTCACCAAGATCGACGACGACACCTATCAGGTGCAGGTCGTTGCCTGGTATGACAACGAAAACAGCTACACCAGCCAGATGGTGCGCACGATCAAGTACTTCGCGGAGCTTGCGTAAGACAGACGTTTCCCGCCGCGTTCGGTTTTTGCCGGGCGCGGCTTTTTTGCAAAATCAAACGGCGGGTGAGTTTTTGAAAAAACTGTTTTTATTGGGACTGCTGCTTGTGCTCGCGGGGATCCTGACCGCCTGCGGCACGGCGGCGCCGACGGCGGAACCGTCCGCGCAGTCCACGTCCGCGGTCGAAAGCACGACCGAAGCCGCGCAGGATAATTATGCGCCCGACACGCTCGGGGAGGACGAATGCGGCAAGGCTCTGACGTGGCGCGTATCCTCCGGCGGGACGCTGACCGTGCGCGGCGAGGGCGACATGTACGATTTCCGCGCACAGGCGCCGTGGAGCAGCGAACGCGACAACATCTACTACATCGAAGTGGAGAGCGGCGTGACGAGCATCGGCGAGAACGCGTTTGCCGGGTTGGACGAAGTGTACGAAGCGGAGCTGCCCAAGTCCGTGGAACGCCTCGGCAAGGGCGCGTTTTCGGGCTGCTCGCAGCTCGACTATGTGCGCATCCCGTCCGGCGTGGAGGTCATTCCCGAGCGCTGCTTTGAGGGCTGCTCGCAGATGTGGGGCGTGCGCATTCCGGACAGCGTGACGGAGATCGGCCCGCGCGCGTTCAATCTGTGCGATCACCTGAGCGAGATGACGCTTCCGGACAACCTCGTGCGTATCGGCGACGAGGCGTTCGCCTTCTGCGACCGGCTGTACTCCTGTCATTTTCCGGCGTCCCTGACGCAGCTGGGCCGCAACGTCTTTGTGCGCTGCACGCGCTTGTCGCGCTTCAACGTTTCGAGCGGCAATCCTTCCTTCTCCACGGATGACAACGGCGTGCTGTACGACAAGAAAGCGACGATCCTGATCGCCTTTCCGTACCGCAGCGACGATTCTTCCTTTACCGTGCCCGATACGGTGACCTGTATCGCCGAGGGCGCTTTCTCGTACTGCGACGCGCTGCGGGAGGTGACGATCCCGGACAGCGTGCGCACGATCGAAGCGTCCGCGTTTTATAACTGCAACAATCTGGAAACCGTGACGCTCCCGCAGGGCCTGAAGGTGATTGCGGAGAATCTGTTCTCCAACAGCGAGAGCCTCGAGGAGATCACGCTGCCCGATTCGGTTACGGAGATCCGCAGCGGCGCGTTTTCCGGCTGCGCGGGCCTTGAGGAGATCACCATCCCCAAAAGCGTTTCCGTGATCGGCCGCAGCGCTTTCGGCAACTGCGCGCAGTTGACCGTGTACGTCGAGGGCAAGGCGCTCCCCACGGACGGCTGGGACGTATACTGGGTCGATTCCAACGCGACGGTGGAGTGGGAAAGCGAAAAGAAAACGACCGCAGCCGCCGAAGATTGAGCGGACTGCGGAAGGTTATACTATTCAACGGAACAACCTGTCAGAGCGACGGGTTGTTTTTTTATTTCAAATACACGCGGTCAAGCTCCCCGATCGTGTTGCGGATGTCGAACTGCCGCAGCTTTTCCGGATCGGCCGCCAGAACCGTCTTGCGGTCGATCATGTCGCAGAGCTCCCGCGCCCAGCCCTTCGCGCCGGCCTCCAGCGGCAGGAAGCGGCATCCGCCGACATTGGCGCTTTCGGGCACCTGGTCAGAGGCAAGGCACGTAAGTCCCGCGGCCTGCGCCTCGATCAGCACGATCCCCAGCCCCTCAAACAGCGAGGGCAGCAGGAAGTACGAGCAGCCGGCGAGGATCTGCGCTATATCCGTGCGCCGGCCGAGCAGCTGGACGAACGGCTCCAGGCCGTTTGCCTTGACCGCGGCTTCGACGTCGGGGAGCATCTCGCCCGTCCCTGCCCAGTGCAGGACGAAATCCTGCCGCAGCGCGGACAATTCCCGGACGATCTCCACAAGAAACAGCGGATTCTTCGGCGTGGAGATGCGGCCGACCGTGACCAGATGCACCGGGGCGTCCCGCAGATCGGGCGCCGTGTCCGCCTTCGCCTTCGCTTCGGAGAACTTATCCAGCTCCGTGCCGTTGTGGATCACGACGGCGGGCCGATCTCCGTACATATACGCGTTCGCCGCGTCCGAACAGCCGAGCAGATCGGTCGCGTTCTGCAGGATCCACCGCCGCATCGTCCGGTGATACAGACTCTGCGCGAGCTTTGTCGGAGAAAGCGATTTCTCCAGCGCATAGGACGAACCGGTCGTGTGCGCGTGGCAAATGCGCCGCGGAACGCCCGCCTGCTTCGCCGCGCGCAGGACGATCCCGTTCAGCAGATCCATGTTGGCGTGGACGATATCGAACCGTTCCGTCTCAAAGATCCTGCGCAGCGACACGGCGTACTGCCGCTTTTTCGCCAGCGAGTCGAGATCGCAGATGTGGATCACGCGCATCCCCAGCGACAGGATCTCCGGCTCGTGCAGCGGCACGACGCCCGGGTCGAGCGCGAGCACGAACGTCACGTCGTAGCGTTCGACGTCGATCCTGCGCGCGATGCTGACCAAAAGCGATTCGATCCCGTTGGAGGACAGGCCGTGCGTGACATAGGCAAGGCGGATACGCTTCATAAATGATCCACTCCGGAATAGTAGTCGTCGTCACGGGAAAGCCGTGAAATACACGACGCAGCCACATTATATCGGAATTGCGATCTCTTGTCAATCCTGCCGAAGACAGCAAAACACCCGTGGAGTGCGGCCACGGGCGTCTTGCCAATTGTTGAATTGGGGTGTAAAAAAGAGGAGAAAAATGATGAAGAGCTTTCTCTCGAAAGCATCTTTAGTATACCCCCCAAATATGTCGGTTTTGTAAAGAAACCGTGTATGTATTGCAACTTTTTTGAAAACTTCTTCGGACGGGCAAAAGAAATTTGTTCCGACCGTCATTTTGCTCTTGTTTTTTACGTTTGTTTCTGTCATAATACATAAAGAGGGATCATGCTCCCTCGTCATTCTATCAGAAAGGCAGGTTATGAACATGACGGGAAATTGTGCGGTCATTCTTGCAGCCGGTGAAGGGACGAGGATGAAATCCAAAAGGCCGAAGGTTTTGGCGCAAGTATTGTTTAAGCCGCTGATCGACTGGGTGATCGACAGCGCGAAGGCCTGCGGTCTGGAGGAGGAGAATATCTGCGTGGTGACCGGCCACGGCAAAGAGCAGCTTTGCGCGCATTTGCCGCAGGGGGTACAGACGGTGGAACAGACCGAGCGTCTGGGCACGGGACACGCAGTGATGCAGGCGCGGGAGTTTCTGCGCCGCCACGGGAACGCGAATGTGCTGATCCTCGGCGGCGACGCGCCTTTTATGGACGGGGAAACGGTTTCGTACGCGCTGGAATACCATACGCGTTCCGGCAGCGCGGCGACGGTCATTTCGGCCGACGTTGCGGACCCGACGGGGTACGGCAGGATCGTGCGCGACGAAAACGGCGATTTCTCCGCGATCGTCGAGGAAAAGGACGCGACGGACGCGCAGAAACAGATCCGCGAGGTCAACTCCGGCGCGTACTGGTTCAGCGCGCAGGCGCTGCTGATCACGCTCGACCAGCTCGAGCAGAACGCGAAATACCGCCTGAACGCCGCGAAGGAGTATTATCTGACCGACGCGATGGAGATCCTGCGCTCTATGGGACAGCGTGTGAGCACGTTCAATTCCAAGAGTGAAACGGTGGTGCTGGGCGCCAACGACCGCGACCAGCTCGCGTCGCTCAATGAGATCGCGCGTCTTCAGGTCATCCGCCGCCATCGTCTGGCCGGCGTATCCATTCCGTTCGACAGCGGCGTCGTGATCGCGCCGGACGTGCGGATCGGCCGCGATACGGAGATATTGCAGGGGACTGTCCTCAAGGGCGATACCGTGATCGGCGAGGACGCCGTGATCGGGCCGAACACAGTGCTGGAGAACTGCGTCGTGGAGGACGGCGCTTCGGTCGTGCAGACGTTCGGCACGGATGCGCATGTGTGCCGCAATACGCAGATCGGGCCGTTTGCGCGGCTGCGGCCGGGCACGAGGATCGGCGAGAACGTGCGCGTCGGCAACTTCGTGGAGATCAAGAACTCCACCGTGGGCAACGAAACGAAGATCTCGCATCTGTCGTACATCGGCGATACGGATGTGGGCGAGAACGTCAACGTCGGCTCCGGCTGCGCGACGGTGAATTTCACCGGCAAGGAAAAATTCCGCACCGTCATCGGCGATCACGCTTTTATCGGCTGCGACACCAGTCTGGTCGCGCCGGTGCGCGTGGGCGCGCGCGCCTATACGGGCGCAGGCTCCACGATCACCGAGGACGTTCCGGACGACGCGCTGGCCCTCGGCAGAGCGCGCCAGGTCGTCAAAAAGGACTGGGTAAAGGTCAAGAAGCCTTACCGCAAATAAATAACGCATGAAAAAAACAACGGCTTTCAAAATCGCTTTCTGTGTGCTGCTGGCCGCCGCGCTGCTGTACGGCGCCGTGGGCTTTCGCTTCGTCGGCAGGAACCGTCTGCACGCCGCCTTTGCCGAGGTGCATAACGCGGACTTCGAGGCGCAGGCCGATCCGGGCGGCCGGGAGTACTATACGCTGCGGTTGAAGGTGACGGCAGTCAACGACAACGATTTCGACGTGACGGTCAGGGGCCTGCGCGTCGAGAAGGGCGACGAGAGCGGTTTTACGCTGGAATGCACGCCGGAACGCGACGTGACGATCCCGGCGCATACGGCCGAACCGCAGAACATCTGGTTCCGGATCGTCAGCTACGGCCCGGAAAACGAAGAGATCCTGGAAATGCTGCGCAAGGATTTCGCGGTCCGCATCGTGTACACGGCGGACGGGGAGAACGAGCGCACGGAATGGATCAAATAACGACAACGCAAGGAGGATGACCATGCGTCATTTGCATAGAGCAGCCGCGCTGGCGCTGACGGTTTGTATGCTGTTCGCGTTCGCGTCGTGCGGCAAAACGCAGGATTCACTGCACGCGCGGTTTGCCGTGCTGTACCAGACGGACCTGCTGAAAACGTATCTTCAAGACCCGCAGACGTATGCCGATCAGATCGCCGGCTACGCGCTGGAGGACTTTGCGCAGACCTTCGCGGATGCGGACGCGTTCCGCCTCTATTCCGTGGAGGTCACGCTGCAGAACACGAACGATTACGCCGTCGACATACTGAATCTGCAAATGCCCGCAGACAAGCAAGGCACGGACGGCGTGTACTTTTCGACGTATTCCGCCAACGGGATCGTCGGTCTGCCGGCCGGATTCACCGGCGAGCAGTCCGTCTTTTTCCAGGCGATCGCCGCGTCTTCCCTGTCCATGCAGGACGTGCTGAAGACGCTCGGCAAGATGGGCGTGGAGTGCGTCTTTGCGGACGCGGCGGCGAACGCGGAAGACGAGGCGCCGCAGATCGACCCGTCTGCGCTGCATGTGAGCAGCATACTGTATGAAGGATAAACGGAGGACATATATGAAACGATGGCTCATGCTCGGCGCCGCTCTGCTGGCGCTGGCGGGAATACTCGGCGGCTGCGGCGCGAAGGAAACGGCGAAGCCGTCCGACACGGCGGAAAGCACGTCGGTCCGCTTTGCGGTCGACGAAGAAAACGAAACGTTCCCGGAGGATTTCTTTGCGGCAGTCGATCCGACCGGAACAGACGCCGCGGCGCAGGCCGGCACGACGAAGGCCGGCGGATCTGCGTCCGATACGACGAAAGCCGGTGAAACGACCGCTTCCGCCACGACAAAGGCCGGCGAAACGACCGCTTCCGGCACGACAAAGGCCGGCGGAACGACCGCTTCCGGCACGACGAAGGCCGGCGAAACGACCGCTTCCGGCACGGCGAAGGCCGGTGAAACCACGATGTCCGGCACGACAAAAGCCGGCGAAACGACGACGTCCGGTCAAACGCCCGGCGCGCCGGTCACCAAAAAGCCGGCGACGACCAAGCCTGTGCCGACCAACCCCGATACGACGAAGCCCGACGGCACGACCGCGACGGTCCCCGCAGCGGCGAAGGGCAACGCCGTGCGCGGAACGATCGGGTACTTGAAGGAGACAAAATCAGGCTTCGTGTCCAAGCTGACGGCCGAGGATCTCGAGGATTACGGGATCACGGGCGATAAACAGAAGGAAGTGCTGGCGCACCCCGAACAGTGGCACGCGTATACCGTGCAGATCGACTTCCAGAACAATGAGACGACGCCCGTCACGCTCTATTATCTGGACGTGACGGAGAACGGCAAAGGCGACGTCTTCCTGAACGGCACCTTCTCCACGGAGTTCGGGCTCGCGCCCGGCGGCACGATGGGCGAACAGTTCTATCTGCTGGCGAAAAGCAGCGACGTCGACGGTCAGGTCCTCACAAAGGTCCGGTCGCTGGCGATGCGCGTGCAGTACGCCGCGACGCCGAGGGACGACGACGCGACGCCTGCGTTCGTCTATTCCAAAGTAGGGTAAATCGGTATGTTTTTTCGCAAAAAAGAAAGTGCGGTCGGCGGCGCGCCGGAGTTTCTGATCGTCGGATTGGGCAATCCCGGCGCGAAATACGCGTTCACGCGGCACAACGCGGGCTTCCTGTGCCTCGATCTGCTGGCGCAGGAGGAGGGCGTGCGCATCGACCGCATCAAGTTCAAGGGCGTGCTGGGCGAAGCGAGGCTCGGCGGACGCCGGTGTCTGCTGCTCAAGCCGCAGACGTTCATGAACAACAGCGGCGAATCCGTGCGCGAAGCGGCCGCGTTTTACAAGATCCCGCCCGAGCGGGTGCTGGTGATCTTCGACGACGTTTCTCTGCCGTGCGGCAAGCTGCGCATCCGCCGCAAGGGCAGCGACGGCGGCCATAACGGGATCAAGAGCATCCTCTATCATCTGGGCAGCGACGCGTTCCCGCGCATCAAGCTCGGCGTCGGCGAAAAGCCCGGCCCCGAATGGGATCTGGCCGATTGGGTGCTTTCCTCGTTTCGCAAGGAGGAGCTGACCGCGCTGCGCGAAGCGTCGGAAAAAGCCTGCGACGCCGTGCAGAAGATTGTCTGCGGCGACATCGAGCAGGCTATGGCGTTGTACAACTGACGGACCGGCTACTTGAGCATGATGCGCAGACTGTCGAGCATATCCTCTGCGCTTTGCAGCGCCCTGGAAGCCTTCTTCTTCATCGGCTTCAGAGCGCCGCCGGAGTGCATCATGGTGCTGCCGACGGCCGCGGTCATGCCGCCGATGGCCATGCCCAGGCCGATGCCTGCGGCGATCTTTCCCGCTTTTTTCTGCACTGCAGTGTCCTCCTTTCGAAGTGTTGCACTGTTAGCGTGCCCCGGTTTTTTGAAAAAAGAGCTGGATGTTATTTCTAAAAGGAGCATCCCGAGTTTATGGCGACGTTGAATATCGTTTTGGTCGAGCCGGAGATCCCGCAGAACACCGGCAACATCGCACGCACATGCGCGGCTACGGGCGCGCGGCTGCATCTTGTCGAGCCGCTGGGCTTTCGCATCGACGACGCCAAGCTCAAACGCGCCGGACTGGACTACTGGCATCTGCTGGACATCACATACTACACGGGCTTGGACGACTTTTTCGCAAGGAACTGCGGCCCCTTCTACTACTTTTCTACAAAAGCGCCGCGCAGATACACCGATATTGCCTACCCGGACGGCGCGTATCTCGTCTTCGGCAAGGAGACGAAGGGACTGCCCGAATCGCTGCTCGTGCAGAATCCGCAGACCGTCGTGCGCATCCCGATGATCGACGACGCACGCAGTCTGAATCTGTCCAACAGCGTCGCCGTGGGCGTGTATGAAGCGCTGCGTCAATGGGGATTCCCGCATCTCGCCTGTGCCGGCGCGCTGCGCGAGTATTCGTGGTAAAAACGGGCGAAAAGGAAAACGCCGATCCGGCTTTTTCTTTTGCCCGGAATGTCGAAAAAACGGTTTTTTCATAGAAATACAGAAGTTGAAAAGGAAGGACCCTACGTGAAAAAAAGAAGCAATCAGAAAATCATCCAAAAGATCCTGTCGGCGGCGTTCATCCTGCTGGCCTGTACGTTCGCGTTTTTTGCCGGCGCGAAGGCGGTGCAGATGAAAAGCGCGCAGGCCATGCGGCAGTCGGGAGAAATTCAGGAGGAACCTGGCACGATCCATGAGGAGCAGCCGGTGACGACCGCGCACATCTCCGATGCGCTGGGCAAGGCGCCCAAGCCCGGGGAAAGGGTGATCTATCTGACCTTCGACGACGGTCCGACGGACAACACGGAGGACATTCTGGACGTGCTGGACGAATACAACGTCAAGGCGACGTTCTTTGTGATCTATACGCACGAGGGCTGCGAAAAGGAGATCAAGGAGATCTACGACCGCGGCCATCAGATCGGGCTGCATTCGTATTCGCACAGCTATTCCATCTACGAATCCCAGACGGCGTATTTTGAGGACCTGCGCAAGATCTCCGATCTTGTGTTCAGCGCAACCGGTATGCGCAGCCGGCTGGTGCGGTTCCCCGGCGGGTCGAGCAATACGATCAGCCGCAATTATAACGAGGGCATCATGACGGAACTGACGCAGGAACTGGAGCGCCGCGGCTATGCGTACTGCGACTGGAACGCGGATTCCTCGGACGCGTCCGCGACCGTCGTCTCCGCGGAGAGGATCGTGAACCGCTCCGTGGCGTATATCGGACAGGAGGACCCGGTCGTCCTGCTCATGCATGACGCGAACGTCAAGACGACGACCGTGGAGGCGCTGCCGGAGATCATCGAGCAGTACCGCAGCGCCGGATACCGTTTCGACGTGTTGAGTACGGAATCCTTTACCGAACACCATACGCTCAACAACTGACAGAAAAAACATCACCGGGCGGCAGACAGCGATTTCTGCCGCCTTTTTTAATGGACAATACTTATGTGGAATAGGAGATCATCATGCGAATCCTGCATACGTCCGACTGGCATTTCGGTATGCCGCGCGGTACAGACACCTACGAAGCGGATCAGCGCTTCTTTCTCGGAGAGTTGTATCGGATCATCGAACAGGAAAAGGCAGACGCCGTGCTGGTGGCGGGCGACGTTTACGACAGCAGCGTCTCCAACGCGGACGCGATCCGGCTGTACAACGACGCCGTGACGCACATCTGCGCCGGGATGGGCGTGCCGATGGTCGTGATCGCCGGCAATCATGACAGCGGTGCGCGGCTGGCCGCCTGTCGGGAGCTTCTGAAGGGCGCCGGCCTGTATGTGACCGGGCGGCTGACGCGTCCGGTCGAGCCGGTGCTGCTGGACGGCGGCCGGACGGCCGTATATCCCGTGCCGTTTTTCGGCCGGGAGGAGGTCGCCGCGCTGTATCCGGAAAAACGACAGGAGATCACGTCCTATGAGGCGGCGTTTTGCACGGTCTGCGACGGGATCCGCGAAACGACGGACAGCGGTCGGTGCAACATTCTGCTGGCGCACGCGATGGTCGTGCGCGCCGAGCTGTCGGAATCCGACCGCGCCGCGCGGATCGGACAGGCGCTCGCCGTATCGCGGGACGTGTTTGCCGGCTTTGACTACGTTGCCCTCGGCCACATCCACAAGCCGCAGGCGGTCGGGGATACCGTGCGGTATAGCGGCAGTCCCGTGCAGTATGCCTTCGGCGCCGAGGAGCGCCAGGAAAAGAGCGTCGTGCTGTTCGATACCGAAACGCGCGAACAAAAGACGGTCCCGCTGCGGCAGCTCCATGTGCACCGCACGCTCACGGGAACGCTGGAGGAAGTCCTCGCGGCGCCGGATGCGGACGACGCGTATGTGCGCGTCTGCCTGACGGACCGGTTCGCCGGTCCCGAAACGCTCGGCCTTCTGCGCGAGCGCTTCCCGCTTCTGACGGAGCTGATCGGCAAGCCGACCGAGGAAACGGGCGAGGTGTCCGCGCTGACCCTCGAGGAGCTTCACAGCATGGACGAAACGGACGTCCTGCGGCAGTTCTTCCGCGAGCTGTACGACGACGCGCCGAACGCGCGGCAGACGGCGCTGTTCACGGCGGCGCTCGAACTGACGGAAAAGGAGGCGGACGTCGGATGAAACCGATCTCAGTCAGTTTTCAGGCCTTCGGTCCCTACCGCGCGCGGCAGGAGATCGACTTTACCGCGCTCGAAAAGAGCGGATTGTTTCTGATCTGCGGCGAGACAGGCAGCGGAAAGACGACGATCCTCGACGCGATCTGCTGCGCGCTGTACGGCGAGGCGAGCAATAAGAGCCGGGGCGAGTTGGATATGCTGCGCTGCAAAACGGCGGACCGATCGGAGGAAACGCGCGTGGAGTTCGTGTTCGAGACGAACGGAAAGCGCTATCTTTTCACGCGGACGCTGCGGTTCGCTCGCGTGAACGCCATCGACGAGCATAACTGTTTGGAATACCGGGACGGCGTGTACGTCCCGATCTTTGAAAACCCGAAAAAGCTGCGCGTCAACGATAAGGCGCGGGAGCTGATCGGCCTGACCGCCGAGCAGTTCCGGCAGGTGATCGTGCTGCCGCAGGGCAGATTCGAGACGCTGCTGACCTCCGACTCAAGCGAGAAAGAGGAGATCCTGACCAGCATTTTCCATGCCGACCGCTGGGATCGGATCGAGCGTATCCTGGCGGACACGGTTATGCAGCAGCGCAGGCAGGCGCAGGAGCAGGACGCGGACATCCGCCGGACGCTGCAGTTTTTCGGCTGTGAGAGCCTTGGGGCACTCGAGGAAAAGCGCGCGGCGCAGGCGGCGCTGCTGCGCGACGTCCGGGCGCAGGCGGCGACGCTGGAAAAAGAGAAACAGCTTCGCGCGCGCGAAGCGGCCGAGGCGATGCTTGACGCCGAAGCGTTTGCCGCGCTGGACAGAGCCGAAGCGGATCTGGCGGCGCTGCGGACGGACTCGGACGGGATGGCGCGTCTGCGCCTTCGGCTGCGGGACGCCGAGCAGGCGGAAACGGCGCGCGAGCCGTACATGGCGCTGTGCCGCGCCGTATCGGACGCCGAACGCGCACAGAACGCCGTGCGGCAGGCACAGGACGCGTCGGACGAAGCGCGGCGCGCGAAGCTGCTGGCGGCACAGGCGCTTGAAACGCACAGGAAGGGCAAGGCGGAGTATACGCGCCTTACCGGCGAGCTGCACCGTCTGCACGAAGCGAAGGCCGTCTATGCCGATCTGGAGCAAACGGCGCGGGCGCTGCAAAACGCGCAGCGCGCGGCGGCGAAAGCGGAGCAAAACGTGCAGGCATGTACGCGGGAACAGATGCGGCGGCGGGAACAGGTGCAGCACGCTTCCGCGGTGCTGGACGAAGCGGAGGCGGCCTACCGGCAGACGCGGCAGCGGTATCTCTGCTCGATCTGCGGCAATCTGGCGCAGCAGGCGCTGTTGCCGGACGCGCCGTGTCCGGTGTGCGGCAGCACGGTGCATCCCGCTCCGGCAAAGCCGCCGCGGGACGCGGTCAGCCGGGAAGCGTTCGACGCGGCCGAGACGCTGCGTACGCAGGCGCAGGAGGCGTTTTTGGCGGCAGGCGAAGCGTTTGAACGGGCGAGAGCGCAGACGGAAGCCGCAAAAGCGGCGTATACCGAGGCGCTGTTGCGCGCGGAAAAAGCGGCGGCGGACGATGAGAACGTGCGCAGCCGGACGATCGAAGGGATCGGCAGCGCCGAATCGCTCGCGGCGCAGACATCGCAGGTGCAGACCAAGATCAATCTGTACGAAGCGGAAGAAGAAAAACGGACGCTTCGGTTTCAGGAAGCGTCCGCCGAGGAAACGGCCAAGCAGCAGCTTTTGGAAAAAGCGCGGGAGAATGCGGCCGCGGCGCAGCGCGTGCAGACGCAGCGGCAGGCGCAGTTCGACGACGCCTGCGCGCAGGCGGGATTCGCCGACGGCGCGGCGTATCTCAAGGCGGCGATGGAGCCGCAGCAGATGCAGACCGCCCGACAGACCGAGGCGGATCACCGGGCAAAGCTCGAAGCGGCCGAACGGCTTGTCAGGACACAGCGCGAAAAGGTGCGCGGCAAAACGCGTCGGGACAGCGCCGCGCTGCGGGAGGCGGCCGCCGAGGCGGAGCGTGCATGGAACCGGGCGGCGCAGGATGCGGCTGTTTCGGAGAACGCGTGCCGCAGCATGGACGACGCGCTGCAAAAGCTGCAAAGGGCGCAGCAGGCCTACGACGCGCTGCGGCGGCAGGTCGAGGAAGACACGGTGTTCCAGAAGCGGATCGCCGGCTCCTTCGGCATGAGCTTGAAACGGTATGTGCTGGGCGTGATGCTCACGAGCGTCACCGAACAGGCCAACCGTATGCTGCGCGACGTGTACGGCGGACGGTACAGCCTGTACCGCACAAACGAAACGACAGAAGGAAAACGCCGCAGCGGACTGGAGCTGGAGGTGCTCGATCACCGCGGCGGCGTGCGCCGCAGCGTCAAAACGCTGTCCGGCGGCGAGAAGTTTCTGGTCGCGCTGAGCCTTGCGATCGGGCTGTCCACCGTCGTGCAGTCGCAAAGCGGCGGCGTGCGGCTCGACGCGATGTTCATCGACGAGGGCTTCGGCACGCTCGATCGAAACACGATGCAGGACGCGCTCGATATCCTCCGGCACGTGCAGCGGCAGAACGGGATCGTGGGCATCATCTCGCATGTGCAGACGCTCGCGGAGAGCATCCCGGCCCAGATCGAGATCGTCAAGCGGGAGGACGGCAGCCGCTGTGTGGTGCACGGCGTGTGACGCGCCGCGTGATCGGCGCCGTAGACGCGGGAACCGCCCGAAAAACGCAATGACAATCAAGGAAGATGCGCTTTATTCCCCAACTTTCCGTGAACAGCGAATAATAAAGGGGCTGTCTTTCGACAGCCCTCTTTGTTGCGGTATGCGCAGCCTGCCGGTTTTACAGCAGGGAGTAATGTACGACGACGGCGGCGAAAACGATGGACACCATCGACAGCAGCTTGATGAGGATGTTGATCGCGGGACCGGACGTATCCTTGAACGGATCGCCGACCGTATCGCCGACGACGGCGGCCTTGTGGTTTTCGGAGCCTTTGCCGCCGTGTACGCCGCTCTCGATGTATTTCTTCGCGTTGTCCCACGCGCCGCCGGAGTTGGACATGAACACGGCCATCAGGAAGCCGGAAGCCGTGGCGCCGGCGAGCATACCGACGACGCCCGTACAGCCGAGCACAATACCGACGACGATCGGCGCCGCGACCGCCACGATCGTGGGCAGGATCATCTCATGCAGGCTCGAGCGCGTGCAGAGGTCGACGCATTTCGCGTAGTCGGCCTCGGCCTTGCCTTCCATCAGACCCTTGATCTCCTTGAACTGGCGGCGGACTTCCTTGACGACGCTCTGCGCCGCGCGGCCGACGGACTGCATCGTCAGCGCCGCGAACACGAACGGCAGGCAAGCGCCGATGAACAGACCGATCAGAACGGTGGGGTTGTTGATATTCAGGTCGGCGATCTTCTCGGCGAAAGCGCCGCCGTCGATCGTCTTCACTTTGTTAATGTAGGATGCCATGAGCGCCAGCGCGGTCAGCGCGGCGGAACCGATCGCGAAGCCTTTGCCGGTCGCGGCGGTGGTGTTGCCGAGGGAATCGAGCGCGTCCGTACGCTCACGCACGGATTTGTCGAGGCCGGCCATCTCCGCAATGCCGCCGGCGTTGTCCGCCACGGGACCGTATGCGTCGGTCGCCAGCGTGATGCCGAGCGTCGAGAGCATACCGACCGCCGCCAAAGCGATGGCGTACAGGCCGCGGGACGGATCGCTGCCGCCGCCGCAGACGTAGTAGGACGCCAGCACGCAGACCGCGACGATCAGGATCGGCATGAGCGTGGAAAGCATACCGACCGACAAACCGCTGATGATGATGGTCGCCGTGCCGGTCTCGGAGGATGCGGCGAGCTTCCGCGTCGGCTTATAGCTGTCAGAGGTGAAATACTCGGTTGACTGACCGATCAGCACGCCGGCCACCAGACCGGAGAGGATCGCGATGTAAAAAGGCCAGTTTTCTTTGCCCAGCACGAACCAGACGAGCGGGAAAGCGATGAGCGCGATCAGAATGGCGGAGAAGTTGGTGCCGCGGGACAGCGCGCCCAGCAGCTGCTTCTGCGAAGCGCCTTCCTTCGTGCGTACAAGGAACGTGCCGAACACGGAGCAGATGACGCCGATCGCCGCGATCATCAGCGGCAGCGCCATAGCTTTGAAATCGGCTTTGTATGCCGCGACGCCGAGCGCGCAGGCAGAGATCACGGAGCCGACGTAGGATTCGTACAGGTCGGCGCCCATGCCGGCCACGTCGCCCACATTGTCGCCGACGTTGTCCGCGATGACGGCGGGGTTGCGCGGATCGTCCTCGGGGATGCCGACCTCGACCTTGCCGACAAGGTCTGCGCCGA
>JAFSYP010000128.1 GCA_017449935.1 Clostridia bacterium
AGAGCTCAATCGCTCATTTCAAGCACTTGGCTTGTTCTAATTCGTCTCCGAATTACTGTACGCAGTCTCTTGACTGCGAAACTTAAAGAAATCTAAGGGTTTCTCTTCTCAATCGTTGTTTAATTTTCAAGGTGCTTCCGCTCGCACGGAACCGTTCTTCCGTAACGTGCTTTGCTATTATATCCGAACCCTCCCCATTTGTCAACCCCCTTTTTTATCCTTTTTTGCCCCTTCTTACAACTATCCCGCGCGTGCCGTTTTGCGGACACAATATGTTGTGAATTTTCTCTTGCGCATATACAAATCCGAAAAAAATCCGGGCGAGTAAAGGGCTTCTGCGTTTCTGTTGTTCCGTTTCGGGGCGGAAACAAAACACTGTTTTTACAAAACCGGTTGATTGCTTTTATTAAAGATGGTATAATAAACACACATCTTTTCCACAACCTTTGTGTTTTCGGAAAACGCGCGGATCGGGAATTGCGTCCCGTGTCTTTATGATAAAGCCGCGAAGGAGGAGCACATGAAAAAAGTGATAAAAAAGGTCCTGCTGTTCGGATGGAACATTCTGGCATACATACGCATCGCGCTGCGGCAGCTTCATCTGTACATCAAAGACGCCCGCTATGTGCGCCGTCACCCCGCCGTGCCGAAGATCCTGTCCATCGGCGAAACGCTGGAGCGCGTTGCGCGGGACCGTCTTTCCGTGTCGCGTTTCGGCGACGGCGAGATCAAGCTGATCGCCGGGCGGGACATTTCGTTCCAGCGTTGTTCTGAATCGCTTTCCGATGCTCTCGCGTCCGTTCTGGAAAGCGACGAGCCCGGTTTTCTGGTGTGCCTTCCGGATATTTTCGCCGACCGTCGGTATATGATCAAAGAGTCTTCGACCCATTGGAAAAAGCACCTGTCCGAATTCCGGCCGGAATGGTATGCGCACGTGGACAGCGCGCGCGTGTACGGCAACGCATTCATGTCTCGCTGCTATTTCCAGCTGCGGGACAAAAGCGGGTCCGCTGCGTATTTCCGCGCCATGAAAGAGATCTGGAACGGGCAGGACGTTCTTTTGATCGAGGGGGAAAAGAGCCGTCTGGGGATCGGCAACGATCTGTTTGACAATGTACGTTCGCTCCGACGCATTCTCGGCCCAGTGGAAAACGCGTACGACAAGTACGACGAACTGCTGAACGCCGCAAAAGCGCACGGGCGAGACAAATTGATCCTGCTCGCGCTCGGCCCGACCGCCACGGTGATGAGCCATGCGCTTTTCCGCGAAGGATTCCGCGCGGTCGACCTCGGCCACGCCGACGTGGAGTATGAATGGTTCCTGCGCGAAGCGACCGAACGCATACCGATCCCCGACAAGTTCGTCAACGAAGCCGGCGCAGGCGAAGGCGTCGGCGCGCTGGAGGACGAATCGTATCAAAGCCAGATCCTGCTGACGATCGTATAAAACGACAGCATAAAGCCCGCCGGTTTCGTTCGATAAACCGGCGGGTTTTTGTTATCTTTGTATGCGTTATCTTGCGCTGTTGCGGATCTGCTCCAACTCGAACGCGCCGTCGTCGGAGAGGATAAGGCGCGTATATCCTTGCAGCCATTCGGATTCCGGCGCATTGATCTTGTCCATGCCGTATGTGCCGTAGCCGAAAGGCTCGATGTAGCTGAGCGTGACGCCCTGCCAATCCACGCCGAAGTTGTTCCTGTGGTCGTGGCCGCAGAATACGGTTGAGGTGCATCCGGACGCTTTGACCGCGGCAAACAGTCCGCTGTCGAAGCCTGCGCAGCAGATACCGTCCCATTTTCCGCCCCAAAGGTACCGCGCCTCGCCCTTTTCCACGGCGGCAGCGGCGTCTGCGACCTGCGTCAGCGGAACGTGGATCACCACGAAGGACGGACACTTGCCGTAAGTCTTCTTCATGCTTTCGATCTGCGACGTATACCAGTCGATCTGAGACTGCTTTATGACGTCGTATACGGTCTTCTTGGCCGGATCGACGTTGTGCGCCCTGCGCATCTCGTCGCTCATCTCGTTAAAGCTGTCGAGACAGATCACCGCCTGCTTCAGACTTCCGTCGTTATTCAGAATGCGGATCACATAATTGCAGTCGCCGTCCACGTCCGCTTTCCCCTGCCGCATCAGACAATGGCCATACGACGCAAAGATCCTGACCATTGGTATGCGCGCACGTAATCCACGATGAAATCGGCGGGCAGCATGGTATTGTCCGCGATCTTTTCATTGACGCCGACGGAAAGGATCAGATACAGCGGCGCCTGACAAACGCCGCCGAAATCCGTCCGCGCCGTTTCAATGCCGTTGACATAGAAAATATAGCCGTCCGGGCTCCATTCCACGCCGTAGGTATTGAACCGATCGTACGGATCGACCGCGTAATAGTCGCCCTGATTCTCGCTGCGGTGCGCATCGCCGTAGCCGTCTACGTGGATCGTATGGTACAGCGAACCGAAAAACGGACTGCGCGTATTGAAATCATACGGCGTTTCAAAAATGTCGATCTCACATCCGCTCAGGCCGCCGTCGGTATCATCGTCCCACATCCCGTCCGTCAGCATCCAGAAGGCCGGACAAAGCCCCGGCCCCTTCGGGAAAATACAGCGCGTCTCAAAGTAGCCGTAAAGCTGTTCGTACCCTTCAAATTCCGGCGCATAGTGTTTGGCGGGATTCGTTTCCATGCCGTAAGAGTAATACGCCTCACCGACAGGGCCGTCCCTGTACTCCGTGCGGATGCGCAGACAGCCGCCGCGCACCGTCGCCTGTTCGCGGTTCCAGTACGCCGCGTCGCGTTTTTGCGTGTCGTCCGCGCCGTAGACGTAGTGTCCGCCCCATTTGGTCGTGTCGAAGCCGTTGTCGAATTCATCCGACCAGACCAGATCAAACCGGCTCATGTCGATGTGCCGCTTGTACGGCGTGACCGGCGTGCCGAAGAACGCCATACCGAACAACTGCGCGGCGATCATCAGAAGCGCCGTGCCTTCCCGCCAGTGGCGCCCGGCCATCGACCGCATCGCCCCCAGCAGCGCCTGCGGGATCTCCCGAAGCGCCGTGATCTGCCGCTTTGCAAACAGGTTTTTCATATTACACGCCGTCGAGTAGGCAGCCTCGACACTCCTTTCAATTTGTTGAAACACGTGAAAGGCTTGCCTACTGCCCCTCACAGAACCGGACGTGCGGTTTTCCCGCATCCGGCTCTTCAAACAGTCTTCGGTTGCCAGTTCCAGATATC
>JAFSYP010000129.1 GCA_017449935.1 Clostridia bacterium
AGAGCTCAATCGCTCATTTCAAGCACTTGGCTTGTTCTAATTCGTCTCCGAATTACTGTACGCAGTCTCTTGACTGCGAAACTTAAAGAAATCTAAGGGTTTCTCTTCTCAATCGTTGTTTAATTTTCAAGGTGCTTCCGCACGCACGGAACCGTTCTTCCGTAACGTGCTTTACTATTATATCCGAACCCTCCCCATTTGTCAACCCCCTTTTTTATCCTTTTTTGCCCCTTCTTACAACTATCCCGCGCGTGCCGTTTTGCGGACACAATATGTTGTGATTTATGCCGTCCGCAGCACTATTCTCTCTCCGACGAACGCGCAGAATCTGTGATCCATGCGTCCAGAAACACCATCTGCGCCTTCGTGTGGAACCAGTGCTCGCCGCCTTCCATCACCGTCAGCTGCGCGCCGTGGCGCTCCGCGAAAGACGACATGGTCCCGTAAGAGGTCAACCCGTCCCGACTGCCGTACAGAACGGCGGTCGGCGCCGTCCAGCGGATCGGGTACGCGCGAACATAACACAGGTAATCCCAGGACAGATCTTCGCCGAAGGACGTCGGGATCGTTCCTTGTGCTTTCAACTGCGTTTCGGTCACATGCGCCTCGGCCATCCGATCGCAGATCAGCTTCTCCATATCGACGATCGGAGAAATAAAAAAGGCTTTTCGCACGAGCGCGTCGATCCCCGCGTGCATCGCGAAAAACGCCCCGATGCTGTTGGCGACAAGCAGGATACTGTCGTACTCCCCGCGCAGCCGCCGCACTTCTTCGCGGATCTCGGCCCCGGCGTCCCATGGTGTGTCGGACGCATAATCCAGTCCGATGACCGTATGATCCGGAAACAACGGCCGATAATGCGCCGCTTCCCCGGCGCTGCCGCCTTTTCCGTGAATGTAGAGCAGGCATTGTTTCATATCCGACGCTCCGTTCTGTATAGATATACCGAATATTGCCGATTCTATTCATTTTCGACTGATTTGTTTATAAAAAGTCGTAAAAAGTTTATTTTTTCGCATAAAAAAGGTTGCAAATTCAAAACGCCTGTGATACAATGCGCTTGAACACATGTATGAACCGATTTTTGTGTGCGGTGTGTTCGTTTCTGTTGCGTCCAATTTATTTCTAATAGATAGGGGCTGACCATTGTGAGAATCAGAAAGCAGGCACTCGGCGACCGCAACATCATCGGTGAAAAGGTAGAGCAGCAGCGCAAATCAATGGGGATGAAGCAGAAGGATCTGCTCACACAGCTGCAGATCAAGGGCATCGACCTGAATGCTTCCGGGCTTTCCAAACTGGAGGGACAGCTTCGGTCCGTGTCCGATTACGAGTTAAAGGCTCTGGCCGACGTGCTCGGCGTATCCGTCAACTGGCTGCTCGGTCTGGAATGATCCGAACGAAATCAGCTCACCCGCCCGGGTGAGCTTTTTTCATGCCTTTTTGCGGATCTCCACCGTATCGCCCGGCCGCATGTCTGCACGGATCTCGCCCTCGACCGTTTGACGCGTGCCGTTCGGCAGCACGACCTCGGCTGTGGGATACGGATTCTCCACACGCAGCAGGCCGCCCTTTTCGGATGTGATGCGCGCCCATTCCACCGTGCCGCCGCACTGCGACGCCGACACCAGAAACGCGCCGTCCGCACGCAGAGAGGTAAACGACGCGTCGCTCCGCCAGACGGGGAACAGCCGTACGACGCCCGTATAGCTTTGCAGCAGCATCTCATTGACCGTCGTCAGCGTCGTGGAATTGTGCTCGACGCCGCCGCCCGCGTGGTCGAACAAGCCGTTCGGCAGGCGGAACGCGGCATAGTTGCGATGCAGCGCCGACAGCAGGTATTCCTCGCCGATCCCCAGCCGCGCGCCGGCCGGAAGATAGGAATTCGTCCCGTTGTCGTCCGTCGAACGGTCCTCCGCGGCAAAGGTGTCGCGCGCGACCTGAAGCAGATGCTTATCGCTCGACAGCCCGATCTGCCCGGCAGGGAAAATGTGCTGGATGCACAGGGAATTGTCCCGGCGCCAGTCAAGCCCCTGCTCGGTATAGCGAAACACTTCCTTTCCCTTGTATCTAAACGTGGGGAAAGGACTTATTTTTTCCGTCATCTCACGCCAGAGTGCGAGCTTTTCGGCGTCCCTGCCGAGCGCCTGCGCCATATCCGACGCGGCCGCAAACACCATGCGCACCAGACCGAGCGTCAACAGGTTGTTGGTATCGGTCGAGAAGTCGTCCTCGCAGCCGTAAGTAAAGCCCTCCCAGTAAAACGGTACCTCGTGGATCGCGTCGTTGCGGATCCAGTAGCGGCCGTCCGCAAAGTCCATATAATCCTCGAAAAAATCCGTGACCGCACGGATGTACGTATAGACCTTTTCGGCATACGCCGTGTCACGCGTCGCGTTCCAGCGCAGAATCATGATGACCGCGCCGTACGCCGCGTCGCTCTTTTGCCCGAGAAACAGCTCGTCATGCTCGATCGAGGGCGCGCGCGAAGTGTTCAAGCCCTTTGGCCCGACGCCCACCGGATAGTAGATCCCGCGGCAGGACAAGAACTCGCGCGCGTTGCGTTCGCCTTCGGGCATAAAGGCGAGCAACGGTGCTTCGTAGCCGTCGGAAAGCTCCGGATGATTGGCGGAAAAGACGCCGTAAAACGGCGCTTGGTAGTTGTAGTTGAGGTGATAATCTCCGTGCCACGGCGCGTTGTCATTCGGGATGAAGCTGCCGAACAAACCGGGCGGAAATTCCGGGTGCCCGCAGCAGCACGCAAGCAGATACAGATCCGCATACCACTGCAGCTCCGCCGCCTTGTCCGACAGGCAGACGGACGATTTCCGCCAAAACGCCTGCCACCACGCGTCGTGCGCGCGCCGCAGCGTTTCGGCGTCCGCTTCGTCGGCCAGCGACTGCGCACGCTGCCGGTACGCGGACGTTTCTTGATCGGTCGCCGCCGTGAGGAAAAACGTCTGTGTCCGCACGCCGTCCCGCACGACACGCGCCGCCTCGCGCAGGATCACGCAGACCGCGCTTTCAAACAGCAGCTCGCCGCCGGAAAAGCCGCGTTCGATCCCCGCCCCCGCCGCGGAACGCCATGCGCGCACACGGCTGCCGCCGCCGTAAGCCGGAAGCAGCTCGGCCGTGATCGGCGAACGCTTCACCGGCGAGCAGAACTGCAGCACGGCGACGTTTTGCGGCGACAAAAAAACCGTCCAGCGAACGTCGCCGCACGCGGACGCAAGCAGTCCCTCGTCGAGCCGCTGTTCGGTCGTCATACCGGCCGGGTCGATCCCCGCGATGCGCAGAGAGCCGACCGTCTTGATCCCGCCGTCCGTCCGCCCGCCGGGCAATCCCTTCCAGAAGTCCGTTTTGGCGATGCGGATCGTCAGCGCCGCCCGTTCTGCGCCGTACATCAGGCACAGATCGCCGTTTCCGCAGACTGCGCCGGACGGAAAAAAGTGTTTCGCCGGTTTCGGCACGCCCTGAATATATAATGTATGCTCCATGTCGATCACCTTCCGATCTGCCGGCAAACCGCCTCGTGCGCCTCAAAGGTCTCGGAGTAGTAGTAGTTCCCGTCCTCGTCGGTCACAAAATACAGATCGTCCGTATCCGCCGGATACAGCGCGGCGCGGATCGCGTCGGCGCCGGGATTGCAGATCGGCCCCTGCGGCAGGCCGGAAATGCGGTAGGTGTAATACAGATCCGCATACGTTTCATAGACCGCGTCGTCCCAGTCTCCGGGACACAGATACGGCATGACGGTGTTTTCCAGATAGAAGTACGTCACGTCGCACTGCAGCTTCATGCCGTTGTCCAGCCGGTTGTGCAGCACGGCCGATACCTTCGGCATCTGCTGCGGATCGCCGGCCTCGGCCTGGATGACGGAGGCCAGCGTCAGCACCTGATCCATCGTCATGTCCAGCTGCGACGCGCGCGCCGCAAATTCTTCGGTATACTGCGTCTGCATATTCTGTAAAAAGCGCGACAGCACCGAAGGCGCGGACTCGTCGAGATAAAACTCATAGGTGTCCGGGAATACATAGCCCTCCAGCAAAAACGGTCTGTCCTGTCCGGCCAGCGCAGCGGCATAGTCGGAATCCGACTCGCGCACTGCTTTCAAAAAATCCGCCGCGCCGCACACGCCGTTCTGTTCCAGAAGCCGCGCGATCTCCAGCGTCGTCTTGCCCTCCGGGAACGTCACCCAAACGGTGTTCGGCGGCGCTTCGGTCGTCGTTATCTGCGGCGTTTCCCGCCTGCCGCAGCCGCAAAGCATCAGCAGCGCGAGAAGCATCAAAATAAGTCGTCTGTGTTTCATAAGCGTTCCGTTTATAATCAGCAGATCACAACGTGACCTGCGCGTTCGTCTGTGTCAGCACACCGTTCTGCAACGAGATCTCGGCCGTGTAGATCATGCCGGTGTAGGTCGGCTCCTGCTCGTTTTGAAAATACAGCTCCGGCCTCATCTGCACCGTGATGGTTTCGCCCAGCGTATATTCCTGCCATCTATCGAAGATCACCTCGGACAGCTTGCCGTGGCCGCTCAAAGAAAAGCTCTTTCTTGCGCCGTCCACAAAGACGGCGAACTGATCCGCCTGCGTGTTCTCCACGAGCATATGCGTCCCCGCTTCGAGGATCGCCTTCTCCGTAGAGTAAAGAATGTCATGAAACCCTTTTTCCTCGCGCAGCAGCACGCGCAGATTTTCCTGCACATGCGTCACGCCCGTCGTGGCGGCAAACGTAATGGCGACGTCCTTCTTGCCGTCCCCGTTGTAATCCGTGACATACAGCTTCGGCTTGGCAAGCTGCGGCGTAAAGCGCCACGGGAAGTATTGCAGAACGCCGTCGTATTTCACCAATGCGCCGGCGGCGACCGTCGCGTCGGTCGCGTAAACATACAGCCCCTCTTCCGGCAGCGCCGCAATCAGCGGCGTGCTTTCTCCGGAAGGCATCAGATTGTCCGCGTCCTCGGACAGCGACTTGACATCTATTTTCAGTTCCTTCGGTACGTCCAGAAGCGTGTAGCCGCCGCGGGCGCATCCCCACAGCGACGACGCTGCCAGCAATACGGCCAGTACCGCGATCCAGATCTTTTTCATTCCGATTGCTCCTCCCCGGAAGGTTTGCGAAAAACGATCCACTTGCTGATGAAATAATTCAGCACGATAACGACGACCTGCACAATGATCTTGGCGATCATTTCACGCATCGACATCACCGTCACAAACAGCATCATCAGCAGCGTGTCGATCACCAGCGTGGCAAGCCGTCCGCCCGCGAAGGTGCACAGCTCCCACAGCACGGTTTTTTTATCCGTCGCCCTGGACTCGAATACAAAACGTTTGTTCGTCACGAACGCGAACGTCACGGCGCAGATCCAGGAGATCACGTTTGCCTCGACGTAGGCGAAGTCCTTCTCGGAATGCGTCGCGTAATGCACGACGCCCTGATAACCGAGCAGCTCGAACAGCTTGTCCGCCAACCAGAACGTCACGAGCGCGACCAGCGTCGTCAGCGCGCCGAACAGCAGATAGGACAGGACCTCCCGATTGAAGATCTTGCCGAACAAGCGGTGCCCGTTCAGCCATTTGTACAGCGGGATCCTTTCTACCCACTGCCAAAACTTTTCCATAGCCATACACTCCAATGGGATCGACCGCCGAAGCGGCCGATCCCGCTATTCTGTTCAGTCCACGGTCACCGTACCGTCTTCGTCCACGGTGATCTTCATGCCGTCCTTGACATAATTCAGGAACTCGTCGCCCAGGGTGTCCACCGCCACGATGGTCTTGTCCTTGACCCACACGTCGGAGAGGATCACGCCGGCCGCGGCCAGAGAGTCGATCGGCTCGGAGAACAGCATGGCGCACGGCGCGATGCCCATGGCGCACACGGAATACAGCACCATGCCGCCCGTGGTGGAGCCGATGGTCTTCGGCAGACAAATGACTTTATCCGTCAGGTTCTTCTGATACAGATCGGGATTGTTCTGATCGGAACAGATGACCTGCTTTTTCTTGAACAGCGCGCTCTTCTGGAAGGACGCCAGCGTGTTCACGCCCTGATGGGAAACGACGGCCTCCTTGCCGCTGATCTTACCCGCCACGACGGGACGGCCTTTAAATACCTTGCTCATACTCAGATTTCTCCCTTCACAGCGATAGTGGTGATCTCCGCGTCGGTGAAGTACCGTGCGGTCGTGTATGTGCGCAGCTTGTTGGAGTTGGTCACGACAGCCTTTTTGCCGCACAGCGGATTATTCATGTACATCAGCGGGCAGATGCTCGTCAGCTTGATCCCGTACGAGAGCAGCTTCGCGTACGCTGCGCTGTTGTCCTTCTTGAAATGCGCCAGAACGGCGGGCGCCGCGGTCATGACGACGTTCAGCGCGACCTTCGTCTTGCCCTGCTTCTTCAGCTCCGCTTCAAAGCGGTCCGCCCATTCGCCCAGCTGCGTAAAGGTCAGATGCGGGCAGCCGATGAACACGCGTTCCGGCTTTGCGTTCGGGTCCTTCCAGATATTGGGGTAGCCGTTCTTCACGCGTGCGAGCTCCGCGTCGTCGATCACATAGGTCTTCGCGTCCTCGCGGATCAGCGCGTCGCCCAGCTCGACCGCTTCGGGCGTCAGGTTCTCGATGTGGTACAGACCGACCGCGCCGTTCGACGCCGTCGCCGCGCCCATATCCTTGAGATAACCCTTTGTGGACTCGTTCAGCTCGGTGCCGATCCACTTGTCCAGGCCCTTGATGTACGGCACGTCCTCCATGACCTTCATGCCGATCGCCGAACCGAGGATCTGCGCCTCCGGCTTTTCCGTCGTCTGCACGTCGATGATCCACTTGGCCTTTCTGCCCTCGTCCGTCAGCAGATCGAATTCCGGCACCTTGCCGAGGATGGAGCCGAACAGCTCGATGATGCCGGAGTTGCGGTTGCAGCGCGCGCCGAGCACGGAGTTCGCAAACACCACGGCAGAGGACTCCGCCCAGGAAAGAACGTCGCCCTTCTTCGGCACGTTGCCCACTTCGTCAAGATAGCTCGCGCAGGTGAACGCGTCCTCGCCCTTGAGGCCGAGCTTTTGCAGCTGCGCTTCATACGGGTCCTGCGCGCCGTACATCATCTTGTTGAAGATCAGCTTCTCGATGAGGTTGCACTTGACATTGGCATAGTCGATGGGCCTGGGGTCGGCGGTGAAGGATTCTTCCACCTTCAGCCCCGCGCCGATCAGCTCGTCCATGATGTCAAACACGGGCTGCAGAACGGACAGGCCGAAGCTCGTCACCAGATGTCCCTTGCCCACGACGGGGACAAAGCGCTCCGCGCCGAACGCGTCGCCGTAAAGCACGAGGGTCTTCATCACTTTCGCCATGACTTCGCCCTGCGAGCCGTTCAGAACGCCTTCCTCCTCGGGGGTCAGTTTCATTTTGTACTGCATGGTAAGGTACCTCCTCTGTTATTGCTCTCTATCAAAGCGTCGCGTACAGCGAATACAGCTCGCTGTACAGTCCGCCTTTTTCGATCAGTTCACGGTGACTGCCCTGCTCGACGATGCCGTCCTCGGTCAGCACCAGTATCTCGGACGCGTTGCGGATGGTAGTCAGACGGTGCGCGATCGTCAGCGTCGTGCGCCCGCGCATCAGCTCCTCCAGCGACTGCTGCACCATGCGCTCGCTCTCGTTGTCGAGCGCAGAGGTCGCCTCGTCCAGAATCAGCACCGGCGGATCCTTTAGGAAAACGCGCGCGATGGAGATGCGCTGCTTCTGCCCGCCGGACAGCTTCACGCCGCGCTCGCCGATGTATGTATCGTATCCGTCCGCCAGCGCCTCGATAAATTCCGCGGCGCCGGCGCGCGCGGCCGCCCGGCGCATCTGCTCGTCCGTCGCGTCCGGCTTACCGTAGCAGATGTTGTCCCGGATGGTGCCGGAGAACAGGTACACGTCCTGCTGCACGATGCCTATGCCGCGGCGCAGCGAACGCAGGCTCAGATCGTAGATGCTGTGTCCATCCAGCAGGATGTCGCCGCCGTTGCAGGTATAGAATCGGGGGATCAGGTTGCAGATCGTCGTTTTGCCGCCGCCCGACGGCCCGACGATCGCCACGCTCTCGCCCTTGCGGATAAACAGATCCAGATGCTCAAAGACGGGCTTTTCTGTGCCCTCGTAGGTAAAGGAGACGTCGCGGAACTCGATCTCGCCCTGTATCTCGTCGAGGTCGACGCCCTCGCCCTCGCTGCCCGGCTCGCCGGCGACGTCCATCACCTCGGCAAACCGCTCGATGCCGGTCATGCCGCGGTTGAACTGCTCGCTGAAGTCGATCAGCCGCCGCACGGAGGCGATCAGCGTGGACACCATCAGAAGCATCGCCGTGAAATCGCCGGGCGTCGTTTTGCCCGCCTTGAGAAAGAACGCGCCGGCCGCGACGCACAGGATGTACAGACCGCCGTCGAACAGGCGCACCGTCGTCTGAAAGCGCCCCATGTACCGGTAGCTGCCCTGCTTGACGGAGAAATACTGCGACGAACCGGCGCGGAACTTTTCGATCTCGCTGTCCTCCGTCGCAAAGGATTTGACGACGCGGATGCCCAGAAGGCTGTTTTCGGTCTGGGCGTTGATCTCGCCCACGCGGTGGCGCGACTCCTTGAACGCCTCGCGCATACGCACGCGGTTGCGCTTGGTGAACACGAACATGAACGGCATGAACGCGAAAACGATCAGCGCCAGAAGGCCGTTCATCGAAATGAAGATCGCCAGACACGCGACGATCTTGATGGTCGTGATGAACACTTCCTCCGGCATATGGTGCGCGAATTCCGTCAGGTCGAAAAGATCGGACGTCAGCCGCGACATGAGCTGGCCGATCTTGTTGTTGTCGTAGTAGGAAAAGGACAGCTTCTGCAAATGCGCGAACAGATCCTCGCGCATACGCGTTTCGATCCGGCATCCCATATAGTGTCCCTGCGTCGCCATGAAGTACGCCGCGACCGCGTCGATCACACGCAAAGCGACGTACACCGCGACGGCGGTGAGGATCAGGCGCGTCGTCAGCACGCCCGTCTGCATCGTCCCCGCGTTGGTGATGCGCCGCACGATCAGCGGCAGCACGATCTCGCACACGGTCGTCAGCGACGCGCAGCCGAGATCGAGCGCAAGCGTTTTCCGCTCCGCGCGCAGATACGGCAGAAACCGGCGCAGGAGCATTTTATTCTTTTGAAAAGTCCCCTTCGCCCGTTTTTCCAAAGTCCTTCCTCCGTTTTGTGTTTCAGATCAGGAAAGCCGATGCTTTTTGCATGACGCGGGAATCGGCACGGCGATGCCTTAAAGGTTATTATATACCATTTTTACTGTTTTGGCTATACCTAAAACGAAAAAAAGATAAATTGTGATGACGCAGACGTATCCGCCCGCCGTTTGTGACAAAACTGTCACAAACGCGTCAAAGGATTCTCAACTGCGGCGTCTATAATGGGAATCGGACAGGTAAGCGCTGTCCGGAACCCGGCAGGCCGAAAAGCCGTCTGCCGATCCCATCGAAAGGAGCGCTGAATATGGGCAGGCTCGATACGCTGAAGGATAAATATTTCCCGCAGGACGCCGGGTATTCGCGCCGGGAGCAACTCGGATACTGCGGCGGTATCTTCGGCAACAGCATGGGGCAGGATATCGCGACCACGTATTCAGACATATTCGCCAGAAAGTACCTGAAGATCGAGGCGCCCAATATCACGCTGTTCGACAACGTCGTGCTTGCGGTCGGCGGTTTGGCCGGCTCCTTGGCCGGGTACATCCTCGACACGCCCGCAAAGCCGAAAAAGCTGACGCCGGCCAAGCGGATCACCGGGATCATGCCGATCCCAGTCGCGCTCGCAGCCATGCTGATGTTCGTGGTGCCGACGAACGATCCGACGCGGAACTTCATCTGGAAAGCGATCTTTCACCTGATCTTTACCGTAACGGATACTTTCTATGACTCGGCGCTGAACGCCATGTCGCTGCGTATCGCCACGGACCAGAAGGACCGCAAGACGTTCTTCACGGTCGGCACGCTCGCGTCGTCGCTCGGCAGCATGGTCCCGGGGTGGATCATCTCGCCGCTGGTCGGCAGCACGAAGGACGTCGGCGTGCAGAAGAGCATCTATTTTATCGCCTCGCTCGTGTTCTGCATCCTCGGCACCGTGTCCATGTTCGTGCCGTTCTTTACGCTGAACGAAAAGATCCGTCTGACACAGCGGCCGGAGAAGGAAAAGCTGGTCTGGGATAAGCAGACCGTGCTGGCGATCCTCCATAACCGCACCTTCGTCATCACCGAGATCGGTTCGTTCTTTGAACAGATCCGCCAGATCAGCTACAAGCTGCTGCACTATCTCTATCAGGATCTGCTGCAGGACCTGCGGATCGAAGCGCCGGTCGGCGCGCTCAGCGGTTCGCTCGCCTATGCCGGGCTGTTGCTGGTACCCTCTCTGAGCAAGCGCTTCACCACGCGCACGATCCTGTCCGGCGGATTTGCCTATACCGGCTTCTTCTATACGCTTATGGGCCTGCTTGGCCGAAAACACGGCATCAAAAAGATGCGCCGGCACAAGCTCCTGTACGGCCTGCTGATCGGGCTCGCCGGAATGCCGAATTACGCTATCTCCGCCTCGAAGAAGATCCTCGTCGGCGATTCCACCGATTACATGGAATGGTACGCGGAAAAGGAATACGGCAAACCGATCCGCGCCGAGGGCTTCATCAGCTCCGTCCAGAGTGTGCTCGGCAACGTATTCAACTGGATCTGCACCAATACGTACGACATCTTCTTTGATACGTTCAATTACAAGCCGAACATCACCGATCCCGAAACAGGCCAGGATCTGCCGGTCGATCAAACCTCCGAAACGCTGAACGGGATATTCAAACTGTTCATTTGGTGCGGCATGATCGGCAATTTTCTCGCCGCGGCGACCTATCTGTTTGAAAACTACCACGGCGCAAAGAAAGCGGCGGTCACAGCCGAGCTTGCCGAGATCCGCGCGCGCCGGCAGCTTGCGCAGGCCGACGTGGCGGAAGTGGAGATTCCTTGATCGCGAAGCAGGAAAGAGGCATGTCTTCCTTGACGGTCATACCGCGCTTCTCTGCTCGACAGAGCAGTGTAATAGATTTTCACTGTAAATCGGATATCAATCATGATTAAAAGGAGTGTGTTTTGATGAAAGCTTGTAAAAAGTACCTTGCGGTTCTGTTGAGCGTCCTGATGATCCTCTCTGTCGCGGCGGTCCCCGCCTCGGCGGAAGACGCAGAAAAAGCGAGCTTAAGGATCGTGTCCGTCACGGCGACCAAGTTCGCAGAAAACGACTCACAAACGGTTCTTCAGATGGAGCTCGTGATCGCCTGCGCCGACGCGTCCGTGCAGTTTGACACGCTGAACAATCCGTCGGAGATCACGGTTTGCGAAGGGTTTTATGCCTATGTGTCGTACGGCATCGCAACCGTGCGGGGCGAACTCGAAAACAGCTTGCCGAAAGAAGAGTATGACGCCAAAAGCGAAGAGATCCTCAAGAGCGCTGCCGTCGCGACGCTCAGGCCGGTCGCCTTTACCGACGGCGTTCTGTTGGCGGATGTATACTCTACGGACGGCACGCCGGGGGCAAAAATCGTCTCTTTTCAGACTTCGAGCTATACCCAGGCGATCAACGCGTTCGCTTTGCTGATCCCGGAAGGCCTCTTGAAGGACAGCGCATCCGGAACGATCAGCAAAAGGACCCATGCCGCGGTCTCCGTAACAGGTGATCTGGCCGAACGTATGCTGAACATGCCTCTCGTTGTGGTCATGGTCCTCGGGGCGGTCACATCCGGCAACTATAAAAGCCTGCTTCGTTTTCTGCCGCTGCTGCCGATCCTGATCTTTGTTTTGCCCCCGCTTTTCATCAATTCCATTTCCAACGCCGAACGCATACTCTCCGACGTGTACGGTCTGGACTACAAAGGCTTGGTGCACAATGCGCTCCGAGCGACGCCGCAGCTTCTGAAATACTTTCTCACCAATCTGTTCTGATTGTTTTAAAAAACTTTTTTCGGCGTATAATCCGCTTTTCTTTGTTCAAACTATTGCCGAGAGCCAATCGTTTGAAGGAGTGATACGCTTGAAAAAAGTTTTGCTTTTGTGCATGGCGGCGCTGCTGCTGTGCGCGGTGCTGACGGCCTGCGGCACGGACGGCGTCAAAGACGGCACGACCGCGACGACGACCACGACGACGCGGGACGACGGAACGACCACAACGACGGAACGTCGTATGGACGATATGCTCCGCGACAACGGAGAGACCGTTTCCGAAATGATCTCTGAAAACTTCAGCGAGCTGCACGACCGCAGCTTTCTCGACCCGCAGAACGGGATCGTTTCCGATACCGCACCCAATTGACCGGGACGGTCGGGGCGATGTGCATCATCGCTCCGACTGTTTCTTTTTGTTCTCCGGCACTTTGCACAAAAACCGGCTGCGGCGGCGGGATAAGTTACATATACGAAAACCCTTGCACAAAACGTCCGATTTATGCTATAATACGATGAATAATCATTTGCGGAGGATATTCATATGGATTACAGCATGACCAAGCAGCAGGCGATGGCGCAGATCGAGGCAAAGCTGTCGCATTTCATGGGCGTTTCGCCCGAGGAAGCGTCCGACGAGCATTTCTACCGCGCGCTCGCGCTGATCCTGCGGGATAAAATGAACAGCGGCCGAAAGGATTTCGTGCGCAGCTGCGACAAAGCGGGCCAGAAAAAGATCGTCTATCTGTGCATGGAATTTCTCATGGGACGCGCGCTCAAGAATACGCTGTACAGTCTGAATCTGACGCAGGTGTTCCGCGAGGCGCTGGCGGAATACGGCGTAAAGCTCGACAAGCTCTATGACTGCGAGCCGGACGCAGGTCTCGGCAACGGCGGTCTCGGCCGGCTTGCGGCCTGCTATCTCGACGGTCTGGCCACGCAAGGCTACCACGCTACGGGCTACTCCATTCTGTACGAATACGGCATCTTCCGCCAGAAGCTCGTGGACGGCTGGCAGACGGAGCTGCCCGATTTCTGGCTGCCCGGCGGCGAGGTCTGGCTCGAAAAGCGCGACGACAGCAAGTTCCCCGTTTCCTTCGAGGGACGCATCGAGGAAAGCTGGGACAATCAGTATCACCACATCGAAACGGTCGGCGCAAAGCAGGTCTTCGCCGTACCGTACGATATGTACGTCGCCGGCAAGGACGGCCGCGGTATCAGTGTGCTGCGGCTGTGGCGCGCGGAATCGCCCGGCATCGATATGGAAAAATTCAATCAGGGCGACTATATGAACGCCATGGAGCAGAACGCCATGGCCGAGGTCATCAGCAAAGTGCTGTATCCCTCCGACAACCATCCGGAGGGAAAGAGCCTGCGCCTGCGCCAGCAGTATTTCCTCGTGTCCGCGTCCGTACAGGACGTGGTCGGCCGGCATCTGCGCCGGTTCGGCACGATTGACAACTTCGCGGACGAGGTCGCGATCCACATCAACGACACGCATCCGACGATGGCGATCCCCGAGCTCATGCGTATCCTGCTTGACGAATGCGGTTACAGCTGGGACGACGCATGGAAAATCGTCACAAAGACGTTCGCCTACACGAACCATACCGTCATGAAGGAAGCGCTCGAGTGCTGGTCGGAGGAATTGGTCCGCCGTCTGCTGCCGCGTATATACCAGATCATCAAGGAGATCGACAACCGCTACCGCAGCTTCATCTGGTCGGTCAGCGGCGACGCGGACAAGGTCGAGCGTATGGCCGTCATCTCCGGCGGCGCGGTGCGCATGGCGAATCTCTGCGTCGCGGCGTGCCACAGCGTCAACGGCGTGTCGGCGCTGCACAGCGATATTCTGAAAAAGACGATCTTCCGTGACTTCTATACGGTCTCGCCCGAAAAATTCAAGAACGTGACCAACGGCATCGCGTACCGCCGGTGGCTGTGCCAGTCGAATCCGGAGCTGACCGGCCTGATCACGGAGCTGATCGGCGACAAATTCATCCTCGACGCGGACGAGCTGCTGCGCCTGCGCGACTTCAAGGACGACGCGGGCGTTCTGGAGATGCTGCAAAAGATCAAGCATGACAACAAAGCGGCGTTTGCAAAGCGCTTTGAAAAGATAAGCGGCGTGCGGCTCGATCCCGATTCCGTTTTCGACGTGCAGGTCAAGCGTCTGCACGAATACAAGCGCCAGCACCTGAACGCGTTCCAGATCATCTCGCGGTATCTGGCAATCAAGGACGACCCGAACGGCGACTTTGAGCCGCACACCTATATTTTCGCGGCCAAAGCGGCGCCGGGCTATTTCATGGCCAAAAAGATCATCTGCTTCATCTGCGCGCTGGCCGATCTCATCAACAACGATCCCGACATGAAAGGCCGGCTGAAGGTCGTCTTTGTCGAGGATTATAACGTCACGATGGCGGAACGGCTCATGCCGGCCGCCGACATCAGCGAACAGATCTCGCTCGCCGGCACTGAAGCGAGCGGCACGGGCAACATGAAGCTCATGATCAACGGCGCCGTGACGCTCGGCACGATGGACGGCGCCAACGTCGAGATCTACGACGCGGTCGGCCAGGACAACATTCTGATCTTCGGCATGAACGCGGACGAGGCGGACCGTCTGCGCCGCGCGGGGTATCATCCCGGCAGCTATTATCAGAACAACGCCGATATCCGCCGCGTGGTCGACTTCATCAACGCCGGGATTGCGGGCAAGCAGTTCCCGGAGATCGGATATGCCATCACCAATCACGACCCGTACATGGTGCTTGCGGACTTCGAGGATTATCGCCGCGCCCAGAGCCGTGCGATCGAGCTGTACCGCGATAAGCCGCTGTGGAACCGGATGTCGCTGATGAATATTTCCGGCGCCGGCCGCTTTGCCGCAGACCGCTCCGTGCGCGAATACGCACAGACGATCTGGAATGCGTAAGACTGCGATGCCCAGTCAGGGTTTTTGAACCTCGGAGTAAGGGAGCTGCTTCAATGGAAGATTATTCGTGGACGACCGCGGACGACGGCGTTTCGGCAAGGAGCTTTTTCCTCCAGCGCGAAACGGAAAAGCGTTCGCTCAAACGGCAAAGCATCCGCGCGGGGCTCTGCGTGATCGCTTACGTGCTGCTGGATCTCGCCTTATTTTATCTGCTGATCTGCACGCGCCTGCTCGGCCTGTACCAGGGAAACGAAACCGCGCGGGAACTGATGGAGATGTTCTTTTATCTGCTGTGTATGTTCGTGCCGTTTGCGGCGGCGTACGCGCTGATGCGCAGCGAGGAAAAGGACACGCTCACCCTGTTTCAAAAGCCCGTTTCCCGACTGGCCGCGCTGACGGCGATTCCGGTGGGCTTTCTGGTCTGCAGCGCGTCGAATTATGTGACGAATCTTGTGCTTTCGTTTCTGGAAGGTCTGGGATTCTCCATCGGCGGCGGCACGTATGAAACGCCGATGACCGCCGTTTCCCTGGTCTTCAGTCTGCTGACCATCGGCATATTGCCGGCGTTCGTGGAGGAATTTGCGCTGCGCGGCGTCATCATGCAGCCGCTGCGCAAACACGGCGACGGCTTCGCCATCGTGATGAGCGCGTTCGTTTTCGCGCTCATGCACGGCAATCTGTCGCAGTTCACCTTCGCCTTCCCGGTCGGCATCGCCATCGGCTATTTTGTCGTGACGACCGGCAGCATCTGGGTGGGCGCGGCGATCCATCTGCTCAATAACACCTATTCCGTCGTGCTCAATTTCCTCCTGGATTGGCGTCCCACGGCGGCAGATACGTTCTATAATATCACCAACAGCGTGTCGATCGTGCTCGGCGTCGTGTGCATCGCGGTATACTGGAAGCTCTGCCCGAACAAGAACCGTTTGCAGAAGGGTTCTCTCGCGCTGACCTCGGGTGAAAAGGCGTCGGCATACCTGTTCACGTTCCCGATGGTGATCGCCGTGATCATTCTGGTGATCAAAACGCTCCGGCTGATCCGGTATGAGGGCATGTAAATGGATGAGCAGTTCATGCGGGAAGCGCTGCGGCTGGCGGCCGAAGCGGCCGAAGCGGGCGAAGTACCGGTCGGCGCGGTCGTCGTACGCGGCGGCGAGATCGTCGGGCGCGGACGCAACCGCCGTGAAACCGACCGAAATGCGCTCGCACACGCGGAAACGGAAGCGATCGGCGACGCGTGCCGCACGCTCGGCGGCTGGCGGCTGTGGGACTGCACGCTGTATGTGACGCTGGAGCCGTGTCCGATGTGCGCCGGCGCGATTCTGAACGCGCGGCTTCGGCGCGTCGTGTTCGGCGCAAGCGATCCGAAGGCCGGCTCGCTCGAGTCCGTGCAGCGGATGTTCGACCTGCCGTATAACCACAAGCCGCAGATCGACGGCGGCTGTCTTCAGGAGGAATGCGCCGCGCAGCTGCGCGCGTTTTTTGCCGACATGCGCCGCGGCGTCCGCAAGGCGCCGATCAATCCGAATTGGAAAAACCGAGGCGATAAATGATGAATATAACAAAGCTCCCGCCCGAACAGACCGTCCCCGGCGTGTATGCGCTGGACTGCTCGGCGACCGTCTATCCGTATCTCGCCACCAAACGGGTAAACCAGATCTTTCGTATGGCGCTCGAGTTGGATACCGAGATCGATCCGGCGCGCCTTCGCACGGTCGTCCGCGGTATGACGGCACGCTTCCCGACGATGTTCGTGACGCTGCGCAAGGATCGGGACACGTTCCGTTTGCAGACGATGCGTCATCCCGAAACTTGCGTATGTCCGGAACCGGAAGTCTACTGTCAGCCATTCCGTCTGAACGACGGCTGTGATCTGCTGCGCGTGACGTATAAAGAAAACCGCCTGGGCATCGAGGTCTTTCACTCGATCACAGACGGCGCGGGCGGAATGATCCTGCTTAAAACGCTGGCCGCGGAGTATTACCGCGCGTCGGGCGAAGCGATCCCGTCCGAAAACGGCGTATGCGACTGCACGCAGCCGGCGACGGACGCCGAAACGCAGGACAGCTTCCGCGCAAACTACGCGCCGGATATCGACGGCGTCGCACGGTCCGGCAAGCACGCGTTCCAGTATCTGCCTGACGGCCCGTTTGTGCCGTGGCGCCACACGGAGATCCGTCTGCCTTTGGACGAGCTCAAGAAAGTCACCAAAGCGCACGGTGCAACGATCACCGAGTACGCCGCCGCACTGTATCTGGACGTCCTGCGCGATCTGCCGGGCGCACAGTCGGCCAAAAAACCGATCGCGCTGTCCGTGCCGATCAATCTGCGTCCCATTTTCCGGTCGCAGACGCTGCGCAACTTTTCGCTGTATTTTCTGGCGACCGTACCGCAGACGCCGGAGCGTCCCGCGTTCGACGATATTCTGAAGAACGTGCAGGCGCAGCTTCGCGCCGGGACCGACAAGGAACTGCTGCGGCGCATGATCCGCCAGAACGTGTCGCAGGCGCAGCTGCCTGTTTTCGTGAAGGCACCGCGTCCGGTCAAAAAAGCGATCCTGCGCGTCGGCGCCGCGCTGTACGGCGAAGGCCTGTACACGTCGACGTTCTCCAACCTTGGCATCTTTACCATGCCCGACGCGCTGCGTGCGCATGTGCGCTCCTTCCACGCCATGCTGGGCGAATCGCCGGTCAATCATATCAAGATCCTGTCCTATTGCAGCGGCGGCGTGCTCAGCCTGATGTTTTCCTCGCGCCTGGTCAGCCGGGAGCCGGAAGACGCGCTGATCCGAAAGCTGCGCGAGGCGGGACTGCAGCCGGATATCGTCCGTATGCCGTGACCGCCGCTTTCTGCAAGCAAAATAAACCCGTCGCTGACGAAAAAGTTCTTCGCGAAAGACCGTGCGGCAAAAGCTGTGAAGATCAAATATAATACCGGCGCAAAGAAACGCAGACACACGAATCTTTGCGCCGGTCGCTTTGTTTTTCGGCATGACGCCCGTCGCCCGTTTCCGATGAGATTTCCGGCGTTGTCATCGCGAGCGAAGCGCGGCGATCCGTTTCCCGGACAGGGGCAGGCCGTTTTGTTTGTAGGGCAAGCATACATGCTTGCCGCTGGACATTTTGCCGTTTTGCTGCGGCACGGATGTACCTCAAACCCATACTCATTCAATGTGCTATCGCTGCAAGCAATCCGCGCTCTAAACTGTATCCTGAAATCCACTCAAAATACCAAATTCTCAAAAAGAGACGCGGTACCAAGAAAGCCAGAGTCGCTATCGCCCGCAGATTGCTTACCGCTATCTATCACATACTCCTGAATGATTCCCCGTATCGTCCTGCGGATCCCTCTGCCAAAGAATCTGCCCCTGAACAACGTGTCATTTCGTTAAGTCAAGCCCTTGCTTTGCTCACTCGTGAGGGCTATGTGATCAGTGAAATAGCGGATATCCAAAAACTCCCGCTTGTTGAGTCAGCCCCATCCACCTGACTTCTCTCGCGGTGTCTTCCGCTCCCTTCTGTTTTGAGGGGGCTTGCTTTATTATGCCTTTTTATCATGTGTTGGTTTCAAACTTTGTTTCCTCATTTCATTAAATATACTTATTGTATGTAGACTTTTTGTATTCGATCCTACTATACTACTATAAGAGGAGGGATACAAGATGGACATTATAAAAGTTTTCGGAGATAACCTGAAAATGTATCGCAAGCAGATCGGATTATCACAGGAAGCTTTCGCAGATAAGTGTGGACTGCATAGGACGTATATCAGTGCGATTGAATGCTACCGTCGAAGTATTGCCCTCGAAAATGTTCAACGGATATCGACCAGTCTCATTTCGGATGTAGTCTGCATCACACCAGCCCCCACATCGCAAACTTCTCAAAGCCGCCGACGGAGTCGATGTATTTCTTCGCGGTCTCCACGATCTCCGCATACGGTTTGCCGTCTACGGTCTCGTCTCCGATCGCGCACGAAAGCTGTACCGTTTCGCCGGTTTCCTGTGCTTTGAGGAAAGCGTAAATGTTCACGCTCACATCGGCTTTGGAGAGGTCTTTGCCGTGAAGCCCGCCGCCCGTGACGGAGTCCGCCATGTCGGAGCCGAGCTTGCGGTTGGTCGCGCCCGCATCCACGTCGGTGCCGCCTGTCCAGTCGCCGATCATGTCCCACAGGCGGTTTGCCTGTTTCATATAGTCGTGCGCAGCGGTAACATACGGAGAAACGATCGCACCGCCCTGCGCATTCTTTGCGATAAAGCCGTAGTTGGAAATGGCCTGTTCGCATTGAATCAGCCGGGCGGCGGATACAGCGTAATGTTCCACAAGCTCCGCGGAAACGTGCTGCGCGCACTTGCGCTCCTGCAGCCAGTTCCAGACGGTCGTGTATATTTCTTTTGCAGGGAAAGCAGAGCCGTTTTTCTGCTCGTCGGAAAGGTATTCCCTCGGCGGCGGCATTTCGGCGCATTCCAGTTCCGGTATGTTTTTCAGCAGCATCAAAGGCCGTCTTCCGGGATTGCCCTCGACGATCTTTTCGGATATAGCCTTGCGCGGGCGTCCGCCCGAGCCCGGTTTGGGACCGCGTTTGCCCACGATTTAACCTCCTCGTGTAAAAAACTTTTCAGAAACTTTTTCGGGGTGTTTTTGCAAAAAAAGTATCGGAAGCAGCGTATCGCCTGCGATTGTCCGTATCCTTTATGGGATAAAGGCTTCACACGCCCCGGCTGCCCCGAAAAAAACTTATTTCAAAACTTCTTTTAGAAAAAAACTTATGCGAATTTGAACACAGAGCTCCGGCGCGTCGGGTTGAGATACACTTTTTTGAGATTTTGACCGCCCCTGGGGCGCATATTCGGCCTCTCATTAATATTTTTTATGAAAAAGTATTGCATAAAAAATAATTTGTGCTATAATAATAGATGCAAAGGAGGTATGTGTAATGCTGCTCTCGTTAAAAGTATACAACTGCATGATTTACAATTCTGAAGTAGAATTCTCCATGCGGGCTAATATGCATTACAAGCGTTTCCCTGATAATGTTGTTACAATGAATGGCGTGAATGCTTTAAAGACAGCGGTGTTGATCGGTCCGAACAACTCCGGCAAAACCAATTTTGTCCGTATCTTATCCACGATGAAGGGTCTCATGCTAGGCACCGGAACCGCTCTGAAAAAGAATCAATTCTTTGACAACCCGCTTGTTGAAGCCAGCATTTCCTTTTGGGAAAGTGGTGCGGAGTATCTTTTTGAAATCAAGTATGACGCAGTTAAACATGAGTATGTCTTTGAACACTTTGCACGTATCGAGCGCGATCAATACAAAAATGTCAAGGTTGTAGATCTTTTGATTCGTGACGTTCGCGGCAAACGTTACTATGCTGAGGATGCCGGGCTTGACGTAGCAATGAAGGTCGCATCCAGAAACAACATTTTGATTTACCTTGTGGACACAGAAGAATTCCCGTGCTTGCGTAAAATCAAAGATACCATTATTGCTTTCGCTTCCAGGATCGATGTTGTGGATATGAATAACATCCCAATCAAAAAGACAATCGACATGTTGAAGGCTTCTGATGAGACACATCAGAAAGTTGCAAACTTTGTTTTGAATGCGGATCTGTATCTGGAAGACTTTAAATACTTGAGTGATGATGAATTGAAGAACGATCTTCAGGCATCTGATGGAGAAGACATCAAACCGCAGGAAAACGCTTTGAGTGCTGCCGCTCCGTTGGTTGAGATGCTGCATCTCGCTTCCGTGTACAAAGGCGTTACTGTGCATAGTATGCTTTATGACTCTACCGGAACAAAGAAGATGTCTGCGCTCGCAAGTTATGTGATTGATGCTATAGAAAACGGTCGCATATTGGTCATCGATGAACTGGATAACAGTCTGCACTTCCGACTCACAAGAGCGATCATTGCTATGTTCAATAATGAACTAAATCAAAACGCGCAACTTATCGCAACCGTGCATGACGTCTCTCTTTTGGATTGTCAAACGCTGTTTCGGAAAGAGCAGATCTGGTTTACACACAAAGATCACGAAAACGCATACCTGTATTCGCTGTCTGAATTCACAACCGAAAAGACAGGCGTCCGTGATTCCTCTGATTTAATCGAGAAATACAAAAAAGGTGTTTTCGGCGCGTTGCCGGAACCCGATCTTTTTCAATCGCTTCTGGAGGTGAGGCAGAATGGCTAAATTGCCTAACCTCGACAGACGGCACAAGGTTTGCGTCATATGCGAAGGGTATGAGGATTTCGCCTATTTCAATCGACTTCTTGAATTGAATGTGTGGAGCAGCGCATACTCCTTTGAACCGGTCAATGTTAAAAGCGCATCCAATATTCCGGCCAAGTTTCAGGACGCCTACCAAAATGATCGGCACGAAATAATCCTCGTCTTTTGCGACACGGACAAGAAACCCTACCGGGAGTATTTGCAAGTCAAAAAGAAAATCAATGAATTCTTGAACAAACAAAAGGCGGCAGAAAAGCTGATTATTTTTGCCAATCCTTGCACTATGCAGATTGTTCTGTCGCATTTCGGCGAAGTCGCATTGAAAAACCAAGGCAAGAAAACCAACGCGGCAGAAATCGAAAAAAGGACGGGCGTTAAGAACTATGACGCACACACGGATCAAGTTCAGAAAATATGCGATCAGATTTTTCGACGTTCATATGGAGATATGCGACAGCGTGTATCTGCAATCAATTTTCCAGACACAACAACCTGCAGCACTAACTTTATCGTTTTCCTCGATCGCTTTGAACACGATGATACGAAGTGGATCACAACAATTCGAAGATATCTCAAGGAATAACAGCGGCATATACTATGGCTGACTGTCACCGGTCAGCCGCTTTTCTATTTGTCTCCGCCATCGTGATCGCGCTGTGACAGCTTTTGCACAGGCTCATAAGGTTAGAGAAGTCGTGCGTCCCGCCGTCAGAGAGCGGCACGATGTGATGCACCTGTTCCACCGGAACCGTGCGGCCGTGCTTCAGACACTCCTCGCACAGCGGGTGCGCCTTGACGTACAGTGCGCGGATCTTCCGCCACCGCGAGTCGTACCGTTTCTTGGTTTCCGGGTCGCGGCGGTAGCGTTCGTATTCTTGACGCGCCTGTGATATATGTTCCGCGCAGTAGTCCCGGTCCGTCAGACGAGGGCAGCCGGGATACTTGCACGGTCGTTTTGCTTTGTATGGCATATGGGTCACCTTTTATTTCCAATAACGTCTTGTTCTCTACGCTGAGATGTGGTATGATACAGATGCTGAAGGAGGCGAAGAAAATGAACAAGTACGTTCCGTTCGAAAAGCTCTCGAAAAAGAAGCAGAAAGAATTGAACGCCAAGCGGCGCGTCACGTGGGGAAACATAAATCCAATCACACGCAAGCCCGACAACCCGAAGGCGTACAACAGACAGAAGGCACGGAGAAGCAGTCAGCAAGACTACAATACCGTGCCTTCTGTTTTTTGTATGTGACGCGACGCAGGGCGAAAGGAAGGAAACTCCCTGCGCCGCGTCGGACGCCGCGCGGGGGTGAGTACGCGGCGTCACTGTGATGGTGAAACAGTCAGTTTGATGACAAATCCTGTGCTGACGTGATCCGAAATCTCCGGTGCCGATGCGCCGTTCAGCGTTTCTTCTTCGCTCTGGGCGACAACAACGCCCTCGTCCTCGGGCTCCGGTGCGGAACTGCCGACATCCTGAACCATCTGCACTGATACCGGGGCGGACGGCTCGGCTATCAGGTTGTATGTATAGATCCTGCTGTTTCGGATCGCGTCCAGAGCGGAGCCGGACGCTTCGATCGGTCATCCGTGGGAAGTCTGCCGAGGCGGGAACTCCACGCATGTGAGCTGTATGGTCTTTCATTCAGAAAGCGGTTATTCTCTTTATGTCGCGGGATCCTCTGAGGGCAGAACCGTCGAAGCCGTCAAATTCTATCTGGCAATCCATCACGCCGGGTACCCGGTGTACATGGATGACGCCGGGCAGCTGGTTGATCGGTTCCGGGAAACCGAGAAAATCGGGATCATGCCGGAAGGCGTTATTCCGCGCTACTGCAGCACCTGGTTTCCCGGCGAAAAAGTGATCGATTTTATGAATCTGCCGTTCGAGCGTACTGATGAAATGCTCCCGTACTGTGTCTGGCAGCCGCTGTTTCATCCCGCACTGCTCGAACGGGAAGGAGAGCAGCAGGATGGTTAACTTCAAGTGTAAGGGCTACAAAATTCCGTAATCAGGTGACGTGCGGGCGATCGGCCGCGGATCGTGTTCCATTTCCCCGGCATCCTTATATCCGCGCAGACGCGCAAGCCTATCCCATAAGCTGTCAATTTCCCGATATACATCATCATAAGCGTTGGGCGGGGCGAATCCGCAACCCATAGTCATATCAGCGGCAAGCCCCGTTTCTTTTGCCTCGATCTTTTTGAGGATTTCTTTCTTTTCCCGCGTCATATCCGTTATCCCCCTTATGCCGGTTCTCCGTTTTTGTATTGTCTGTATGTCAGATCCATTTCCGAGCAAGCCTTTACAAAATCTGCGGCGAGCCGGATTTGATCTGCTGCAGCATAAAGCTCATCGATGTTCGGGCAGCCTCCCATTTTCCTGACCGTTGCACTGACCACGAAATGCCCGGCTTCTATTTCCTTTGAATGATCAAAGTCAATCATATCGAGCACGCTGATGAAAATGTAGCTGTTTTCGCTGTCGGCAGCAACCCAACCGCCCCATTCTTTACTGTAGCCGCTCTTAAGCCCCAATTCCGCGACTTTTGCCTCAATTTTCCGAATGACCTCGTTCCTTGTCATTGTGCATTCCTCCTTGCTTTTGTTGTGCCCATATTACCGTACAATCCTTTATATATCAACATGTTTCTGCAAATAATCGAGGCCTATATTGCACGAAGTATTGAGAGGATAACTGTGTATGATACACAACAAAAAAGCCCGCAACCCAAGAACGTGAATTCTCGGATTGCGGGAAAAATGGAAGGATGCTATGTGGTTGTTTTATGGAATCATGCAGTTATTGATCTCAACGCCGAATTATTATCTGAGCAATGAGAGATAGCAATGCTACGCCTCAACCTCCGGCAAGACAGAGGCATGAACAGCTGTCCACGGAACGAATTACGCACCTTCCCTTTCGAGCAGATGTCCGAGCATACCGCGGACAAAGTATTTCCATGCGCCATCGTACAAATCTTTGAACATCGATCTGCTGAAATTCGCACCATATGTATCGTAGGAATCCTTAACTCTAATCAGCAAAAAGGGGAACGACAGAATCGTAGCGGCTTTCGTTATGATACTGTACACTGCATCACTTTTGGCCATATTTCGACCCAGACGAACCAGCTGATCGGGAACGTGCACATTCATGATGTTGCGGGACGGCATATTCTCGATCCCCCATCATCTTCGTCCGGCAGATCAATCCATTCGTCTTCCAGATTGCCGGAAGGAACGGGATCGTCGTCGAAAATACTGGACGATGCTTGACTTGGCGCTTTATTCTGCGCCTGCTTCACGGTTGAGCCGTTCTTGATGCGAACGCCGCGATACCCTCTTACGACGCTGCTGCCGACGCGGACATTCTTATCAGCGCGCAGATGGTACTGTTCTGACCGAGAGGATAGTTGCTTTAGAAAACTCTGTTTCTTAAGGGCGATCAAGCAATTCGCCTCGCAAAAGACCTGATACGCGCTGAACAGCAAGCGAGAGCTTTCAGCGGCAGCCGTATCAAATTCAAGAACATTGGATTTGAGGAACGCGATCGTCGAATCCTGTTCTTCCATGGTTTCCTTCATACCGTCAGCAGTATCCTTGCTGATCGTGATCTTGAAATCCTGCGCGACAAGGCGTTCCAGCGCCTCAACGCACCATTTCGTGATACCGGGCAATTCCTCGGACAACTCCGCGATCAGATTCGGATTGTCCACCCTATCTTCAGGTCTGCTTTTCACCTTGATCGTTAACAGCCGACGGAAAAAGCCGTCGGAACGATCATGCAGGCTGGAAAGGTTCCCGTTACTGCAACCGAAATAGCGAGCATACAGCAGCGCAGGATGCGCGGGCTGATTTTTCTGCTCAACCATAAGCGGCGCGGCGGCCGTCACGAGACTCTTGAAGATGTCAGTCTCTTTGATGGACTCTGTTGTTACGTCGTCCTCGATGCATGCGAGCTTGTTTTCCAAGGCCGCAAGAGCGAAGCGATTTTTGCAAAGGCTCTCAATCTTTACGGGCGTTGCATTATCACCCAGTATTCGGGAGAGAATCACGCTTGTGACAGATTTTCCCTCTTTTCCTGCGCCGGTCAGGAACAGCGCCATTTGCAGCTTGGTGCTGGGGATCATGGTATAACCCATATACTGGGCAAGTGTCTCTTGATCCTCATGCTCCAACAGATCGTTCAAGAACGCCAGCCATTTTTCCGGCTTTGGTGCATCTGGATCGTAGCGTACCGGCAGCCGGTTCGGAACGATCATCTTCTTGGGCTTGAACCCATCGCCGACAACATACGTACCATTTTGAAAGTGAATCAGGTCTTCGCGAAGCTTGTAGTCTCTCTTCGGCGCGGAAAGTCTCAGAGCTTTCATCAAACCATCGACCTTGTTCGCGATGCTATAGCGAACATAGGGTGCGATCTCTTCCATGATTGCACGCTGGAGATCGCTGCTTTTGACGACGCCGTTCAGGTCGCAAAGCGTGTTGTTGACACACACGATCTTGCGGCGTTTGCAAAAGTCGTGCGAGAACTCGATCTCGTCGATCTTGCCCTTATCCGTCACCCAGCCGGGCGTGGACAACCGGTCATCTTCTACTGTTGACAGGGCGATGACCTTGCCCTGTTTTGTGCTGCCGTCAGCGATAGCGGGTAAACTGCTTCCCGGCGGAGCCGGAGGTTTGTTTGCAGCAACTGCCGCGGAATTATTTGCGGCGACTGCTGCGCTTGTTTCATTGGACATGTTCATGTCCTCCTTTGATTTATTCAAGAGCAGGGTAGTTGAAACATCGAGCCATATATGGTATACTGTTGTCGAGTTCCGATTACCGGAATTCGCTCTTGTCATATTCATCATACTGTAGGAGTGCCGATAAGTAAATTGTTAAGAATAGTTAAGGATAGTTAAGATTCGTTAGCAGAGTTAAGTTTTTCGGGAGGGATTACTACAATGTGCGTTTTTAATGATTACAGATTAACCGGGGGTATTTTTTTTGCATTGCTTGTGGACAGCATGAAGAAGTCAGGCGTTTTGTCTCGTTCCATTAAAAAAAATAAACGAATAAGTGAGAACGATGTACTTCGCGATTTGTTTTGTGTTTTCAACCCATCATTCGAGTATGTAGAAGGTGAAGAGCAATCCAAAGTAACACGATGCAGCTGGTTCAAAAAGTGTGCAACGGATGAAAGAACATACTTTTTAAACAATGGCGCAGGTTCTCCAGTCATCACGAAAGAAACCGTATTATCCAATTTTCAAAATCACCTGACTCGGTTTGACATTATTTTTAACAACTATAATATTAAGAGTGCACATGCAAAGCCATTCGTTTATCGCTTGCTTGCCTTTTTATCGATGGACGATTCCATCCCTGCCAACGAACCTTTATATGTTCAAGAAGATGGAACCGCACTCACAAAAGACGAACTACTTAAAAGCAAGACAATCAATTTCAATTCATTTGTGTTTGGGATTTGGCTCTTTGTGTGCTTCAGGCATGAGGACAACACCATAGGGCAAGCCACCTACGATCATTTTTGGAAACCAAAGACCGAACAACATTCTATACGAGTATTCGTTGACAGCTATCCGATCTTTGGAAGTGAGTTTGTGGATTTGACTGTTTTGTTCCCAAAAGAAGCAAAGAAAAATGTTATCTCAAATCCAACAAGATCAAGCAAGAACGATAAAGCACAAAACGAGGATTCTTGTGACGAACGATTCCTAAACAAATATGACTTGGCATGTATTAATCAGCTTCAAGCCGATTTTGATTCGCTGCTTCCATTTTGTATTAACAACAATCCTTTTAAAATGGGAGTGTTCGACAATGGAGAATTAACTTCGATAAAAAAACTAATTGAAAAGTGGGAGCCAATTAGCTTGAGTATTGAGTACCTACCCTTTAAAACTGTTGTCCAAGATCTTGTATATCTCTTAGAGCAATATGTTTCCTTCTATTCTGATCCTCATATAGCGTACATACAGAAAAAAAAGATAAATGCATTCATTCCTATTTACGAGAATGATTTCCAAAAGCAGGAGTATTCAAAAATATCAGGTTATGCGGTGAACAACAGGCATTTACGTCGTGTTTATGATTATATTTACCATCGTTTAACCTCAGAATAAAAAAAGAATAGTGACTCAACGTTAACGATCCCGCCTGCAACAGTTAGCTGCAAGCGGGATTTTGTGTGGCGACAAAGAAGCAACGTGCATTCAGATGTAGATGGCATCGGCCTCCTTCCAGTCCCGGAACCAATCGTCGAAGGTGTGTTCCGGCATCAGTTCCGGCGGGCAGTAGATTTCAATGGCTGTGGAGTTGTTCAGGGCGACCGTCCCGTGGCACATGGCGATCATGCCGCCGCTGTCCGTGGGGATTTTGAGGACGTAGGCGGACTCTGCCATGTAATCTTTCATCGGCCTGCTGAGACCGATCTCTGCGGCCTTTTCCCAATCCTCCGGGTTGGTCACATAGTAGACGCTTCCGACGCTTTTCAGGCTGTCTACGTCATACGTTGCCAACAGATAGCCAACCTTTCCGCGGAAATAGTCAGTCAATCGCTGTGCGCCAAGGAAGATCGGCACGTCATCCAGACAGTTGATCTCGATCATGGCGTCATCTCCATATCTTTTTGGGGATTTTGGTGCCGGTGTACAGTGCCAGTGCCGCAGTTGCTCCGGTCAAAAACATTTCGATGTTGGCAGCCGCAACTGTCGTCAATGCGAAGAACATTTACGTTTCCTCCTCTCGATGACTTCCGTGGTCACGATCAGGCTGGTGAACGTGACGGCGAATCCTGCAATGAACCAGTTCATTCTTGCTTGCCTCCTTTCACGTCGTATGGTACAAGCTCGAAGTATTTGCGGACAGAGGGTGACAGCGGATGGCAGTTCCGGTGCTCTCCGTCTGACACAGCCAAGAGTGTTTTCTTCGATGCGGTCAGAATGCCGATCACGCTACCGGCCTCTTTTTGTATATCCTCTGCGGCGTTCTCCAAGTTACCCCAGCAGCAGATGATCTCCTTGTAGTCCGCGGTCTTGCAAAGCTGCTGGATGACCTTCAAATTATCCGCATCCGTCTCACGGTTGCCAATGCCCGCGAACAGATTGCACAGGCAGAATCCGCCGTAGCCCAACTGATAGAGGTTGTTTGTCAGGAGCGTCTGCGTCAGCGTCTCGAACACGCCGTCATCAGCACCGGCGGACTTTGATACCACGATGGGGATTGCCTTGTCCGCATCCCATACTTTCTTCAGGAAGTAACGCTTGCTGTCGTCTTCGCTGAATGCCGTCTCAACGATGACCTTTGTTTTGTTCAATTTCATATTCGATTCTCCTTTTTGCTTGATTTTCAAGTCCGAGCGTCAAAAAGACACTCAACAGAAAGACCCATGCTCCACTTCTCCGGGGTATGGGTCAATGCTTTCGCCGGAACGTACAAAATCTCTTTGGAACTTAGATTTTGGAGCACAGAAAACCGCCGTCCGAACGGTCTCGACGACGCGGCGACGACGTAGTCAGATTTCCAATCTATTTATCCAACGTCGTCCGTTTCTCTGCATTCCTTGTCTGCCAACGGTTTGCACGCTTCCAATCTTTATTTACTGTTTTCACGGTGTAGCACGATTCACCGTAGTTCTGCACGTTTGCTATTTCTTCATGCATTGCATGATCGTGCTGAATGCGGACTCATAGGCGGCTATTTTCTCGCGGTTTTGCAAATACTCCCGCTGTTCCCACTCCGGGATGTCCTCGCTGTTCTCCATGCGTTCCTCATGTTTCCGGACGGCGTCACGCATCCATGTCAAATTGGATTCGAGACTGGCGCATATCCAAGAGCTTGCCTTCCTCGTTGCAGACGATTGCCACCGGCTCCTCGAAGGGATAGACCGCTTCGATCAGTCCGCCGACGGCTTTCTGCAACGGTTCCAATCCTGTTTGCATCTCTCTGACCGTAGGCCGCTTTCCCGGCTCCACGACCAGCACACGCATTGTTTCTGTTTCCATAGTTTCAATCCTCCTACATAAAAATTACCCCGCTCCATGGATAGAAGCAGGGTTGGATCAAAACTATAATATATATTTCCAAATCAGAATGATACAGGCATATTGTCTCTTTGCGGGGTAGATTATCGGACAGCAGAGATGCGATAATGTATATATCCAATTAAGGGGGTATCCGTATGGACGACGATTTTATGACCTATATGCTCTATCTGGACGACGAGGACGAAGACGAACCGAATCCCGGCGAAAAATCCGGCTGCGGGTGTCTGCCGTCTGTTCTGGGCTGTCTTGCCGTGCTTGCGGCGATCTGGTTTCTATGTCGTTGATTACCGCAAAGTCTTGCATTGACGGGTGTTTTTTGCTATGTAACAAGGAGCATCACAATGAAACAGATAACGAACAAGGAATATGAAGAGTGGCAGAAGTACAAAGCGGAGAAAGCAAAAGGTCGTGTCCTGCTGCCTGATACCGTCAGGTTCATCTGTGAAGCAAACGAAATGAACCCGGAGAAGATCGGTCGGCATTTTCTTGAAATCCTGCCGCAGATCTGTTCACCTGAAGAGAGATAACAAAAACGCCTCCGAGCCGATGTGGTTCAGAGGCGTTACTGCGTTTATAAGGTCAATCCATAACTACGACTATCTTTCCGTCTACACCTTTTTCCTGCGCTTTGATGGCCTGCT
>JAFSYP010000017.1 GCA_017449935.1 Clostridia bacterium
AGGCATAAAAACAGGCCGCTTTAGCGGCGGCCTGAAAAAACATGTGCGATTGGCGGACTCATTCATACATCTTAAGATGTTGCAGGTAACAGGCCCTTATAGGGCCTTCACAAACCACCCGTTTGACGGGTGGTTTTGATTGCGTTATGCGGTTCAGGATGATTTCGGAAGGCCCTCGATCAGCTTCTTGATGAAGTCAATGAACGCGGAAGCGAACTGCTTGGACGGATCGGCGAACACCTTGATCATGACCGTAAAGAAGGACTTGAGCGTTTCCAGGAACGACGCCACCTTTGTGGCCGGCTTATTGTCCACCGTGACGACGCAAGTAGCTTTGATTTTGGTGTTATCCACGGATGTGGCCGTGATGGTCGCGGTTTTCTTGCCGGACGGCTCTTCTGCGGTATCCTCCGATGCGGTCAGCTTGCCGTTGGCGTCCACAGAAACCAGCTTCGGATCCGAGGAAGACCAGGTGACGCGCGAATCCGCGCCGGCAGGCTCGACCGTGGCGATCAGTTGTGCCGTGTCGCCGTAATACATGGTGAGCGAAGACAGGTTCATCTTGACCGCGGTGACCGGATCGTACGGCTCCGGGTCCTTTGCGGCGAGCGCGGTGATCCCGATCAGGCATACCATCCAGATGCAAAGCAGTATCGAAAGCGATCTTTTGAATAACTTTTTCATACCGGTTCCTCCTTTAGAATTGTATACAGAGTTTAGCATATTCTGTCGAACTTGTCAAGTTTTTGCGCTGTATGCACATACTGGGCTTTCATAGAGCGTGCCCGCGCGGAACCAGTTGTACGAGCGGCATCCGCCTGCGCAGACGTCACCGTGCGGGCAGACGGCGCATTTGCCGGTGAGCATCGCGCGCTGAAAACGGCGGTTATAGGCGAACGCGTCCGGGCCTTCCCAGATCTCCGCAAGGGAGCGCTCGCGCAGATTGCCCTCGATGAACCGGTCGTCGTACATCGACTCACAGCCGCGCACATTTCCGACGCTGTCGATGCCGACCGTATCCAGCCCCGCGTGACATCCGCGGAACACGACGCCGGGCAGGCCGCGGACGCCGCCTTCTTCGGCGGTATAGTAGCCGATATTGTCTGCCGCGCCGACGTAAAACGGCGCGGTATCGGCGATGCTGCGGATAAACCGCAGCACGCTGTGCGCGTCAAAGTCCACGTCGACGCCGCTGCGGGCGTTGCCCATCGGAGAGCAGGCCTGCAGCTGCCAGGCGAAGATCGGCAGGCGGCGCAGCGTTTCATAGAACTCCGGCAGTCGCGGCGCGTTGTCGGCGCGCAGGGCGCTGATGACAGAAACGGGGATCCCCGCGTCTGCCAGCGTGCGGATCGTTTCAAACGCGCGCGCATAGCTTCCCGCCTGACGAAACGCGTCATGCACGTCGGCGGGGCCGTCCACGGAGACGGCGACCGACTCGATTCCGACACGCAGCAGCGCTTCGATATGCGCCGGCGTCAGGCGGAATCCGTTGGTGATGATGCACGTTTTTACGCCGCGTGTCGTCAGGGCGGCGGCGATCTGTTCCCAGTCGTTCCGCATGAAGACCTCGCCGCCGATCAGCGAAACACGCGCGCAGGACAGCGCGGCAAGCTGCTGCGCGACGCGGATGCATTCGTCGGTCGTCAGCTCGTTCGAGCGCGCTTTGCCGCCGGAAGAGCCGCAGTAAGCGCATCGGAAGCAGCAGGCCAGCGTGATCTCCCAGACGCAGGAACGCAGCCGGAAGGGGAAGAGTTCAGCTTTCATGGCCGTCCTCTTTCGGCTGAACGGCGCCGCATTCGGAGCAGAATTTGGCCGATTCCGCGATCGTCGCGCCGCAGCGTGTACACATTTTTTTGCGTTCCTCTGTCGGCGGCGGCGAGAAATACATTCCGCCGCCGGAAGTCGGCACAGGCGCGGCATAGGCTGTCATAAACATTTCGGGACGGTTCATCGACATCCATTCCGGCCCGGCGTAGACGCCCTGCATGGGCGTCGGCGCAGGCTCTTCAACGTCTGGCGGATCGGTCGGATCCTGAAAAAACTCCGGGCCGGCATAGACGTCGTTCATGATTTCCGGGTCGTCTTTGCCGCCCCAGTACGACGGGCCTGCGTACACAGCTTCCATGGGACGCGGGCCCTCGGCGTCTTTGCCGGACCGCGAACGCCGAATGCTGTGGTTCCAGGGGTATTTTTTGTCTTTCATCGCTTTTGTTTTCCTTTCAAAAACAGCCCGCGCTCCGGAGAGGAACGCGGGCTGAAATTATATGTGGGGACTTAGAACCACAGACATCCGAAGATGAGCCAGATCAGGTAATGCCACCACTTATACTTGATGGTGACCTGGCAGGTCGCGGTTCTCTGGCCGTCCGCAGACGTTGCGGTGATGACCGCCGTCTTGTGGCACGGGCACAGACGCACGAAGGTGAGCTTGCCGTCGTCGCCGATCTTCAGGACCTTGGAGCCCTTGGCGTCGATGGTGTACTTCACGCCTTCCTCGGAGGCGATCAGCGTTGCCGCGACGCGGCCTCTTCTGGAATAAGGAACGGTGATCGCAAGCACGTTCTTGCCTTCCTTGGCCGGGTTATCGGTCAGCGTCAGGACGCTCGGCGCGAGCTTCGGGATGGAGCGCGTCTCGGTGTAGCCGCAGAGCGTGCAGGCGTGTGCTTCTTCGCCTTCCTTGTCGGTGGTCGGCTCGGTCGTGACTGTCCAGTCGCCGAACGTATGGGCCGCGGTTTCGGTCTCGCCGCCGACAGAGCAGGTACGGCTGTGGTTTGTCTCGTCAACCTTGGTCCACGTGCTCCAGTTGTGCTCGAGCTGTGCGATCGCTTCTTCGTAGCTGTAGCCGCAGACAGAGCAGGTGTAGACCGTCTTGCCGGCTGCCGTGCAGCTCGCCGGAGTCGTTTCTTCACTGAACGCATGAGCTTCTGTCTCGGTCTCGCCGCCGACAGAACAGGTGCGGCCGTGGTTCGTCTCGTCGATCTTGGTCCACGCGCTCCAGTTGTGCTCGAGCTGCGGGATCGTCTCTTCATAGCTGTAACCGCAGAAGGAGCAGGTGTAGACCGTCTTGCCGGCTGCCGTGCAGGAAGCGGGCGTCGTGTCTTCGTCGAACGTATGGGCTTCTGTCTCGGTCTCGCCGCCGACAGAGCAGGTGCGGGTGTGCTGCGCATCGTCGAGCTTGGTCCACGCG
>JAFSYP010000018.1 GCA_017449935.1 Clostridia bacterium
ATCGCGAAGGAAGCGGAGTTCTTCTGCTTCGGCACCAACGACCTGACCCAGATGACGTTCGGCTTCAGCCGTGACGACGCGGGCAAGTTCCTCGATGCATACTATGACAAGAAGATCTTTGAAAACGATCCGTTTGCGAAGCTCGACCAGACCGGCGTGGGCAAGCTGATGGAGATGGCTGTCGAGCTGGGCAAGAAGGTCCGTCCGGAAATGCACTGCGGCATCTGCGGCGAACACGGCGGCGACCCCGTTTCCGTGGAGTTCTGCCACAAGATCGGCCTCGACTACGTTTCCTGCTCGCCGTTCCGCGTGCCGATCGCCCGCCTTGCCGCTGCGCAGGCCGCGATCAAGGATATGTAATCCAAAACCGCATAATATCAGTTCAGCCGCCGGGAAACCGGCGGCTGATTTTTGTGCTGTTTACGGAGTTCCGTGCGATCCTGATTCTTGTTGTTCTCTTTGCACGCTGTCGGGGTGTGGATTCCCACGCGCTGTCGTACTCGGAAGGACTTTTTTGTTTTGCGGACGGCGGTCACGTTTATCATGCGCGGCCGCAGGTCGATTCATCCGGCGAGGCAGCTTTTCAGTAACGTCCATTCCGTCACCTCGTCGTCGCATTCTCGTTCACGGGCGCAGGGCGCGCCGCGATCTCACGATTCTTTTTTCAGAAGCTGGATCGTATCGCCCGATTTCATGTGTCTGCGGACGACGAGATTGGTCAGCAGAAAGATCAAAAAAACCGACACGCCCGCGATCAGGAATCTCCACCAGGAGCTCAGGCAAATGTTCACCGTACTTCTCAGCGCGTCGGCCGCGTCCGTCCAGAAGTAACCGGTCTTTTCGGCAGGCGAACTCTTCAGGCCGATCAGTCCGGACAGTTCCGCGCCGAATCTGCGCAGATCGCGCAGCGCGTCTATCCACCAAACATCGGACGACGCCGTTTTTTCGACGGCGGACGCCGTGCGCAATTCCAGATGCTCATACTGCAGCCCGTAGGACAGCGTATAGGAAAGAGACGGATATGTCAGCAGAAAGCCGAGGATGGAAAAGAGTACGCTGCGCAGAGTGTACCGGACGCTCTCGTATACGACCATGTTCCGCTTTTGATGGGCGTCCATCCCGATGGATTCCAGCATCGCGTAATCGCGCCGACGCAGCGCATGGTTCGCATAGACCACGTTGACGATATTGGTGAACAGCGCGAACAGCGTCATCCCCGAAAAAGCGAGCAGGAAAAGCGGCGCGGCTCTTTCATTGAAATCCATCAGCGCAAAACGCGCGGACGGGTACAGGTCGGCAAGCAGCGGACGCGGCGGATCGTAACTGACCCATGCGAGCGGGAACTGCACGGGCGGCGTCAGATTCTGCGAATCCCGGCCGAGGGTGTTTCCGATGTAGCGCGTCCCTTTGCCGAACGGATGCTCCGCAATATAGCCCTTCGGCTGTTCACAGGCGACTTTTCGGATACTTTTGAGCGTTTCGGCGTCAGAATCCGCAACCTTCACTTTTCTCTCCAGCGTGAGCGTCACATGACGTCCGCCGTACGCGTTTGCGATCAGCGGCAGGAAACGCGCGCGTGCGCGCTCCGGAAACAGCAGCGTCGGGATCCTGCGGTCTACGCACCGCAGCATCCAGTCTGTGGTCGCGCCGGACGCGGCGCCGGCGATCCGCACGCGGACCGTCTTCCCGGAGAGCGGCTGCACCGTGCGCAGATACGCCTGCACGTCCGCTTTCTGCCCGATCTTTACGCATTCCTCCGGCGTTCCGTTATGTTCACGCCGGGCATTTTCGGCTTTTTCCTCTGCTTCGGTGCCGATCTCATAACGCGTTTGTCCCGTATAAAACCGCAGCGTCAGCGCGGCGGCGCCGTCGGACGTCTGCATCCACGAGATCGGCTTTCCTTTATACATCAGATTCTGCATCAGGATCGCCTCGTCTTCGGCCGGATGCACGCCGCTCTCCTGTGCCAGCTTGTCAAATTGATCGTCCTGGAGGAACAGCATCTGCGGCAGGATCAGACTGCGTCCGTTCTGCGCGTCCGGATAGACGCGGACGGTTTGCTTCCCGTCCGAAAGCACGCTTTTTGTCCGCATCCGCAGGACGTCCGGGGAAGCGAACGCGTCAGGCATAAAACAGTATGCGCACGGGATGTAAACGCGGAAAGAAAAGACGTCCGAATGCAGCGCGCGGAATTCCGGATCGTCCAGAAGCGCGTCGATATCCCTCTCAAACTTCGCGTGTTCGCCGCTGGTGCGGATGGTCACGTCGTCGAAATAGCTTTGCGACACGTCCTGCAGGATGTTAAATACATTGTCGACCACGATCAGCATCGTGATACACATCACCAGCGCGATCAGATAGTATGTGCGGTAATGCTTTTCCCGCTTATGCAGCAGCCGGCTCAGCGCGCCGCCGAAGCCGAAGGTCTGTCGAACGCCGAAGCGGCGCGCATTCTTTTTGCGGCCTTCCGGCTTTCGGGGAACGGGATCGCGTGTCGTTTCGGGTAAAAATCGAAACGCCGCAAGTTCCATGACCGCCGGCACGATCAGAAATTCCGGCGTCGCAAAAAGCAGCCGGCGCGTCGGCGCCATCATATAGCGTACGATCTCATCGGTATCGGGCTCGGTCATGTCGGCCATCGCGAACAGCACGCCTCCCATCGCAAAGCCCAGCACGGCGCCGACGATACACAGCAGCGTCGCCTCCGCCACAAGGCTCTGCCGGATCTGCCGCTTTGTCGCGCCGCAGACGTACAGATGCCGATAGCGGCTCTCGCGCTCGCGTATGGTCACGGCAAAGGAGGAATACAGCGTCAGCGCGGAGGTCAGAAAAGCCGCTGTTTCCAGCAGCATCGCGATATACCACAGGATCCCGTCGCCGTCCGTTCCCTTGTTGGAAACCGAGACGTTGATGATCAGATCCGTACAAAACAGGAGCGAAAAATTGAACACAAGATTCAGCACGGTGATCAGCGTATGCCGCGGGTTTTCGCGCCGTGTTCGCAGATTCCATTTGAGGATCGTCTCCATGTGCGCCCTCCCCTCTTAAACGATCGGCCTGTCGCTTTTCAGTTTGCCGTCCTCCAGCGTCATGATTCGGTCGGTCTGCAGTGCGATATCCTCGTCGTGCGTGATCATCAGGATCGTCTGCTTGAACTCGCGGTTGCAGATCTTGAACAGATCCATGATGTGCTGTTTGTTGCGCATGTCCAGATTGCCCGTCGGTTCATCCGACAGCACGACGGACGGCCTGTTGATCAGCGTCCGACCGATCGCGACGCGCTGCATCTGGCCGCCGGACAACTCCTCCGGCAGCGTGTTCTCTCTCCCGCGCAAATCGAGCATGTCGATCAGGCTTTCATAGAATTTCATATCCGGCTTTCTGCCGTCCAGCATCACCGGCAGCAGGATATTCTCTTTCACCGTCAGAAGCGGCAGAAGGTTGTTGAATTGATAGATGATGCCGATGTCTCTGCGCCGGATACGCGCGCGCAGATGCTTGTGGATCGAAAAGATGTTCTGGTCTTTCAGGAACACCATGCCGCTCGTCGGCGTATCCATGCCGCTGAGGATGTGGAAAAGCGTGGATTTCCCGGAGCCGCTCGCTCCGACGACCGCGATGATCTCGCCGCTGTCGACCGAAAAGGATACGTCGTCAAGGGCCTGGATGCGGTCCTTGCCGACGGTATATGTTTTGGACAAATGTGCCGCTCGAAGTATCTGCATCCCGTCGCCTCCTATACGATGGTTTCCGTCAGGCGAATCGTAAATACGGCGCCGCCGTCCGGGTGGTTGTCCGGTGTGAGCGTGCCGTGCATGGCGCGCACGATCATGTTGGACAGCGCCAGGCCGATGCCGATGCTGTTGCTGCCGGAATCCTTGCCTTTGTAATACCGCTCCAGGATATGCGGCAGATCCTCTTCGGCGATCCCGGTGCCGGTGTCGCGGATCTCGATCGTCGTTTTCACGACGTCCTGCCTGACGGTGACGGTGACCGTCCCGCCCGCAGGCGTATGCTGCATACAGTTCGTGAGGATATTTGTGAGCGCTTCGCGCATCCACGCCGGATCGACATGCACGAGCACGTCCTCCGGCACGTCCTCGACCAGCCGGATGTCCCGCAGCTCCATCGGGATCTCCACCAGAACGCACGCGCTGCGCACCAGCTCCCGCGCCGAGATCGTTTCGGGCCGGAATACTTCTACGCCGGCGTCCATGCGCGAGATGGCCAGCAGCGTCGTGACAAAGAAATCGATCCGCGACGTCATGTCCAGGATCCTGTGCGCGAGCAGCTGCGTTTCCATCGGGTCCGCGTTCGGTTCGGCGAGCCGACGCGCCGTCAGCTTCGTCATAAAGAGCGGATTGCGGATCTGGTGCGCAATATCCGCCAGCGCCTGCGTCAGCCGCACCTGATCCTCCTCCAGCTGCTCCTTCTGGCAAAAAAGCGTGGCGACCATGTCTTTGACCCTACCCTGCAGGATGGACAGCTCGCCTTCCTCATAATCCGAAAAATCCAGATCCTTCTCGCCGCTTTGGTTCTTCTCGACCTTGCGGGTAAAATCGCTGACTTTTTTGAAATGCCGACGCAGCACCAAAAGGAACAGAATGAGCATGACCGGCGCCGTCACGATGACTGTCGCGCCGATCAGAAAAACAGGAAAGTGCGCCGGCCAAACGTCCCACATGCCGACAAGCAGCAGAACGACGCCGACCGCGGCGACCCCGGCGCTGATATACGCCGCCGTTCTTGCTTCGGGATTTCTGAAAAGACGCATGACGTCCCCTCCTTATTCTCCGAATTTGTAGCCGTTGAGCCCGTGCACAGTCACGATATACTGCGGGTTTTTCGGATCGTCCTCGATCTCCTTGCGCACACGGTGGATTGTCTGCCGCACCCGCTCGGGAGATATATAGTCCAGGTACCCGTTCGAGTAGTTCCATATCTCATTGATCATCCGGTCGACCGTGATCATTTTGCCGACGTTGCGCATAAACAGACACAGCAGACGGTATCCCATCGCGCCCAGATCGAGCACCTCGTCGTTTTTGTACGCCAGCGCTTTTTCCGTGTCGATGCGCAGATCGCGGTAAACCAGCTGCGTTTCCGTCTTGCCGACCTTGGCCAGAGCGCTGCGAATGCGCGCCAGCAGCTCCTGCGGGCGGTTCTTCTGCACATAGTCCGCGCCCATTTTCAGGCACTGCGTCGCCGTCGCCTCGTCGTCATACGCGGTCATGAATACAACGGGGATGTTCTTTTCCTTCGCCAGTGAGCACACGATCGTCCCGTGGCCGTCCCTCAGCATCAGGTCCACCAGCGCAAGATCGTAGCCGTGATCGCCTTCCTCCAGCAGATCGACCGCCTGCCTCTGCCCGTCCGCCGCGACAACGGCATACCCGTTTTTCGCCAGCAGATCGCACAGCTGCTCGCGCATCTCCCGCTCGTCCTCCACCATCAGGATCGACAACATATCCATTTCCCCTCTCGCGTCTTTTCTTTATTATAAAGGAAGGTCCGCCAAAAAACAAGGCTCTGGGTAAAAAAACTCGATGTTCACGGAAAACCAAACTGGAACGCACGGCGGCGCCCATGAACAAGACCGTATAGGAAAAGTCTTGCCCGTGGGCGCCGCCGCTCGTTATATCAAACGGATCGCTTTAATACCACAGAAAGCCGAACAGAAACACGCGGATAAGCCACTGCCACCAGGCGTACCGCACCTCGACATTACAGATGAAAACGACCTCGCTGTCCTCGGAGATCGCGACGATGGTCGCGTCGCCGACGTCAACCGCTTTGAACACGCCGGTTTCCGGATCGATCGTCACAACGCTTTCATTGGTCGAGATCCACGTTGCCTTGACGTCCGTCTTTATCGTATCCTGATCCTTGTACCGCATCCGAAGCGTGACCTGCGGCTCCGGAAACTCCGGCACCAGCAGAACATGGATAATAATGTCTCGCGTGATCTCCTGTCCGTCCACAGTCGCGGATGCCGTGATCTGCATGGTCCCGACTTCTTCCGCCGTGATGATCAACTGCGCCTATACATTGAGAGTGAGATTTCCAACTCCATAGATGATGCTATCGTTGCCCTCTAAATAAGCAGTGACGCTGCATGTACGGGTTTGCGCCGCACGAATTGTATAGACGCCGCTGAAAGTCGGCGATACATACACAACTTGTGTATCTCCCTGCGCAATCGTGATTTCATTACTCGGCGTTACAAGGATCTTCGGCGCCTCGGACGTCTGCGCGTTCGCGTGCATGACCGTCATGCCGAAGCACAGCGCCGCGCACAGCACCCATGCAAAAATACGTTTGATCGTCGTTTTCATTTTTCTTTCCACTTTTTTATCTGATGTAAGACCTGCAGAATTAAAGCACAACGATTTTTAGTGTCTGCGTATACGATTGCCCGTTATAATAGAAGCTGACCGGCAAATTCATCGTGCCTGATTTTTTACCTGTGGCTTTGACGTCGCCCCAGAACACGCCGCCGGTATACTCAAGCCGAATATCGCAGTATTCATACGCGCCCTGTGAACAGGAGACGTTCGTAAATGCGCCGCTTTCCGATTTGATTGTTTTTCCGACCGTCTCTCCGACCGGAACGTAAAGGGTATCTCCGCCCAGAAAGATGCTCGGGACTTCGTCTGCGGGAGCAACTTTAATGTTTAGGTAGATGGTTTCCGTCATGCCGTTATTATAATAGAATGTGACGGGGACCTGTGTCTCGCCTGCCTGCTTCCCGGTGACCTTCAAGACGCCCCACCAGTGGGAGCCGCCCCGCTGGATCTCTATATCACAGATCCCATTAGAGATCGGGCCGTGCGTCACGTTGGTCAACGTATTCCCGTCTCCTTCTATAATATCCTTGGTTTCTGTCTTTCCCACTTTAACATTCACAAAACTGCCGCCGATCAAGCCGGGCGGATCGGTCCGCTTTTGCGTTGTGGTCGTTGTCGTGGTTGTTGTGGTCGGGCGCGTGGTCGTCGTAGTCGTGATCGGGCGCGTCGTGGTCGTGACCGGGCGCGTAGTCGTCGTTGTGGTCGGACGCGTGGTTGTCGTCGTCGGGCGCGTGGTCGTCGTGGTCGTGATCGGACGCGTCGTGGTCGTGGTTGTCGGACGTGTCGTCGTTGCGGTTGTCGTCGGACGTGTAGTTGTTGTCGTCGTTGTAGTCGTCGGGCGCGTCGTGGTCGTGATCGGACGCGTCGTGGTCGTGGTTGTCGGACGTGTCGTCGTTGCGGTCGTCGCGGCGGCTTTTGTCGTCGTGGTCGCAGCCGCCTTCTTGGTCGTCGCAGCCTTCTTCGTCATCTCCGTTGTTTCCTCTGCCGCGAGCAGACTGCTGCTTTCTTCCTCCGGCGTCAGCTGCACAAAACGCTTGCCCTGATTGTCCTGCTCCTGCGCCTCGGCCACGGCCGCGCTGACCGGTCGGCTGTCGCCTCGTTTGCCCAGCGCGACGCACAGCACCACGATCGCCAGCGTCAGGATCGCCGCCGCCGAGATCATACTGCCCTTGCCGCGCTTCGTCTTCAAAAAGCCCGCAAGCCCCTTCGCCTGC
>JAFSYP010000019.1 GCA_017449935.1 Clostridia bacterium
AATACACTTCCATGGTTTGTTTCTCCTTGTTATGAATTATGGCGTGTTTCCGGTTATTCTCCTACATTGCTATACGTCCTTTTGGCTTTTGCCTTTGAACAATCCGTGGTGCAGTCCGGAAACGATTCAGATTGCGAGTCGATCTCTTAGACCAAATGACAGCGAATTCTGTGCCATGCACCCAGTATACCACGTTTTCGTTTATCGTGGTGAATTTTTTTCGTACTGATTGCGAGCGCCTTTATGGCGCGCGGCAATCCGTTCCCTTGCGGCTTCTTTTACGCTTTGACGGGGGAACGGATTCCCACAGTCGGCGCAAGCGCCTTCTTCGGAATGACACCGCTTTTGCGGCATCTGACCATCTCCCAACTTTCCGTGATGAACCTTTTTTGCGTGGAACGCGGTTGAAAGAACGGCAAAGGTGTAGTATAATAAAAATAACAGTCACACGTTTTTCACAATAACACGGTCAGGAGGAATCATTTATGCGGTTCGCCGTATTGTCCGACACGCATTACATCTCCAAATCGACGCTGTACGGCGGCGGAGAGCACAGCCCGCGGGACGTGCTGCGGCACGAGATCAACCGGAAGGTATTTGAGGATCTGAAAGAACGGAGCGATCTCGACACGGTCCTGATCACGGGCGACCTGACGGACGCGGGAGACATGGACAGCCATCGGGAATTTGCCGCGATGCTGCGTGAACTGCGGGACAGCGGCAAGAAGGTCTACGTCCTGACGGCGACGCACGATTTTCATTACAGCCGCGCGTGGGTCAGCGTCTATGACCAGCCGGTCAGCTACCGTCAGCGGCCGTGGGAGAGACCGTGGTGCGATCTGGAAAACACCGATTTTCGCGCTTTGGTGACGAAAGAGCACAGGCATCTTTCCGCTGAAGAATGCGCGCCGCTGGTCAAGCCCGTCGCCTCACCCGACGATCTGTGGGAGATCTATCGGGAATTCGGTCGGGATCAGGCGTTTTCAAGCTGCGACTCCGCCTATTCCTATGCCGTCAGGCTGGAGGATAAGCTGTGGTGTCTGATGCTCAACAACAATTTCCGCGACGTTGACGCCATGTATGACGCGAGCCCGACCTATTCCCCCGCGTGCTACCGCTGGATCGCAAGCGTGGTGCGCCGGGCGAAAAAAGAAGGCGCGTTCGTGTTCGCCTGCACGCATCATCCGCTCGTGCCGCCCGTGCCGGCGTATAAGATCGGCGGCACGCCGCGCAACATGCGCAATTCTTACGTCTGCCATACGCTCGCGGACATCGGCATTTCTCTGGTGTTCAGCGGACACACCCATTTTGCCGACGTCGCGTTCGGCAGTTCGGACCGCGGAAACGTGCTGTGCAACGTCACGACGCCTTCGATCTGCTTTTTGCCGCCCGCGTGGCGGATCGCGGAGCTGCATCCCGAAACGCACCGCCTGAAGCTGTGTACCGTGCCGGTCGGCAAGAGCGACGCTATGCAGATCCCGGAGGAAACGCTGCGCGCGCATTTCATAAAGGAATTCGTCGAAGACCAGAAGCGCAAGATCGACAACTTGCCGCACGCGCTCGGCAGCGTCGTGCAGCGCATACAGGTAAAGCATCTCTATCCGCTCTGCAAGAGCGCCGCGAAGCTGACCGCGCAGGAATACGCACAGATCGCGGATCGGAAGCTCTTCGACATTATCATGGATCTGACGATCCACATGCAGGCCGGCGATGGGCAGTACACGCCCGACACGCCGATGTACAAGTTCATGATGGGCCTGTGCGCCGTGGCGGACAGCGTGATCGCCGCACAGCCGTTTTACCCGCTTGAGAAAAAGCTGCAGGGGTACACGCTCACACAGATCATTGAGCCGATGCTGTACAACAACGGCGTACCGGACAACGACGCGGACTTCGTGTTTGACCGTCTGCCCGAAAAACGCTTTGAGCCGCCCGTCTATCGCAGCCGCGCCGGAGACGTGGTGATGGTCGTGCTCAGCGCGGCGGCCGTCCTGCTTTCGCCGCTCTCACCGGTCGCCGTATCGCTCGCGCTGCCGGTCATGACGGTCCTGAAAAAGAAAAAGAACCGTCGTTCGCCCGTTGTGCCGGAGCGGTATTGACGGCCAGAAAACATAAGGAGGAACACGCATGGATACGCGCGAGGCGCACGGGAGCGAAACGCTGCTGTACGATCCGCTGTTTGAAACGCCGCCCGATACCGTGATCCGCGACGTCCCAGGACGCGGCTTTTTCGGCAAGGCCGTCGTCCGAAAGGCGGTTTTTATCCTCGTGCTGCTGCTGTTCGTCGGCGGTTCGATCACGCTCAGCTTCGGCTCGCTGACAAAGGCGCGGTTTCATTACGAGCAGACCGACGGCGGCATGATGCTCTCGGAATACAACGCGGAAAAAAACGACGTCGTGCTGGAGGTCGGACCTGTGTTTTCCGCGGACGGACGTGCGCAGACCGACGGAAAAGTCGTCGCCGTGCGGCCTTTCGCGGTCTGCTGCAACGAGACGACCGCCTTTATCCTGATCGGCAAAGACATCGCCGACATTCCCGATACCGCCTTTTACAGCTGTACGGCGCTGCAGGCCGTTCTCGTCGATCCCGACAACCCGCATTTCCGATCCGCGGACGGCGTGCTGTACCGGCTGACGGACGGCGTGCCGACGGAGCTGATGCTCTATCCTGCGCGCAACGATCTGTACCGCGCGATGCGTTCGCTGGGCGAAGCGCAGCCCGCGACTGCGCAGGAAGCCGCAGCCTTTGCCGCGCGCGCCAAGGCGCTGAAGCAGAAAAGTGAAGACTGGCTCTCCTCGGCGGAGCAGGACGGCGCGCAGGTGGACGCTCTGCCTGCCGACACCGAACGGACGGCGTGGACAGGCGCGCTCAGGTACGAGATACTGCCGGGCGTGACCGCGATCGGCGCGATGGCGTTTGCCGAGTGCGAAACGCTGTTTGACGTGACAATCCCCGAGGGCGTGCGCAGTTTTGCGTCCATGTGCTTTTTCAAATGCGTCAACCTGCGCAGTCTGCGTCTGCCGGATTCCGCCGAGGACATCGGTTCCGACGCGTTTTCCTACTGCGCGAAGATCCCGGAGATCTTTATCCCCGCGAACGTGCGGCGGATCGGACATCACGCCTTTTTCGGCTGCGCCGGCGTGTCGCAGGTCGCGATGGCCTGCGCCGAGGACGCGAAGCCGCAGCTCGGGCAGGACTGGATCCCGCAGTACAAACGGCTGTTCATGCATGACGTGCCGGTCGTTTACAACGCCGAGAGGAGGGGAGACTGATGCATAAGATGCGCAGGTTCTTCTCTGAGGCGCGTACATACTGGAACACGCCGGACACGGCGAACGGGAAATACGTCAGCGGCAAGGAATACCTTTACGCTTTCTTCGGCGTCGCCGCCAATTACGCGGCGCAGGCGCCGTTCAAGTACATCAGTTTTGCGGCGTCGTGCTACCTCATCATGTACCATTACGCGCTGCCGTATCTTTCCTTTTCCGTCATCGCGCTGATCGGTCTGCCGCTGTCCTATCTGTGGAATCTGCTCGAATGGTTCGTGACGGACAACCTCGGTCTGCTTCCGAAACGCACGGAACGTCGGATGAACTTCCTGTATATCGCGGTCGCCGCCGCGGGACTGCTGCTTTTGCTGTTCGACGTGTCGTCGCTGTTCCCCGACGGGAACCGCTTGATCGCCGCGATGGACGGACTGAGCGGCATCAACGCCCGCGCCTTTTTCAAGGTGTTCGGCGTGCAACTTCTGTGCAACGGCTGGGGCGGCGTGCGCAACATCTTCTGGCGCAAAAAGCTGATCCCCAAACACGGGCGGTACAAGTTCAGCCTGTACGCCAACGTGATCCAGAAATCCGTGATGATCGTGCTGATCGGCTGGGTCCCCGCGTACCGTATCGCCGACGTATACGACCGGTTGTGGATCGCGTATCTTCTGTTCAACGCGTTCACGATGTTTGATTTTTCCAACCGGCTCGAAGACTGCTCGGAGAACATCAGTCCGAATTCGCAGGAACGGATCTTCATGCGGTCGTACCCGATCAAGATCTGTCATCTGCTTAACTCCGTCATCACGGCGGTCGTGCCGATGCTCGGCTCGTTTGACGACATAAACTTCTACCGCTTCGTCCTGCCGGGCGTGTTTCTGCCGTGCGCCGCGCTGACGATGGTCTTTGCCGGCAAGATCCGCGAGCGTATCCCGCAGCCGCCGCTGGAGAAAAAGCAGCAGATCCCGTTCTGGTACGGCATTTTTCAGGTTATGCGCAATAAGTACCGGTGGCTGAACATGTCCTCGAATCTGCTGGACACGCTCGGTAACGGAATGCTCGACATCGTGACCGTCATCATGCTGTATACCATGCGGCTGTCCGGCGCGGAGTACAGTCTCGTTATGGCGCTTCTGATGTTCCGCACCACTTTGCCGACGTTTTTCGCGCCGCGGTTCATGCGGCGGTATTCCTTCAAACAGATGCGCATTTTCCGCGAGGTCATCGAGTCGCTGCACTGCGTGATCTGCATTCTGGCGCTGCTGCTGCTTGGCGGCAATATCCGCCTGTGCGGTATCGTGATGTTCACGACGTACTGGCTGCGCGACTTTTTCGGCGAGATCCCGAAGGTCGCCGAACGCGATATGAACATCCGCCTGTTTGATTACCAAATGTATCTGTCCGGCGAACGTCTCGAGGGGTTCTCCAAAATTTTCAACTGGTTCGTTTCGCCGATCGCGACGCTGGTAGGCCTCATCATCCCGCTTCTGATCCTGCGAAACGGCTTCAACTCCAACTGGAACATCCTGTTTTTTGACGACGTGCGTTTCGGGATTCTGGCCGTCCCGCTGGCATTCGATCTGGCCGGCCATCTGCTGATGATGGTGCCGTACTTCTTCTGGGATTACAACAACGGCCAGCATGAATATGTGATCCGCGTGCTCAAGCAGCGCGCGTCGCTCGCCCAAAACGGCGTCTATCCCGCCGAGTACGACGGAACGCTGCAATTTGACAAGCCCGGAAAGACGCACGGCTGCATACCGGCGCATATCGCGAAACCGGACGGGAAAGCGCCGCCGCTGCCCGAAGTCGTCGCCGGCCGATAAATACGAAAAAAGCTCCCTTTCCGCAAGACAATGAAACAGATCATTGTGCGCGGCGAAGGGAGCTGTGTGCTTTATTCACTCTTGGATCATGATCCCGAGGAAATCCGGCACGCCCAGCGGACCGAGTATCTTCATGAGCAGCGCATACGCGATCTCAAACGGGAGCAGCAAAGGCATTCCGAACATCAGCAGCATTTTCCACATAGAAATCATCCTTTCTTTTATATCAGAAATACGCGTCCGTCTGTCGTGCCGTCAAAACGGCGATCGCTGCGACAGGACGCCCGTCAACTGAACCAGGAGCCGTTGTATTTCATCTGCGCTTTATGCATGACCAACAACCCCAGAAGGATACCGGCCGCCAGCGGGACCCACCACGCCGGGGAATACAGCAGATTGAGCAGCCCCGTGACGCAGATCCCGACGCCGATCAGGATAAGACCGATCCCGATCTGCCGCGTATAGGCAGGCAGATCCTCCGCCTGCACGTTATTGTAATGATAGTCGTGCAGAATAGAAACTTTTTTCTTCAGCCATACCAAAAGCCCCAGCACGACGCACAGCAGTCCGACTGCCGCTTCGACCAGACAACCGAAGATCACGTTTTTGCCCCCCCTTTGCAGTTACCGATCAGAGCCGTCGCGGACGTCGGTCTGCCCGGCGTTTTCCGCGCCGTGTCTGCACAGCAGCGCCATGACGAGCACCAGCAGGCCGACGGCGATCGAAACGGAAGTCTCCGGCTTTGTCGGGCCGAGATCCGTGAACACCTTTTCGAGGATCTTCTGCACGACCTGCACGGCCGACTGCATACAGATCGGGACGACGATCGAGAGAACGCCCAGACGCCTGAGCTCCTGTGCGCCGCCGAGGGTGAAGGGCGTGCCGTCCGCCAGTTCTCTTTCAAAGTAGTGCGACGCCAGTTTCGCGAGGACGCCTTCTCCGGCGCAGATGATCGCGCCCGCCGCCATCGACGCGTACAGCGTCCCCGTCGTCAGGTCGGCTTTGTTTTGCAGAATGCTTTCCAGCGTGACGCCGCCGAGCTTGAACGTCGGCGCGCCGAGCGCCAGACTGACGATGCCGACGACGCACAGACAGAAACCGACGATGCAGCAGACAAAAACGATCTTGCTGACGATCTTCCCGATTTTGGAGATCGTCTGAATGGCTTGCAGTGTTTGCATGGCGTTGCCTCCCTGTGTATTTGCCGCCCGACGTGCGTCAATGCCCGACGATCCGGTGTGCTTCGCTTATTTCCTCTCGCACTGGTGCGCCCAGTATACAGACGTGAACAGGATATGCTTCAGACTCGGCGCGGCGCGATGCAGAGCTTGCTTTTTGCGCCGGGGACGGTGAATCGCAGTAACGCCTTTTCGGGCGTCAGCGCGTCGATCCATTCCGCGTAATCGCGCATGAACGAAATATCGTGCGTCAGCGGCATGTGCGAGCCGCGATATTTTGTGTATCCCATGGCCGCGACCTCTTTGTAATAGCGGCGGCCTTCCTCGGCGTATTCATGCAGACTGCAGTCGGGATTCGTGAACATCCAGATGTCGATGTCGCTTGCGTCGCCGGCGTAGATAAACCGCAGCGCGGGATCGAGCAGCGTGATGGAGCCGGGCGTGTGGCCGGGGAAATCCTTGACGATCAGCTTTTTGTTTCCAAGATCGATCTCGTCGCCGTCGCGCAGCGGGACGTACTGCGTACGGCCGGCTTTGGTCATAAGCAGCTTGTCGATCCACGGCTGCAGCTTTTTCGTTTTCGGGTTCTTTGCGAATATTGCAGTCACGATGTCGTCCGCCAGCTTGAAATAGACGTCCTGCGTCGTGAACGTCGGCAGATCCTTTTCGCCGATCAGCACCTTGTCAAAGTGGTGATTGCCGTTCGCGTGATCGGGATGGAAATGCGAATTGACCACGATCAGCTCCTTGTCCGTGAGCTTTGCGACGTAGTCCTTGATATTGAACAGGTCCAGTCCCGTATCAAACAGGACCGCCTTGTCTTTTCCTTCGATCAGGAACTCGTTGACGACACCGTCCTTGATGCGCGTCACGCCTTCCCTGAGCTTCGCTTTGCCGTATCTGAGAAACATGTGAGTTTCCCCCATCCGTCCCGCGGCTGTTTCTCTGCCGCTCTCTTTCCGATTATACTAATTGTACGTTCCAGCCGGCGAGATACCGACGGAGCAGCACGATGTCGCGCATATTGACGGTTTCGTCCCAGTTGACGTCGGCGTGGTCGAACTCCGGGGCTTCATATTCCCATCCGCCCGCGACATATCGTTCGATCACGAGCAGATCGTGCAGATCGACGCCGCCGTCCTGATCTGCGTCGCCTGCGATCCAGTCCGTATCGACTGTCCAGTGCGGATACCATGTCTGATCGGAGGAACCGGTAAACGTGGAGTATTCCGTGATGCGTTCGCCGCCCACCGGCTGGGTGTACCAGCCGTCCATGATATACCGGCTCTTGCGCACCGTCGGCAGAGCGCCGAGCTGTTCGCCGTACCGGAACGTGCATTCGGTCACCGAACACACGCCGCCGCCGGCGTTAAATGTCACTGTAAACGAGTTTGGTTCAAGCAGCTGCATACAGTCGCGGATCGTCTGCGCCGCCTGATCCAGCGCGTTCTGATCGTAAACCATTGTACACTTATCATCGTTCAGATCGCGCAGAATGCCGTTTTTCGCCTGCTGTACAGCGCTTTGCAGCGGACCCAGGCTCTGCGGCGTGTAGATCGCCGCAGGCATTTTCAGCAGCTTGTCCGCTTCAAAGCAGATTGCGCGCAGCGGATCGCTGTCCAGCTGGAAGCGCGCGCCGCTGCCTGCCTGCGTTTTCACAAGCGCGTACACATAATCCCCGCGTGCGGATTTGTTCAGATCGGCATAGCTCGTGCCGGTATAGCTGCCGAGCGTCGAGCAGACCAGACTGTAATCCGGATAAGCCGATATGCTGATCGCGGACGAGCCTGTATTGACGACGCGGATCTCCGTGATCGGACTGGCGGACGCATTATAGCTCGCGTAGAAATACATCGGATTGCCGCTCGTGCCCGCGTTCAGGTTGACGGCGCCGTCCGTGCCGGGCACGGCAAGGCTGTTCTCGTTGCACAGATACCATGTGCATCCGTCGGCGACCTGCCCGTTGTACTGCGCCGCCGTTCCGTCGCCGCCGATATAGTACATCCCCAGCTTGCGCATCGCTTCGCTCGCGTTTTCCGTCAGCGTATAGCCCATGCAGATCACGATATGATTGCCGGACTGCGAGTCGCTGGTCGAGCCGCCGTTCAGATCGCTGCGCATCACAACGCCGTTGCCGTTTGCGGCGTCTACCGCGGCATAGAGCCGGTCGTACGCCGATTGTACGGCGTCGTCGATACTGCCGCAGGCCGCGGACGACGCGCTGCACCGCGCGATATTTTTGACGTACTGCTGTGTGCCGGAGGTCTGCACATAGTATTCCGGTTCTTCGGAGTCCAGCATGGAGAGCATGTGCGTCGTGTACGTCTGCGTCGCTGCGTCGATATCTATGACGCGCGCGCCGCGGCGGTTGTCGTCGCCGTACGCGCCGAACCCGGCGGAGGGCGTACAGATCAGGTCGATCCCCTGATGCGGCACCACAAACTGATTGATGTGATCATGGCCGCAGACAATCGCCAGGACGTCGCCCTGCTGTTTGGCGGTGGTGAATTCGGTTTTGTCGGAGCCGGGACACGGATGCTCGTCCATCACGCTGCCCGGCGCCGCCGTATCCGGCAGAACGTAATACTTGGAATCATATTTTACAGCGCCGTCCGTAGACGAGGTCACGCGCTTGAGCGCGTCGTAGATCTGCGGGACGATGATGTGCTGGAACGCGATAGAGGGCATGGGAACGCCGCCGTTCTGTTCTTTCAGCTCGTTGGATTTGTCGGCGTACCACTGCACCTGATCCGATTCCATCCCCGACTTGTTGGTGTCGAACATCCACAGATTGAAGCGCACGGTGCTGCTGTCGGCAGAGGCAAAGATCGGGATATTGTAATTGCCGCAGCCGCTGACGGCGCTTCCCTCGTCGTAAGAAACGCTAACGCTGTATTTGTTGTAGATACTCATCTGGTTCTCTTTGGAGAGCGCGGAACCTTCGTTGTCATGGTTGCCGAACACGATCGCTACGGGAACGCCGAGCGAGTTGAGAATGCTCATATATTGGTCGATGGAAGGCTCCGTGTTGCCGGAGGACGTGATCTTCGTACCGTAAATGTTGTCGCCGGTCAGGACGACAAGATCCGGTTCGGCGGCATATACCGCCTTGCGGATAAACACCTTTGAACGGGAGCTCAGCGACGTCGTTTCCTGAAAATCCGAGAAGTTCAGGATACGGAATCTGCCGTTTTCATCGAAATGCAGATGCGCCTGTTCCGCCGGAGTCTGCGCCTGCGCCGTCCATACGGGCGATACGGCCAGCACAAGGACCAGCAGCGCACAAAGCGTGTTGCGCAAGAATCGTTTTTTCATTTGATTGTCCTCCGTCGCAGGAATAATGAATGTGCGAGAAACGGTGCGCGTCAATCTATACCGTTCTGCGCCTTGGCGGCCGTAACGGTATTGCGCATGAGCATGGCGATCGTCATCGGCCCCACGCCGCCGGGGACAGGCGTGACAGCGGAGGCGACCCGGCTGACCGCTTCAAAATCCGCGTCGCCGCAGAGCTTTCCGTCCTCGCCGCGGTTGATGCTCACGTCGATCACGACCGCGCCGGGCTTGACCATATCGGCGGTGATCAGACCGCGTTTGCCGACGGCGGAAACGAGAATGTCCGCACGGCGTGTTTCGGCGGCGAGATCGGGCGTTTTGGAATGGCAGACCGTGACCGTGCCGTCTGCCGCGAGCAGCAGCAGCGCCATGGGCTTGCCGACGATATTGCTGCGGCCGAGGACGACACAGTGCTTGCCGGCGGGCGAAATGCCCTCATAGCGCAGCATCTCCATCACGCCCGCAGGCGTACACGGCAGCAGCTTCGCGTTGCCAATAGTGATTTTGCCCACGTTTACCGGGTGGAACGCATCGACGTCCTTTTCCGGCGCGATCGCGAGCAGCAGCTGCTGCGCGTCCAGATGCGCAGGCAGCGGAAGCTGACAGAGGATTCCGTGTACGGAGGGATCGGCGTTGAGCGAACCGATCAGGTCCAGAAGCTCCTGCTGCGTCGTGTCGACAGGCAGGATATGCGAAACAGATCGGATACCGACACGCTCACACGCGCGCTGTTTGTTGCGCACGTAGACCTGCGAGGCCGGATCCTCTCCCACCAGAATGACCGCGAGGCACGGTTCGATATTCTGCGCCTTCAGCGCGGCGACTTCCGCCGCCACGGTATCGAGCATCGCGGAGGAGATCTGCTTGCCGTCAATGATTTTTGCCATGGATGGTCCTCCTTTATCGGATCGTCACGTTGGACGCGTATCCGTTCTTTTCGCTCTTAAAGCCGTCAAACACGGAAAGACTGCCCTCGGCGAAGGCGTCCGCGGCGGCTTGAACGTTTTTAACCGTTTTCTCCGAAGCGTTTTGCAGGGGAGAGAGAACGGTCAGCTTTTCTTTGACGCCGCCCGTGTAGGGCGCAGGATCGAACGCGCCGTTCTGCAGCGCGGTCAGCGCCGCGTCGAAGTAGACGCTGAAATTGTAGACGACCGAGCAAAGGTATTTGCTGCCGCCGTCGCGCACCATGTCATAGCCGAATCCGATGCAGGGAAGAGGACTGCGCTTCGTCGCGCCCTCTATGTTGGCGGCGACGGACACGGGCAGCGCCGTATAGACGGACTGCGCCAGCAGCGCGCATTTGTCCGTTTCGATGAGGGAGAGCGGGACGGTGCGCTCCCGGTCGAGATCCAGATCGACGCCCGTAAACCCTACCGTCACATGCGCTTTCGGTTCATATGCGGCCGCGCCAAGCGCAAAAGCGTTGATGCACTGCTTTTCTTCGGCGTCGCCTTTACGCGCTGTAAAGCCGATCTGCTTTACGCCCTCGCTGCCGGCCGCGACGCCGGCAAGATAAAACGCTTCGTAGACACTGTCGGAAAAACTCTGCAGGTTCGGAATATCCGTATGGGCGCCGCGGTACTGCAAAACGACCGCATCCTTGAACTGCGGCGCCAGCCACGCGGAAAAACCGTCGTACCGCGCATCAGCAAAGACGAGGATCCCGCATCCCTCGTTCAGCAGCTGCGCAGCGGCGTCGGCCGCCGTGACGGGCGGCTGCTCCGGAACGGGCACGGCGCGGACGACCACCTGACCGTCCTCCTGAGTAAACGATTCCGGCTCCGACGGCGCGAGCGTCGTTTCGGCTTGTGTTTCGGTCGCTTCTGTTTCCAACGACAGCGACGAGGATGCGTCGAACGCCGTGTCCGTCACGTCGTTTATGCAGATCGGCTCCGGAAACCCCAGAGACGCGGCGGACTTTTGCAGGCCTTGCAGGATCGCGCCGGAAAGCCCGATCGTTCCGCTGTCGGGCATGACGACGCCGATCTTCGCCTCCGACGGCGTTATCGGCTTGACCGCTTTGCCGCAGCCGAAGCTCAGCGCGCACAGCGTTGCCGCGAGCAGGATGCAGAACAGTTTTTTCAACATAATCATCTCTTTTCAGAACAAATACGCTGCCGCATAGACAGCAGTCCGCATACGGCAGCAAAAGGCGGCGCCGCACAGATCAAAGCGTGCGGCGCCGGTCGGTCAGGATCAAAGCAGGATCAGCAGCGCAAGTCCGCCGAGCGCAAGCATCGAAGCGGAGGAGAAGAAGCTGGCCATCAGCATCGACAGCGCGCCGGTGACGGCGACGGAATCGCGGCCGACGATGTCTTCGCCGGCGTTGGATTCCTGCGAAATATTCTGCCATTTGAGATACACGTCCGCACCGTTACGGTAGAAGGAATCCTCGACGACGGCGCTTTCCGATCTGACCGCTGCGAAGCCGCAGTCCTTCAGACCGTCCGTGAACAGTTTTGCCATTTCGGCGCTCTTGAACGTGATGTGCGTGACCGTGCGCAGTTCGTCGCACGGCTTCGTGCTTCTCAGGTGACCGGGAACGAACGCGGCGTTCCACCAGTAGGAATCGTAGGGATGCTCATATTCCAGCTCATAGGTGCCGGTCGAGCGATCCTCGTGATAGAGCGCGTTGCCGATCTGCAGATAATCCGATTCCTCCGGGCTGGAGTAGTGCGCGAAGCTCGTCGCGGACTGCTCGCCGATCGGCTTGGTATACACGCCGACTTCGCTGCCGAAGAAGAGGTAACCGTACTGACCCTTCCACATCTGGATCATCCAGTCCTTGCCTTCATACGGGAAGAAGATGCGCACGTAGTCGTACTTCATCGCAAACAGGGGCGCCGCCCAGTCGTAGGCAAAGTTGAAGCCGAAGGACTTTTGCCAGCAGTCCTTGTCGTCCGTGTAGAAATAGTCGCCTTTGTAATTGTACCGGTAGCCGAACATCTGGCGCTTTGAAAGCGCGTTGCGCAGCGGAGAATTGGCGCGGACGACATAGACTTTGAATTCCGCGGTCTGTCCGTCCAGCGTTTTTGCGCTGATGATGGCCATTCCGAAGTTTTTGCCTGTGACGACGCCGGACTGGTCGACCGTGGCGATCGAGTCGTCGGAGCTCTGCCAGGTGACCGGTTCGGTGGTGTTGATCGAAAGCGCGAGCGTTTTCTTGCGCCGCACCGAATCCGATGCAGCCGTGATCGTGAGCGCCTGCGCGTCGCCGTCTGCCAGTGCGATCAGGCCAAAGCCGGAAAGCATCAGGAAAACAAGCAGCATACAGAAAGAGCGTTTAAGCAGTTTCAAGGGGAGCACCTCCATGATTATTTGTTTTTTATTCCACAATGTGAATACGAAATAAGGTGTGCGCGTTGCGGCGCGTGATCTCCAGCAGTTCGTCTGCGGAAACGGCGTGCAGCGCGGCGATCACTTCTGCGGCGCGCGGGATCATCGAAGAATCACACCGCTTGCCGCGATACGGCACGGGCGCCATATAGGGACAGTCTGTTTCCAGCAGCAGCCGGTCGAGCGGAACGGCAGCGGCGGCTTCGAGCGGTTTGCGCGCGTTCTTGAAGGTGACGGCGCCGCCGAAGCCGATATACAGCCCCATGCGGACGGCTTCCTTCGCCATCTCCGCGCTGCCGCTGAAACAGTGCAGCACGCCCTGCGGGCGATACTTTCGCAGCAGCTCCATCGTGTCGCCGTGCGTTTCGCGGTCGTGAACGATTACGGGCTTCCGCAGCTCGAGACTTGCCGCGAGCTGCGCCTCGAAGAACACTTGCTGCATGGGTTTGTCGATGTCGTAGTGGTAATCCAGACCGATCTCGCCGACGGCGACGCACTTTTCGTGCTGCCAATAGGGGAGCATCCGGCTGTGCAGCGTGTCGACGCTGCCGAACGCTTCGCAGTCCTCCGGATGCACGCCGCAGGCGGCATATATCCAGTCGTACTTTTCGGCGAGCGCGAGCGCGCTTTCACACGAGGCGGGACTGCATCCGCAGTCGATCACGCCGACCACGCCTTTCTCCGGCAGCGCGTCAAGCAGCGCAAAACGGTCGTCGTCAAACGCCGTGTCGTCATAATGCGCGTGCGTGTCGAAGATCGGTCCCATCAGCGGATCTTGGAGCCGGCGGGCACGCCGTCGATCATCAGGACCTTCACGTCGTTCTCACCGCAGTCGGCGGCAAGGATCATGCCCTGACTTTCGACGCCGCACAGCACGGCGCTCTTGAGGTTCGTCACGCATACGACCGTATGCCCGATCAGATCCTCCGGCTTGTACCATTTGGCGATCCCGGACGCGACGGTACGCGGCGTGCCGGAGCCGTCGTCGAGCGTCAGACACAGCAGCTTCTTCGCGCGCTTGACCGGAACGCAGTCCACGATCCTCGCGGCGGCCAGCTCCACCTTGGCGAAATCCTCGATGCCGATTTCGGCAAGGCCGGGGATCGGCTCCTTCTGCGGGGCGGGCTCGGCGCTCTTGTGCCGCTCGGCGATCTCGGCGAGCATCTTTTCCGCGTCGATGCGCGCAAACAGCGGCGATGCGGTCCCGACGGTGTGGCCTTCCGGCAGCGCGCCGAACGCGGACAGCGAATCGAACGCGTCGAGCTCGGTCCCGATCTGCGAGAATATCTTTTCCGCCGTGTCGGGCATGATGGGCTTGAGCATCACGGCGATGAAGCGGATGCTCTCCACGAGGTTGTACAGCACTGTGGACAGCCGGTCGCGCTGCGCTTCGTCCTTGGCCAGCGCCCACGGCAGCGTTTCGTCGATATACTTGTTGCTGCGGCGGGCGAGCGTAATGACCTCGGCCACCGCGTCCGCCATGCGGAACTCGTCGATGGCCTTCGTCATCGCCGGAACGGCCTGCAGCGCGGTCTGCTTCAATTCGTCGTCGAAGTCGCCCTCGCAGGTTTTGCACGGCAGGGCGCCGCCGAAATACTTGTTGGCCATCGCGACGGTGCGGTTGACGAGATTGCCGATGATGTTGGCAAGATCGGTGTTGTACCGCTCGATGAACGTCTCATACGTCAGCGAACCGTCGTTCGCGTGCGGCATCTCGCTCAGAAGATAGTAGCGCACGGCGTCCACGCCGAACAGCTCGACCAGCTCGTCGGCGTAGATCGTGTTGCCGCGGGACTTGGACATTTTATCCATGCCGATCAGCAGCCACGGATGCCCGTAGACCTTTTTCGGAAGCGGCTCGCCGAGCGCCATGAGGGTGATGGGCCAGTAGATCGTGTGGAACCGCACGATGTCCTTGCCGATGATATGCACGTCGGCCGGCCAGTATTTCTTATACAGCTCGCCGCTGCCGTCGGGATCGTAGCCGAGCGCTGTGATATAGTTCGACAGCGCGTCGATCCAGACGTAGATCACATGTCTGTCGTCAAACGTGACGGGGATGCCCCACTTGAACGACGAGCGCGATACGCACAGATCCTGAAGACCCGGCTTGATGAAGTTGTTGAGCATCTCCTTTTTGCGGCTTTCGGGATAGATGAAGTCGGGATTCTGCTCGATGTATTCTTCCAGTCTCTTCTGGTATTTGGACAGACGCAGGAAATACGCTTCCTCACGCGCCTTCTTCACCTCGCGGCCGCAGTCGGGGCATTTGCCGTCCGCCGCCTGCGTCTCGGTCCAGAAGGATTCGCAGGGCTTGCAGTAATAGCCCTCGTACTCGCCCTTGTAGATGTCGCCCTGCTTGTAGAGCTTCTCAAAGATCTTCTGTACCGCCTTCTCGTGATAGTCGTCGGTGGTGCGGATGAATTTATCGTAGGTGGTGTTCAAAAGATCGCAGATGCCGCGGATCTCGCCCGCGACCTTGTCGACGAATTCCTTCGGCGAAACGCCGGCCTCCTTCGCCTTGTCCTCGATCTTCTGTCCGTGCTCGTCCGTACCGGTCAGGAAGAAAACATCGTAGCCCTGCATTCGGCGAAAGCGCGCGATGGCGTCCGTGAGAACGATCTCATAGGAGTTGCCGATATGCGGCTTGCCGGACGTATAGGCAATAGCCGTTGTGATGTAATAGGGTGTTTTTGACATAGATGTTCCTCCTTATGACAAATTGCTAAATAATAGTATAACAAATCGTCGCGCAAAATTCAACCACGTAATTCCGTTATTTTATCTTTTTTTGACTTTCTTTGTATCCCGAATATCGGGTACAGAAACCGACTGCAAACATAATAAGAAACCCGAATGCAGGGATCACATTCAGCCAGAGAATGCCGCTGAGCGTTTCTGAAAAACGAAACAGCAGAAACGTAAGCAGAGGAGGAGCGGCAGCAAAAGCTATGAGCAGGCGCTTTTTTTCGGACAAAACATAAAACAGGATATGCACGACAAACAGAACGAACAAAAACCAGATTGGTCCGTTCAGCGTTCTGAAGCGAAGGCCGAAGAACATCGGCAAAGCCGCGGCGGCGCTTTTGACACAGATCCGGAATGGATCTGTTTGCATCGACCGGCAAAAGGCGATCAAGACGTCTGCCGCAAGAAAGAATGCAAAATATGTGTTGTGCGGCGTCGACGGATGGTTAGACATGCTGCTCCTCCAGAGTACCGTTAATTTACGACGTTGATCGGCTTCCCGGCAAAGAATGCGCGCAGATTGTCGCGGCATATCCCCATGAGCCGCTCGCGCGTCTCGAACGCCGCCCACGCGACGTGCGGTGTGACGATCGCTTTTTCGTGGAAGGCGACGGGATTGTCGTCCTTCGGCGGCTCGGTGGACAGCACGTCCAGACCGCAGCCGGCGATCGTGCCGCTGTCAAGCGCTTCACGCAGCGCGTTTTCGTCCACGACCGCGCCGCGCGAGGTGTTGATGAGAAAGGCGGTCGGTTTCATTTTAGCAAGGAAATCGCGGTTTACCAGTCCGGTCGTTTCCGGCGTGCAGGGACAGTGCAGCGATACGAAGTCGCTCTGCAGCAGCAGTTCGTCCAGCGAAACGAACGTCACCGGTGCGTCCGGGTATTTTTCCGGATGCGCCGTCCGGCACAGCACCCGCATGCCGAACGCGTCCGCGATCTTCGCCACGGCGTGGCCGATCCTGCCGTAGCCGACGACGCCGAACGTCTTGCCGCCCAACTCGCGCAGGTCGCTCTTCCAGAAACAGAAGTTGCCGTTTTTCTGCCATTCGCCCGCCTTGACCGCGGCGTTGTGCAGCGCGACGCGGTTCGTAAACTCCAGCGCCAGCGCGAAGGTGAGCTGCGCCACGCCGCCGGTGGAGTAGGCGGGGATATTCGTCACGGGAATGCCGAGCCCACGCGCATACCGCACGTCCACCGCGTCGAAGCCCGTGCTCAAAAGCCCGATGTATCTTGTGTTCGTCAGCGCGTCGAGCTGCGGCGCCATCAGCCGCGTTTTGTTGGTGATGACAATGTCGCACCCCTTGGTGCGCGCGTCGACGTCCTGCGGCGCGGTGTGGTCGTATACGGTGAGATCGTCCGCAAATTCCCGCATCCAGTCCCAGGACAGATCGCCGGGGTTTGTGGTATATGCGTCGAGAATAACAGCTTTCATAAGTTTCTCCTTTTGCACAAAAGAATTAAATTATAATCTATTATAATACATATTTTAGGAAGAATCAAGTTGCCATTTTCGACAGGATATGTTATAATTACTTTATGAGTACATAAAAGAAGATGCGTGAATCGCAACATAAAGGAGACCGGAACATGAAAAGGATTTCAAAAGCTCTGTGCGTACTGCTGGTCGCGCTGACGGTGCTGCCGATCCTGCCCGCGAACGCGGCCGACGGTGCAGACGCGACGCTGCGCTTCGGCAGGGACGGCAAGTTCAAAATACTCCTGGTCGCCGATCCGCAGGACGACGAAAATCTGGAGGAAACGACGACGCAGATCCTGCGTGAATCGCTCGATCTTACGAAGCCCGATCTCGTGATCTATCTCGGCGACAATACCCTCGCCGGCGGATACGAGAAGCAGAAGCAGGCGATCGAAGCCGTCACCGCGCCCGTTCGTGAACGGAACGTCCCGTTTGCGATCGTGTTCGGCAATCACGACGACGAGTTCGGCGTAACGAAGGAAGAGCTGCTGGAGATCTATCGCGGTCTCGGCTGCCTGACCTATGACGCGGTGCCGGAGCTGCACGGCGTCGGCAACTGCAATCTGCCGATCCTGTCGTCCGACGGCAAAAAGACCGCGTTCAATCTCTGGCTGATCGACTCCGGCACCTACAACACGGACGCCGGCGCGTCCGGCTACGACTACGTGCATGAGGATCAGCTGCGCTGGTACAAAGAAACGGCGGCGCAGCTCGCGGCGGAAAACGGCGGCAAAGTCGTTCCGGCGCTCGATTTTCAGCATATCGTGATTCCGGAGATCTATGACAAACTCTATGCCAAGCTCACGTTTCCGATGGGCAAGCTGTCGCAGGAACGGCTCGGCGCGATCTACAGCACGACGCCTGTTCTTACGCGTCTGAACGGCTATTGGCTGGAGCAGTGCTGCCCGCCGGACGTGTACGACGGCCAGCTCGACGCGTGGAAGGAAGTCGGCGACGTGCTGGCGGAATTCCACGGACATGACCATAACAATTCCTACGAGGTCAACATCGACGGGATCGACGTCATCAACGTGCCGAGCGTCGGCTGCAACGCCTATTCGCGGGAGATCAGCCGCGGCGTCGGCCTGGTCACGCTGGACGAAGCGGACCTGACGACATATACATACGAGCTGATCCATACGTTCGATCTTGCGCTGGCGAAAGGCTCGCAGATCCCGAACGTCGACGGCGGACAGACCAAGGCGTTCTATTGGCGTATGCGGATCCTGGATCGGATCGTCATGGCGCTGTTCAGGCTCTGCCGTCTGTATTACAGATTCTTTCCGGAGATCCTTTGACACAGACAGTCTGCGGCTCTGTTCCTCAACGAGAGCACAGCGTCATATTCCGAAACCCTTGACTTTCGGAGCCTGCCTTTTCGGAAACAGAAAGGATGAACGATTTGAGCGAAGGTTATTTTGACGGCTCGATGCCGCGCAGCGTACTGGAATACTATCTCTCGCACGCGGCGTCGGCGCAGTGGATCACGATGAGCGATACGCTCGACGACGACATCCGCGTGATCCTCAAAACGGGGCTGAAATTCCTCGGCAGGGCAGCCGGGATATGGAAGGCAAGTATGCCCGACGACGCGCACTTTGCGAAAGCGCGCGCGTCTGCCGAAAAGATCCACGCGGCCGATCCCGAGATCATTTTGCAGGCGTGTATTTTTGAAGCGGTCTACCGTGAGGATTTAGAGAGCACGCCGATCCCTGCGTTCGTATTCGAGGCGTTCGGCCTGCCGGTCGAACGGCGTGCGTTCCGCTATGACGACTGCGTTATGAATCCGGGCGACAGTATGCCGGACATATCGCGGCTTGAAACGCAGATGTGGTTTTACTACCGCGGCAAAATGTACATCGACTGCGGCTGCGAAGCGTTCCATATGGGGCAGATCCACCTGTATTCCGCACGCGACAGGGGATACCGCGCCATTGGCAGGGTGATCGAAATGCTGCGCGCGTACGGTAAGGCGCACGCGAGACGGCACAAGGTCATTTTCGACGCGCATTCCCATTCGCTGGTGGTGCACGGCAGAAGTCTGCTCGACTACAACGCCATGCCCTTCACGCGCTATCCCGTGCTGGACCGCCCCGGCGAAAAGCTCGTGCTGGTGCGCGAGGGCAAGTCCGGCGGCGGGATCTCGCCGGAGGGCGTGTACGAAAAAGCGCTGCCCTTCCTGTACGAATACGACAACTGGGGCGGACGCGACGTTCAGGCGCATGAAACGCAAAACGAGGCGGAGCTTGCGTGGAACCAATGGTGGGGCGGCGATCAGATCTCCTGGTTCGCCTGCCAGGACGAGGGGGCGCGCAACAGCTTCCTCGAATACACGTTCAAGTGGACGGCCGTCAACAATCCGGACGCGTTCTTCGCATTCCCGCTCATGCGCGGACTCGGCCCGAGCTGCGACGGACAGGAGCGGGTCTACAAGCTCAACGACCGCTCCGACGCGTGCCCGGACGGCTGTTCGCAGGAGGACGCCGCGGCGAAGCTGCTGCATGAGGGGTACGGCAAATACCGCGTTCTGGCCAACCCGTCCGACATCCTCGACTTCGGCGGCAGGGACGTGGACGACCCGCAGACGGGCGTGCGTCTGCCGGAAAAGGTCGTGCTGTACGGCAGCTTTCAGCCGTACGTCGGCGCAGTCGCAAACGACTCGAACAGCGAGATCACGCGCATGTACTACGTCGGCGACGGCAAATACGCGCTTTCGTTCGTGATGCCCTATGCGGGCGAATACAACTTCGGGATCTCCACATGGGGAACGCTGTCTGCCTGTGTGTGCGAGGACGGCGGACTGATCTACTCCGGTTCCGGCGGCAAGAGCCGATTCACCGTGCCGCGGGACAATACCATCGTCAGGTTCACGTTCACCTATATGACGAACGCAATCTGTATAGAAATGATGTAAGAAAGAAGGATTCCAAACCATGAAAAAAACGATCTCTGTTTTACTGGCGCTGTTTTTAGCCTTTTCCTGTGCGAGTTTTGCGTTTGCCGCGCAGAGCGAAGACAGCTTCGGCGCGTACGACCATGTGTTCATCATCGGCGTGGACGGCGCCGGCAGATTTTTCAAGGACGCGAACACGCCGAACTTTGACCGCATTTTCAAAGACGGCGCGGTCGACTATACCGCGCGTGCGGAAACGATCACGATCAGCGCGCAGAACTGGGGCTCCATTCTGACCGGCGTATCGTATCTGCGGCACCGCATGACCAATTCTGTCACCGAGAGCACGCCGCGCACGAGCGATACGAAGTACCCCACGATCTTCACGCTGCTGCATAAAGCGGACCCGGCGGCAAAGCTGGCCGTGTACACAAACTGGGGCGCCATTACGAAGGGGATCGTGGAAAACGATCTCGGCGCCGACGAAGTGCAGATCGGCGACGACGGGCAGCTGACCGACGCCATGTGCGAATACTTCGACGCCGGCAACAAGCCGAAGCTGTTTTTCAGCCAGCTCGACAGCGTCGACCACTTCGGCCATGAGTACGGCAGCAAGGCGCCGGAATACTTCGCCCAGATCGAGACGGTCGACGGCTATATCGGCCGTATCTATGATTCTCTGACGCGGAACGGCCTGATGGAGAACGGTCTGTTCATCGTCGTGGCGGATCACGGACACAGAGTCTCCAAAGGTCACGGCGGATTGACGATGCGCGAGACGAACGTGATGGTTGCCGTCGCGGGCAAGACGGTCGCTGCAGGCGGTACGATGGACAAGGACACGCGCAACCGCGACGTGGCGGCAATCGCGCTGTATGCGCTGGGCGTCGAGCGTCCCGATCACATGTCGGCGCGCATACCGGCGAACCTGTTCACGGGCGTCGGCGGGGAAAGACGGTCCGTCCGGAACGATTTCGCGGACGCGGTATTCTCCCGTATCGTATGGCCGATCACGCTCTGCACGGCGTGGATCTGAGGCTAAGCTATGAATTGTCCGAAATGCGGGGGCGAGATCCCTTTCTTCGATCTCAAACCCAATTGTAAACACTGCGGCGTGAACATCATGTACTACACGCAGGAAGCGGGCTTGATGCGCGACGCCAAGCGCACGGAGCTTGAGGCTGGCGCGGCGCGTATGGTGATCGCCCGCGTCAAGGCGAATTTCATCGGCGGCAAGCTCCAGATCGCACGTATGGCTGCGGTGCTTGTCGCCGCCGCCGCGCTGCTGCTGCCCTTTGGCGGCGTGCGGTTCAGCGTCCCGTTTTTTAACTGGACGTATTCCGCCGGTATCCTCGGGATCGTCGGCGCGATCCGAAACGGCTTTGCGCTGCGCGTGCCGGCGTTTCTCGGCAGTACGCCGTTTTCGTCCGCGGCGCTCGCGGCGCTCGTGCCGACGGCGATCCTTGCCGTGTGCGCCGTGCTCGATCTGATGCTGGCCGGCGCGCTGCTGCTCGGCTTTCTGAATCTGACGCGCTCGACGAAATGGATGTCGGCTGTCTCTCTGATCGGCGCGGTGTTCGCGCTGCTCGCGCAGATCGCCTCGGCAGTCCTGCGGCGGGCGATCGGGACGGATGCGTTTATCCGTCCGACGTCCGGCTTCGGCGCGCTCGCCGCCGCGGCGCTGTTTCTCGTCGTGTTTCTCCTCAACCGCGCGCTGCTGAAAAAGGGGATCGAGCCGCGGTACCGCGAGTTCGACCCCAAGCGACGCGAACTGCTGCGGCAGGTGCGCGCGGGTGAGGTCGATCTCGATTTGCTTCCGCTGCCTGTCTTTGAGAGCGAAGAGGAGCGCGAAGAGCGTCTGCGCGCGCTGGAGGAGGCGCTCCAGGCGGAAGAGGAGGGCAAGGAAGCATGAAAAAGCCCATGACCGGAAAAACAAGAGTCGCGCTCGGTATTCTGATCGGCGTCCTGCTGATCGGTATATGCTTCTTTTGCGTGTCGCTCTACGCAAAGAAGGAATTCAACAAACCCAAATTTCAGATCCCCGATCCGCCGGCGCACGACGACCTGACGCAGCGTCTGACGACAAAGGAAGAAGCGGCCGCGTTCATCGAGCGCCTCTATGCTGCGGCGGCAAATGCCGACGACGCGGAGGGAAGCTGGCATACGGAAGTCTCGTTCGACGGCGAGTGGCAGACGCCCTTCTCCGACGCCGACAATGAAGTGCTGCGCTTTTTCGCCGGCAGCGCCGAAAACGAGATCGGCGCGTTTTATCCGTCGGTTTCTGACACCTTGATGACACAGGCGCAGGACGCGCCGTCGCCCTTAACGGACGCTGCGGTCTTAAGTTTCGAGCTGCAGCAGGAAGAGGGCAGAGATCGACGGGAGGACCCGTACGTGATTGAATTGACAAGGGACGCTGCCCCGATCGACACGGATCGGATGGCGCACAGCGGCGTCTTTTCCGCGATCGCGGAAAAGATCGCGTCTGTTGCCGAGATAGAAACGATCGCGATCGACGCGCTGGGCGTTCGGGAACGGTATCGTCTCGACCATGCGCGGGATCAGCTGCTCTCGGCTGAGCTCCGGCATGAGTACCGTATCCGCGTGCGCGTCCGTTTGACGTCGCCGCTCGCCGAGCCGTCAAAGACTGTGGAGATCGAGCTGCCGTACACGACCGTTCAGCACGTTGCGTTCAGATACTACGGCGTGCGTTTTACCGGCGGCGGTGTTGTTGCAAGGACCGGCTCGAAGCTCGGACTGGACGCGGAAGTGACCGTCAGGGACGGCGACACAGAACCGGAAGACTATGTGCTCCGCTTTACGTCAAGCGCGCCTGACGTACTGGCGTTCGACGAGACGCATGTGATGACGCCTCTGAAAGACTGCGCCGATCCGATCACCGTTACGATCACGATGGAGTATGCCGGGCACACCTATACGGATGAAACGACTGTATATATTACGGATCTGGAGGTGGCCGACGATGCATGACGAGACGAAAGCGCCGGTCAAGGTCGACGAAGAGAAGCTCAATTCCAATGTTTACCGCAGCTTCAACTATGTCGGCACGAAGGAAACGATCGCATATCTGTTCAACGACTGGTCCAACGCGTTCAATATCAACAGCTTCAGCCAGCGGTATATCTGGGACGTGGTCAGGATCGACTTCGGCATCTCTGCCGTTGTGGGCCTGTTCACCGGCGCGTGGGACGTCATCAACGATACGTTCATCTCCGCGATCGTCGACAACACGCGCACGCGTCTGGGCAAATTCCGCCCGTATCTGGTCGGCTTCCAGATTCCGATGACGCTGATCGGTCTGCTGTACTGGTTTCTGCCGTACTTTTTCCCGAATACGGCGTCCACCTACGTCCCGAAGCTGATTTTTTACTTTGCATTCAATGTGCTGACCGAGACGGCAAACACGTTCACGGGCGTCGCAAAGAGCGGTTATATGAGCACCATCACGCCCAACCCGACCGAACGTGTGCGGCTGATTACGCTCGCGGAGCTGCTGACCGGATATATGGGCGAGGATATTCCGCGGTATATCTTCGGCTTCATGTACGACATGGTCTCCACCGGCCGATGGAAGACCCAGATGCGCAGTATCTTTATGGGCATGGGCGTTTTCTGCGCCGTCGTGTCCTCGGCGTTCACGTTCTGGTTCTTCCTCGTGTCGAAGGAACGCGTGCCGCAGTCGCTCGAACGACCCGATCTGAAGGCCGGCGTCCGCGCGATCGTGACCAACTATCCCGTACTGCTGATGACGCTGTCCGACTTTTTGGCCGGATTCGGCATCGGCACAAGCCAGGACAACTACTGGATCGACGTGTTCGGCGGCGACAGCATGATCAACACGGCCAAAGCGCTCGTCAGCGGCATATCCGCGCCGGTCGGCTCGATTTCCTACGCGTTCGTCGCGCCGCTGCGGCGGCGGTTCTCATCGAAATTCCTGTGGGTCGGCGCCGACTTTTACGGCGACATGGTCACGCTCGGCTTTTTCGGGCTGGGCATGATCAACAAGAATTACCTGAACTTAAAGCCGATGCTCATCGGGTACGGCTTTTCGGAGTTTTTCTCCAAGCTCCTGTTCGGCGTGAACAAGGTCATCAACGCCGATCTGTGGAACGAAGCGATGGACTACTGCGAGTGGAAAAACGGCTACCGTATGGAGGCGACCACGGGCGTCGCCAAGGAGCTGGTCAAAAAGCTCCAGTCCATTTTCACCAACGCGATCAACAACGTCGTGATGAAAAAAGTCGGCTACGTGCAGGGACTCAAGATCGGGACGCAGAGCGAACAGACGAAGTTCTGGCTGTTTGCGCTTGCGACTGTGGTGCCGTTCGCGACCAGCATTTTGGGTATCGTGCCGAAGATGCTCTGGCCGATCAACAAGAAAAAACGCGCGCAGATGTACTATGAGCTGTCCGAGCGCCGCAACCGCGTCGTATCCGATTACGTCGCGAGCGTGCAGGATAAGGACGCCGCAGAAAGCTGATCGAACCATGAAACGAAAGACGACATTTTATCATATCACCGACAGCCACCTGCTTTCGCCCGACATCTGGGTGGAGGGCGGCGCGATCGACCGGCGGGAACGCGGCGATCAGATCGCGCTCAAGGCCACGCCGCAGATCCTTGACGCGTTCATCGAAAAGATCCTCGCCGACGACGAAGCGGACGCCGTGCTCTTTACGGGCGACAACGTCAACGAAGGCGACGTGCAGTCTCATGAAGCGTTCCGCGCGCGGCTCGAAAGGCTGACCGCGGCGGGAAAGCGCGTCTTTGTGACGTCGGCGACGCATGACTACTGCGGCGCCGGCGACGACGAAAATACATTCAGAGCCTGCCGTTATACGAAGGACGGGACCGAGCCGATCCCGTTCCTGCGCAAGGGCGAGCTGTTCGGTTTTTACTATGATTACGGCCCGAAGCAGGCGATCGACGTGCACCGAGAAAGCGGCTCCTACGTCGTGCGGCTGTGCGACGGCGTGCGCCTTGCGATGATCGGCGACAACGGCAACGGCCGCAGCCATTGCGGACTGTTCGAGGACGGGATGCGCTGGCTGCAAAACGCGCTGCATGAAGCGCGGGAGGCGGGCGAATATGTGCTGCTTGCGGTGCATCATCCGGTGCTGCCGCCTTGGGAAGTGTTCCGCCACATGGCGGATTATGAGCTGTTCGGCGGCTATCGGGAACTGTATGAGATGATGTGCGCGGAAAACGTGCGCGTCGTCTTTACCGGCCATACGCATCTGCAGAGCATCCGCAAATACACGGACAGCGCGGGACGCTGGTTTCTGGATGTGTCCACGATCGCGCTCGCGAACGCCGCGGGCAAGATGCGCCGCGTCACGGCGGACGCGGACAGCGGCGTCTGCACGGTACGGAGCGTCGGCATCGAAACGCTGCCCGGCGCGGACGCCGGCGGGCGATCGCCGTTCGAGTGTCTGTACGGACTCAACTTTCCGGGCATTCTGGAGCGTCTTCTGCCGCTGGGCGCGCATGATTTTGATGCGTTTCTCGCGCTGGCGGACGGCTTTTTGCCCGCGGAGAAGCTGCGCAGCCATAAAAAGGCGATCCGTTTTGCCTGCCGCAGGCTCGAACGAATGAAGCTCTCCGCGGCCGCGCGTCTCAGCGCCACATGGAAAAAACTGACGCCCGCGCAGCGTAAGAGCGCCGGGCGCGAGAGGCTGACGGACGTTGTGTTTGAGGTGCTGCGGCACATCTATCCCGGCAACGCGCCTTATCCGCCGGGCACGGTGGAGCATACCGTGTTTACCGGCTGCGCCGAAAAGCTCGACCGGTTCGTGCGCCGCTTTCATATTGAAGCGCTGCAAAAGCTGGTTCCGCCCGGTTCGTCCTTTGCGGAGATTGTACAGGATTTTCTGTACAATAACCGCACCGGCGACGACGACGCGATCTGCTTTTCACTGCGCGAAGCGGATAGCTGATCCCGGAGATAAACAAAAGAAAAAGGGAATGTCACATTTAGCGAAGAACGAAAAGAATAGAAAAGAAGGGACTTTTCTTTCGGGTGAACCGCACCCCGTCAAGAGGACAAAGAAATAATTAACAAAATATTCACAACGCGATGCGTTGTGGCACCGCAGATTCCGGTTGAAATTTTGAGGATTTCAACCGGAATTTGCGGTCTCTTATGCCGCTTTATACAACT
>JAFSYP010000020.1 GCA_017449935.1 Clostridia bacterium
GCAATATCGTCATCAACGGCGGTACGATCACAGCTATAGGCGGTAATCAATCTGCCGGTATCGGCAGCTCCCTTTACGGCTGCTGTGGATATATCACCATTAACGGCGGCACCGTTACAGCAAAGTGCGACTTATATTATGGAGCCGGTATCGGAGGCGGCAGGCAAGGAAGCTTCGGCGATATTACGATCAGAAGCGGCGCACAGGTTACCGCGACGCGCGGAGGCGGTTCTCCGGCTCCGTCTTCAATCGGCCAAGGCTCGGTGGAAAGTAATTATCCCCACAGCTTCGGTACCGTCACCATCGAGGATGGCGCAAACGTCATCCAGAACTAACAGGCAAGGAGCAGATATTAAAAGGTCATAGCGAATGCGCCGCCGTTTTGAGCATAACTCAAAGCGGCGGCGCCGTCATAGCCTATTCCAAAGGAATCCGCAGCAATTTCGGCGCAGCCATCGGTGCCGGCTTCGATGGTGCCGGTCAGGGCTCTTTGACGATCACCGTCGAGGTCACAGAACTCGGCACGATCACCTTCAACGGCAACGCGTTCGCAAAAGCCATGGCAAAGAGCAGCAATGCCGCGCAGCAGAACCTCGGCGCAGCGCTCTACAACTACGGCGCAGCGGCCAATGCCTTGCCAAGCGCAAGGACGCAAATGGCGGCGAGACGGCGGAACGCCTTTTAGCGCTCAGCGCTGCAGCTGTGGACGCGTACCTTGCCCCGGACGATCCGCATCGTCCGGGCGTCTGCACAGCGTATGCCGCTGCGAAGGCGAACAGCGTGACGGCAGGCAAGGCCGTCGCGTGGTGGCTGCGCACACCGGGTACGGAATCGGGCTGCACGGCTGTCGTCAACGCGCAGGGCGAAACGGACGAAAACGGCATTCCTGCCGATTCCGCCGCCGTGGGCGTGCGCCCCGCCTTCTGGCTGCATTTGTCCTAAGGAAGTACTGAATCCATCCGATGCACACGACGAAACGCAAATAAACAACTTCGGAGCAAGGCGCAAAAACCTTGCTCCTTTGCTTTTGTCAGAACGCCGCCGCCTTTCTGTTCATTTTGGATGCGAGGATCACCGACAGTTCGTCTGCCAGTTCATTGATATCTTCACTGCGGTAATTATGGAAGTTCTCAATGTGCAGCGTCAGCGTTATGCCGCCACCAGAACCGGGCATGACCTCCGGCGTACCGTGTACGTTTGCCGCCACGTCGAAGTCGGTCGGGATCGCGTCCGCCATGTCCTTGGAAACGTCCCGCATCGCGTCTTCGAAGCCGACGCCTACGCCGAGACCGAGGTTCTTACCGATTTCGTCCGCGAACACCTTTGACGGTGAGCTGATGCCGAACACGCTTTTGACCGTATCGATCAGCGTGCCGCCGAAGTCGCGGACTTTGTCGAGGATCCACCCGACCGAGTCGGAAATGCCGTTCCACAGACCGAGCATCAGGTTTTCGCCGATGCCCGCGAAAATGGTGCTGGGGCTGTGTATGCCGAGCGCGTTTTTGATGCCTTCGATGATTTTCGCGCCGACTTCTTTGATCTTGTCCCAGACTTTTCCGATCATAGAGCCGATACCGACGATCAGGCCGTCGAGCAGCTGACCACCGACGTCACGGATGATCGGCCACGCCTGCAAAAGCGTGTCTTTGATCGTTTGCCAGACGAGAGGCAGGGACGAAATCAGAGCGTCTGCGACAACCGGGATCGCGTCGAGCAAAGCGAACAGAAGCTGCGTCCCGGCTTCTAAAATCAGGGGCGTGTTTTCGATCAAAATTTGTCCGATCGTGAGGATCAAAACCGGGATCATCGGCAAAAGCTGCTGCGCCACGAGAGGCAGGGCGCGCAAGAGGCCGCTGAACAATTCGGCCGCCGCAGAAATCACGAGCGGCAGATTTTCGGTCAGCAAAGAACACAGATTTTGAATCAGCGACGGCAGCATCGGCAAAAGCTGGCTGCAGATCATTTCGAGCGCGCCGATCAGAGAATCAAACAGCATCAAACCGGCCTGCAAAAATTCCGGCGCGAGCTGTACGAGCAGACCGAGCAATTGCCCGACCAGAGTGAAAATCAGCGGCAAAAGCTGCTGTAACAATAACGGCAGTTCCGCGATGATGCTGTCGATCAGGCGGAAAACCGCCGATAAAATCTGGGGCAGCGTCGTGACCAGAATTTCCGACAAATGACCGACCAGCTCCGTAACGAGAGAACCCGCCATGGCGATCAGAACCGGCAGCTGTTCGAGCAAAAAGGATCCGAGCCAATCGAGGAGCATCGGAATTCCGTCGCCGAGCAGAGACGGCAGTACAGAAAGAATCTTGCCGAGCGTTTCCAGCTTGTGGCCGGATCTCTCCGCTTTCTCGCCGCTGTCCTTGACTTCCTCGCCGAACTTTTTACTTTCTTTCCCGGCGTCGTCATATTCGTTTCCGGCGGTTTTCAGAGCCTTGTTGTTTTCAGCCAGCTCTTTTTCCATGTCGTTGAGTTCGGCCTGCGCTTTGTTCAGTTTTTCCTGCCAGGCCTTGGTACGGCTGTCGGCTTCACCGAAAGACAGCGTCGCGTTGGCAAGCGCCTTCTGCAGCAGATCAATCTTGTTTTTCTGCTCGCTGATTTCCCTGTTGAGAACGGAGTTGCGGGCGTTCAATGCTTGGACGGATTTGTCCTGCTTGTCAAACTTGGACGCGACCAACGTCATCTCGGAGCCGAGCACCTTCATGGTGTCGTTGATGTCCTTCAACGTTTTTTTGAAATCGCGTTCACCTTCGATTCCCAGCTTGATACCGGCATCGGAGTGCCCTGCCATGGTGCGTCACCTCGCTTTCAAGATGACGCCAAAAGGACAGCCGCAGCTTCGCCATGCAGATATTTTTAGATTCCTTCCGGGATCACGTCGTCGATCGTCACGGCGCGCAGCGGTTTCGACAGACCGTTGAACTGACGGTATATCTCCCACTGATCCAGAAGCGCGCCGAACGGCATGAGCCAGACCTCCCGTTCCGGACGGTGCAGCAGGCTCACGCCGTAAAACAGCAGCCGGGCGAAGGATTCGTCGTCGCTTACCCGGCTGTTTCCGCGTTTTTTGCGTCGCTCTCCTCACTCTGCACATACCGTTTGGTGCCTTTGTACAGCGCAGCGACGATCGCGTTTTTGTATTCAGAAAGGTCATACGGCGTGGACAGCAGTTCGACCGTTTCCTCCGTCAGCAGATCGCGCTTGTCGTCCGGATGCCAAAGGTTATGGATCATTACGGACTGATTGGCGAGCAGCGTAATGAGGTAGATTATTTCATCGAGAGCTTCCTCAAAATGCTCCGTTTTCGACAGCTTTTCGCCCAGGTTTTCCAAACCGCCGTAGCGTTTCGCGATCTGCTTTGTCGCCAGCGTCGACAGCACAAGCTCGTACTGCTGACCGCCGAGCGTGATCAGCGCGGAGCGTTCCTCTACGGTCGGATTTTCCGCGTTTACGGGAATCGCGTTCATACTGAAATTCCTCCTTAATCCCCGGCGTATGCCGGCTCATATACAGCGTTAAACCAGCCGTTGATCGTAGCATCCGACACGCCCGCGTCGCCCTCGGTCACTTCCGCTTTCCACGGGTGCTTGTCATTGCCGAGCGGTTTGTTGCGGCGGACGATCGTGCCCTCGATGGACGGCGTCTGGAAGCTGATGCTGTCGCCCTTCGTCTGCAGGGACACAGACGGAATACCGAACTGCACTTTGTACAGCCAAAAGTAACGGTACTTGCCGTTGGACTTCTGCGCCCGGAAGCCGACCGCCACATACGGAGGCAGGTCTTCCGACGTCGATACGAGTACGCCGTTGTCATCAACGCCCGCCCCGGTCAGAAGCTGCGCCTTGTCTACGCCGATATCGTCGATGCCGAGCGTCAGCTTGCCGTTCTTGAAAGACTTGATGCTTTCCGCAGCCGCATCGTCCGCATACAGAATTGCCTCCGCGATCTCTACGGACAGTTCGGCGGAGATGGCCTTTGCGAGTTTCTGCGGCGTACCGTAGGTTTCCTCACCGTTCGCGCCTTCAGTAATGGGTGCGTAAAACAGGTTGTCAAGACCGATTGTTGCCAAGTGGATCACTCCTTTATGATGTATTCTTTTTCCACGTCCACGACGTAGTGATGATATCCGCTGTCGTCGTCGCGCCCGATGTATCGGCGCAGCGTTACGGTAAATCCCGCCGTCAGCAGCGCGTCGACCAGCAGGTCTTTGGTATACAGATAGTTGCCCTTGGAAAACAGAGAGATGCGCACGGAGCAGACGTCCATGTGCGGGGCGTTGTCCGCGAAGATCTCGAACACGTCCTCCATCGGCGTCAGCACGACGTACTGGTCGGGCGCTTTGCCGGCGAACGACGCTGTTTCGACCGGGATGCGCAGACCGTCCATGATCGTGACCAATTCGTCCAGGATCATATTTTATCGATCTCCTCCCGCAGCACGGACTCCATTTTTGCCGTGGTATCCTTTTTCGCCGCTTTCTTTGCCGGCGCGAGAAACGGTTTCGGCTGCTGTCCTTTGCGGCCGTACTCCAGCACGTTCGCGATCATCGCGTTCGTGATCTGACTGTATGAGCGTTTTCCCTTTGCCGCTGTCTGCTGGGAACGGGGCTCGCGGAAGCCCACCTTCAGATCATAATTTCCGTTCTTGTCGACGCGGACGGGACTGACGCCGAGCGCCGCCTGCAGTTCGCCTGTGGAGCGGGATTCGACTTTCGTGTCCTTGCCGACCACCTGCGAGAGATGTTCGGACACGGATTTTTTCATCACTTTCCCGCCCTCGGTCAGCGCCTTTTCGCAGATGCGGTCGATCTCTTTGCCGAGCCGGTCTATTTTCTTCATCAGATCCTCCGGCATTTTCGGTTTCATGGTCGCCATCACGATTCCTCGCTTTCCAGACGCGCCACGACCTGCGTGTACAGATTGCGCCCGCGGATGTTTTCGACCGATACGATGTTGTACCGATCGGCGCCGCAGACGATCACCATGTCTGTCGTGACCTCGATATGCGGAATATACCGGAACGTAAAGATGGCGGATGCTTCCCGAAGTACAGCGCGGCTGCTCCATCGCTCGGTGGCGTTACGCATCTCCGCTCTGGC
>JAFSYP010000021.1 GCA_017449935.1 Clostridia bacterium
AAATACGTCTGCGCAGACGTTGAGATGCCGATTTGATTACGGTATATGTATTATACATTCGGCGCGGAGCCGGAATGTGAAACACCAGAATAAGGGAGGAATGAGTATGGATGACGTGAAGCAGGTCGCCGAAGAACGGGCATCACGACCGAAAACAGCGCCCGTCGGCGCAGGCTTCGAGTCGGAACGGCAGCGGGAAAAAATCGCGTTGGGGCGGCAGCTTGCCGAACTGGACGGAAGGAACGTGCATAAGATCGCGGCAGCGGCCGAAGCGCCGGAAGAAGACCGCGTTCTGCGCGTCGCCGCGTACTGCCGCGTGTCGACCGACGATATCGACCAGAAAATATCAATCCATATGCAGATCAAGCACTACACGGAGTTGATTAAAAGCAATCCGAATTGGAAATACGCGGGCTGTTACGTAGACGACGGCTTTTCCGGTACGAACACGTCGCATCGGCAGGGCTTTCAGAAACTGATGAAGGACGCGATGGACGGCAAGATCGACATGATCATCACAAAAGCCGTCTCGCGCTTCGCCCGGAATCTGATGGACTGCATCGGCTGGGTCGAAGCGCTGCAGAACCACGATCCGCCGATCCGTGTATTTTTCGAGACGGAGCATATTGATACCATGTCGCAGACGAGCGGCATCATTCTGTTTGTGCTGGCGATGGTCGCGCAGGAAGAGAGCCATATGAAGAGCGAGGCGATCCTGCTGTCGCTTGAGTGGCGGTTCAGCCGGGGCAGGTTTTTGACGCCGCGTCTGTTCGGGTACGACAAGGTCGAGGTGCCGGACGGCTACGGCGGGCATAAGAAGGTGCTGCAGGTCAACGAGAATGAAGCGCGTGTCGTGCGCTGGATGTATTCGATGCTGCTGGGCGGCGGCACGCCGGAGGAGATCGCGGACGTATTGACCGAATTGGCGATCCCGACGGGCGGCAGGCGCAGGGACGGCACGCTGAACACGCATTGGACGGCAAAGGGCGTCATCGGCACCATGCGCAACGAGAAGCACTGCGGCGACGTGTTGGCGCGTAAAACGTACACGCCCAACTACAAGGATCATAAGGCGAAGAAGAACAACGGCAAGAAGAACAAATATTTCCAGCCGGATCATCATGAAGCGATTGTCAGCCGGGCGACGTGGAACGCGGCGCAGCGTATTCTCAACAGCCGCAGGTACGGACACGAAGGTACATATTTACCGATGCGCGTCGTTGACCGCGGCGCTCTGGCAGGATATATCTCCATGAACCGTTCGTGGGCTGGATTTGACTATGAAGACTATTACCGCGCGAGCCAGATCGCGATGGGCATTCTTGATGAAGAATTGGACGCCGATCTCGGAAAGGAATACCTGCCGGAGGGCGGTCACCGCATCGGCGGTCTTGTGGACGATCACGGCATCGCGCAGATCGCGCGTGATCTGACCGCCGCCGAACAGGAGATCAAAGACGAATTGGAAGGCAAGACTGCGGAAGAATCAGACGGTGTGAACACGGTCAGCGCCGACAGGGCGTTTCAGGTCGTCAACGGCAACATGTTCTCCCGCGTACACGAGCCTGTGCTCCGTATTACAACGAGCCATTTGACATTCAGCGTCAGATGTGTGTCCCGCCTGCCCGGTGCGGAAACAGTCGAACTGCTGTTCAACCCCGTCGAGCGCATGATCGTCGTGCGTCCCTGCGCACCGGATCACCCGAACGCAATGCCGTGGAACGCGGCGGGCAGAGGCGCGTCTCCGCTGTGTAAAACGATCTATGACAGCATGGGCTGGGATGCGGACTATGCGTACCGGATTCCCTGTCAAACGGTTACGCATCCGTCCGGCGCGGCGGTGCTTGTGTTTGATCTGGATAACTTTATCGGGCGTGCCACGAGCAAAAAAGACGAAGTGGTGATCGCGCGCAAGCAGGCGGAAGCCGTACAGGAAGAACGGGAAGACGCGAAAAGCTACTACTATCCGCCCGACGAAGACGAGCCGCAGGAAATCAAGGATATGGAATCGCGGTTTATGCAGGCGGTGGAAGAAAACAAGCGCCGGTTCGGCACGCCTGTCTTTCAGCATGTGCCGGGAATGCGCGGCGTATCTGCGGTAACGTCTGCCGAAGAATGGGACATGCTGATCGAAGCGCGTCCGCTCGATATTACGCACACGGTAGACGCGGAAACCGTAGACGGTTTATTAGAGACAATTAAAAAATCGCCGCCGGAGATTCCGGTGCCGAAAGAGCCGTATCCGGAAGAGATTATCGTAGAGAACAAGGAGGCAGAGTAAATGTCACGGGATCCGTCAAAGAGCCAACCGCTGACCGCGAACGTGAAAAGACTGATGCGTCTGGCGCGCGCGTCGCCCCGTAACGCGAACGTGATCAAGGTCGCGAAGCCGTTTTCACAGCGCGATCTTGCGTACTGCCACAAACAGGGCAGTCTGTTTATGGAAGCGGCGTCGATGGGCTTCAGCATGGAAGAATTCGCACCGCAGTACATGAACAGCCAGATGGCCGGTGTGTTCGACGTGAGTTTCGCCGCCGCAAACGGCATGGAGAACGACGGACTGTCGAATCTCCTGCGCATTCCGCTGCTGCTCAAAAGCCCGGAGACGATCGTCGAGGCCCTGTACTGGGTCGACGATATCGTGTCGCACGCAAGGCTCGACGAAAACAAGAGCCTGTTGATCTCGCAGGCGTATACGGCGGAGCGTCTACGTCTGCCTCCAAAGCTGGCAGCGCTGCCGGAAGAGCCGAACCGAAACGTTGATGAATTGTCCTACGCGTACTGGCTCGGTTACATTTACCGATGCGAATGTCTGCTGCACGAGGAATCGAGCCGCATGGTCTACGGCGCTTTTCAGGAACCGATCATGCGCGAGGCGTACCGGAAACTGATGGACAGTCCCATGGGACAAATGAATCTGGTTGATACCGCGCCGGAAATCTGCGCCGAGCTCGACAGACTGCTCGTGGAAAAGATATGGCCGGCGAACAAAAAACGGCAGCAGCGTCTGCAGGAAAAAGAACTTGAAAGACCAAACAGAAAAATCGATAAGGAGGACGATTGACCATGGCAGAACCTATGCAAAACTGGACGCAGCCGGGGCAAAGCTACCGACCGCCGGTCATGCAGCGACCGCCGTATCCCGGCGCACAGCAACAGCCGAGACCGACGAACATTCCGTTCGTCAGTGCACTGAGCCGCGAGGAACGGCAGGAAGCAAAACGGCTGGCGGAGGAAGCGAGCTTCAGCTTCGACGGCTATCAGGTCGTGCGGCGGGAATTCATCTCGCACCGCTATGATCCCGCGATGACCGTTCGCGGAGACAGCATCACGTTCAACAATTCGTGTATCACGAAGCTTGAGGACGCGACGTACATTCAATTCCTGATCAACCCTGTCGAGCGCAAGCTCGCGATCCGTCCCTGTGACGAGGGTGCGCGGGACGCGGTACGCTGGTGCGTTGTGCGCGGCGACAAACGCAAAAGCCGTGAGATCAAATGCCGACCCTTTACAGAGAAGCTGTACGAATTGATGGGCTGGGATCCGCGCTACCGCTACAAATTGCAGGGCATGCGCATCATCCACAACGGCGAAACGCTGTATCTGTTCGATCTGGACGCGAAAGAAGCGTTCCTGCCGCAGACCAAAGACCCGGAAACGGGAAAGCGCAAAGCGCCGAAGGCAATTCTGCCGACCGAGTGGCAGAGCAATTTCGGCATGGATGTTGACGAGCACGCCGCTTCCACGCGGATCGATCTGACGGAAGGCTTTGTCGCCCCGGAGATGCGTACACCGCAGGAACCGGAACCCATGCCTGAGACTGCGGAGGTGACGGTATGAACACGCCGATTTTAATGACGCTGAATTTGCGGGACGATACGATCCTGCTGGGCGAGGGCGTTCTGAACGCGCTGGATCGTCCGCGGCATGTGCAGCTGCTGCTGAACAAAGATGAAAAGATGCTGCTTCTGCGCGCATGCGCGATCGAGGAACAGCAGGCACTCGTCGTCCCGGAAGGCGGCGTGTCTCTGTGCGAGATCAGCGGCAGAAGTCTGCTGCGCAAGATCCGCAAAATGGTCGGCTGGGAAGACAGCAAACCGCGGGTTTGCGCCGGTGAATATCTGCCCATCGCGCAGGCGGTACGCTTCTCTCTCGCCGACGCGCAGATCATAGACGCAGAGCCGCAGTAACGGAGGGATATACATGGACAAAGAGGCTTTGTTCCGTAATCTGAACCGCCGTTACTGTTCCAAACGGGAGATGCTCCCGCGCCTCCCGCTCGGCGTACAGCCTGACGCGCTGTGGCAGGAACTGCTGCAAAGCCGCCGATCCCGGGGCGCCGTTCTGCCGCTGTACGGGCAGGGCGGCATTCCCTATTGGTACGTAACCACGGAAAGAATGATCGCCGCAAGCGAAAAAATCGTCGAAACGCTGAACACGGACGGCGCCGATTTTGATCCGTATACCGAGCCGCCGCCCGTTGTGACGCTGGAGGAAGCGTTCTTCACCAGTTATGTGGAAGGTGCGCAGATCACGATGCAGTCTGCTATGGACTTTTTTGCCGGCGGACAGCCGCCGCGGGATATCGAGGAGCAGATGCTCACGAATAACCGTGTGGCGGGCAAATTCGCGTCCGAGAACCTGTACCGGGGAATCGACGCGGAGCTGCTGTGCTCTCTCGCGTATATCCTGACGGACGGCATGGACAACGGCGGACAGGATTTTCGCGTATCCGACGAGGCGGATCACGCTTCAGCCGACGGGGAGCGGTTTTCGTTTCCCGCGGCGCACACCGTACCGGACCGCGTTGAAGAACTCTGTGCGTTTCTCGCTTCGCCGCAGGTGCATCCGCTGATCAAGGCGGGCGTCGCGCAGGCGTATCTGTTCGCTCTGCGCCCGTTCCCGGAAGGCAACGACCGGCTCGGACGAATCCTGTCGGGCATGATCCTGCTGCGTGCGGGCTACACGTTTTTCAGCGACGTCAGCCTGTCGGCGCTGATCGCCCGCAAAGGCTACGCGTATTATGAAGCGACCGCCAATATCCTGCGGGAGGAAAACGGCGGCGATATGACGTATTTTCTGGAATTCTTTTTAGATCTGCTGTCCCGCGCCGTAGACGAACGCGCGCTGCGGCGGCAGCGAAGAGAGGAACAGGATCTGCGGGCGGAGCAGGACATGGCGCGGACAACGCTGACGGCGTCTGCCGAACCGTCGCCTTCCTCGTTACCGGATGAACCTTTTGAAGAACCGCCGGAGGAACCGGAACAGCTGATTCCGACTGTTGAGGCGCCGGATGAGGAAGGCACCGCGTTATTGGCCATGCCGCCGGAAGCAGCGGATCGCCCTTCGGAAGAATGCATGAACCGGGTGCGGGATCTTCTGCACGCCTGCGTGCAAGGCGATAACGAAAGGTTAAAGTCCTGCGCTATGCTGCTGCTTTGTTTTATACAGAATGGCAAATACACGTTCACACAGACAGAATTCTGTAACAGCTGTGGTTTTGACTCAAAACAGGCGTCCAAAATGATGTTCCTGCTTCGGGGAAAAGGCATCATCGAAAGCAGCGGAACCTGGGACGGCAGATATATGATCTACAGGTTCTGTACAGATCCAACGGCTCCGCAGCAGCCGGTAGAAGATCAAACGGGCTTTGAGGAAATGCCTGACAGTGAGGATCTGCTCGACGGTTTTTTTACCGTCCCGGCGCAGGAGCCGGACGTTCAAACTGACAGGACGGAAGCGCCGCTAAGATTCCCTGAAAAGACACCGTCTGATATCAGCCGATTGCGTGTGCAGGATGAATTGCTGAGGTTAGCGGAGGTCAGCGGTCCGGTTACGCAGGAGGGAGCAAAGCTGCTTTTCGGTTTTATGGCAGAGGGGAAAGATACATTCTTCATAGATGATATTGCTGACAGCGGTGCGGTAAAGCCCTCGCAAGTAGGCAGTTTGATAAACAATATCCGCTCAAAAAGACTGATACGGAGAAAGGGCAAACGGATCGGAAAAAATTCGGTATATGAGTTTAATCCGGTATACCCGCATTTGACCCGACAAGATTACGCGCAGGATATTCATGACGCAATCCGGTTATTACGGGAGTCGGAGCAATCCAGAAAAGATCATCGTATTGCGGACTTGATTGAGACTTATCTGCCTGCAGGGATCATAAATGTTGCCGAGTGTCCAGAGTATTATGATGAGGCCAGGCTGAAGCATGATATGCTGGTTCCTACAAGGATGGGCATTGTAGATAAGATTCGCCCCGGAATATATCGGATCAACAGAAAAATAGCGGATCGATTACCGGAATTAAGTAAACCGGAAAAAGCACTGTTAACCGCATTATATCAAACGTTTTACACCGAAGAGTTTACAAGACCTATGGCTATAGAAAGACTCGATTTAGCAGAATCATCCATCAGTGTTAATCTGCATGAACTTCGGGTTCTGGGTCTTTTGGGGTACAGCGGAAAAGAAGGTCGGCGTTATTGGCTGAAAGTAAACCCGGTTGAACAACCTTCTTTGTTTGAAGACGAGGACACAAACGCAGATGAGAAAAACGGGACATCCGCGAAACTTGCCGTAAGAGAAAGTCAATATTCCGAATCATTCCTTGAAATGCTGACTACACTCGAGAACTCATTATGTTCTCCGCGAGACAGACGTCTGGCACTTAGTCTGCGGCGCGCTATGGATAAAGGAACACTAACCTTAAATGACTATTTACGGTGGGGATATACAAACAGCCAATGGGCAAAGGATTCGGAGTTAGCGGTGGAAATTGGCCTTGTTCAAAGGAGTGAACCGGGCAAGTGCATACTAAAAAAAGCGTTTTCACCGTCGCGGGACAATTTGAGACTGGGAATGAAGAAGGCGATAACAGCCATTTACGAGGCATTTGGCGATCATTCTTTTTCTACGGAGATGATTGTCGCTACGCTTAATTACTCTGAATCTCACACCTATGCTTCGCTTCACAAAATGGCGCTGATGAACGTCGTTGACCAGAAGTTAACGGAGGAAGGCAGCAGGTATCATCTGCTGGTCAATCCAGAGGAGCATCCGGAGTGTTTCTGCGCCGCCTGAGAGGAGGAAAGACAATGTACAGTATGATCATGGACTTTGACAAGGACGAACTGCGAATTCCAAAGGACGTGGCCGAGGCGCTCAGTATGCCGACAGATTTCGGATGGTACGTCCATCGCGGCGCCCGGCAAATGGCCATCACGCGCTATATGGATCCCGAATATCTGCTCGGCAAGCGCCGCAGCTCGGGAAAGCACAAATCGCGTTTGCCCGGCTACTGGCGCGCTGATGCCGACGCATACTGCGTGACGGTCGTCCGCGTAATGCTGCAGATGATCGGCAACCTGATCACCGGCTTCGACGGCAGCGGCGTCTACGTGCTGACAGGAAGCGCGGCAGACGCATCCGGCGAACCCGTCGTTCTGTTCGATCTGGCACAGGCGGCACCCGCCCGGAGCATTCAATAGGGAGACACAGCGCCGACTGTTTCTCTCCTGCCGGTGCGCCTATTATATCACGGTCGTCAAAGTAAAACAATAGCCCGGAAGTCAAGTCTTGACCCTCATATTTGACCCTTGCAATAATTCAATTATGGAAAATATATGACGCCGCTGAATTTTTGAGCAAAGAAATCAGCGGCTTATTCCCGTTTCAAAAACGGGGCTTTATTTTTTTGTCCCGCGCTGCGGATTCCTCGTCCGTTTTCCTCGTTTTTTATGAACTCATGCGGACTTGTGCGGATGTCTTGCGGACGTCTTGCGGACTCATGCGGACGTCTTGCGGACTTCTGCGGACGTTTTGCGGACTTGTGCGGACTCTTGCGGACTTCTGCGGACTCACGCGGATTGTTTCACGGAATTTTGGAACATTGTATCAAAATGAGTGCTTTTTGCCACGCCGGAACGACTATTTTGATCGACGGTCTCAACATGGCCGCGCCGAATCTGGTCGCCGTAGCCGTTCCGCTGCTGTTGACGCTGGCGGACGGCATTTTATCGAGCCTGCCCTCTATCCTGTCCGCCGGTCACGAGATTCTGATGACGCTGGCGTC
>JAFSYP010000022.1 GCA_017449935.1 Clostridia bacterium
TGACGATCCGCCTGGCGGACGGCACAACGCAGACGCTGTACAGCAGCACCTGGTCCGAGCTCATCACCCCGTAAGCAAACCCCATAGGCCCATAACAACCCAACAAGCCCGGCAGACCAAACGGCCTGCCGGGCTTTGAAATTCTCAGGGGAATATTGGCTTTTCGCAAAACTTGTCCTTGATTTTGCCGCAGCGGCATGGTATATTTAAATACGCGAATAAACGGGGACGCATTCCGATCCCCGCGGTCATACAAAGGAGAACGTCATGTCAGAAAACACCGTGTACCGGATGGACTGTTCCGCGATCGTCTATCCGTACTTTGCAACAGAAACGATCAACCATTCCTTTACCATGGAGGTCGACCTCGATCGGGAGATCGAGCCCGATCGGCTGAAGACCGTTGTGCAGAGCATGTGCGAGCGGTTCCCGACGCTGTTCGTGCGGCTGAAGAAAGGACCGTTCGGCTATGAGCTGGAGCATGTGCGGGACGTCACGCCGTTTATCATGCCGCGTCCGGCTGTGCTCAATATGCCGTACGACCTGGAGAACAACGAGAATCTGATCCGCATCACCTACCGCGGCTGCCGTTTGGCGGTCGAGGCGTTCCATTCCGTGACCGACGGGAACGGGGCGATCACGCTGCTCAAGTCGATCGTCGCGGAGTACTTCCGCACGCTCGGCGAGGAGATCCCGTGTACGTTCGGCGTTTTGTCGCCGCATGACGCGCCGAAGCCGACCGAGACGGAAGACAGCTTCCGCACACGCTTCACCGGCGCCAAGAATAAAGTCGCACGGACGGGAAAACCGGCGTTCCAGTACAGCCCGAAGGGACCGTTTGCGACGTGGCACCAGACGGAGCTGTCCATGCCGCTTTCGGAGATCAAGCCGGTCGCCAAGGAGGCGGGCGCGACGCTGACGGAATACATCGTCGCGCTGTATCTGTATGCGTTTTATTCGACCGATCAGGCAAAAAACTCCAAAAAGCCGATCGTGATGTCCGTGCCGATCAACCTGCGTCCGCTGTTTGAGTCGGAGACGCTGCGCAATTTCGCGCTGTATTTCTTTGCGTCCGTGCCGAAGGGCGACAACGTGTCGTTTGACGAGATACTGGATAACGTCAAAAAGGAATTCAAAGAGGGCACGGACAAGGACCTGCTCCAGCGGATGATCAACACCAACGTCGCACAGCAGGAGATGGCGGTCTTCCGCTGTCTGCCGCGCGGCGTCAAGCGTACGGTGCTGCGCATCGGCGCGGCGTTCTGCGGCGAGGTGCTGTTCACGTCCACGCTCTCGAATCTCGGCATATTCAAGGTGCCGGAGGAGCTGGCCGATCATATCAAGACCTTCCACGCCGTCCTCGGTCAGGTGCCGAAAAATCATCTTCTCACGACGGCGTACTGCTATAACGGCACGCTGGGGCTTATGGTGTCCTCGCGGCTGGCGTCGCGGGAGATCGAACATATCCTGCAGCGGCTTTTGCAGGAGCGCGGCGTGAACGCCGTGCTGCGCGACAACGAGACGGGCGAGATTCTGTAACGCCGGGGGGAAAAAGACGTGCTGTTTTCGACGCCGATTTTTCTGATCTGGTTTTTGCCGATCGTACTGTTCGGCTATTATGTTCTGTTCCGCAGATGGAGACCTGCGCAAAACGTGTTTCTATTGGCGGCGTCCCTGGTCTTTTACGCGTGGGGAGAGCCGAAGTTCGTCTTTGTGATGATCGGCTCGATCGCGTTCAACTGGCTGATGGGTCTGCTGACGGACAGGTTCCGCGCGCGCAAGACCGTGTCGCGCGTGTGCGTCGGCGCGGACGTCGCCGGAAATCTGGGGCTTCTGTTCGTGTTCAAGTATCTGATGTTCACGCTGCAGAACGTCAACACGCTGTTCGGCGCATCGCTTACCGTGCCGAAGATCACGCTGCCGATCGGTATTTCGTTCTTTACCTTTCAGGCCATGTCCTACGTGTTGGACGTGTACCGCGGCGACGGCGCCGTGCAGAAGAATCCGCTGTATGTCGGTCTTTATATCTCGCTGTTTCCGCAGCTCATCGCCGGGCCGATCGTGCGCTATCAGACGGTCGCGGACGAGATCCGGAACCGCCGCGAAACGTGGCCGGACTTTGCCGACGGCGTGCAGCGCTTCATGGTCGGCTTTCTCAAAAAAGTGCTGCTGGCGAACACGATGGGCGTGATCGCCGACGGTGTTTTCGACAGCAAAGACCCGGTCGGCGCCGCGGCGTCCTGGCTGGGGCTGATTGCCTATACGCTGCAGATCTATTATGACTTTTCCGGCTATTCGGATATGGGCATCGGGCTCGGCCGGATGTTCGGGTTCCATTTTCTGGAGAACTTCAACTACCCGTATATCTCCACGTCCGTCACGGAGTTCTGGCGGCGGTGGCATATTTCGCTGGGCACGTGGTTCCGCGACTACGTGTATATCCCGCTCGGCGGCAGCCGCGTAAAAAAGCCGCGGCTGGTGCTGAATCTGTTCGTCGTGTGGTTCCTGACCGGCGTCTGGCACGGCGCGAACTGGACGTTCGTCGTGTGGGGACTGCTGTACTTTGTGCTGCTGACGGTCGAAAAGCTGACCGGCGTACATCAGAAGCTGCGGGGCAAGGCGTGGCTGCCGGTAAAATATCTCTGCACGATGCTGTTCGTATGCCTCGGCTGGCTCGTGTTTCGCGCGGACGATATGCCGGCGGCGTGGACGTATTTCCGGCACATGCTGGGGATGGGCGTATCGTTTTCGGATCAGACGTTCCGCTACTACATCGGGAACTATTTCGTGTATCTGCTGGCGGCGGCCGTGCTGGCGCTGCCGGTCGCGCCGTGGCTGCGCAGACGCGTCGACGCGTTGGCAAAGAAGCCGCGCGCCGTCTGCGAATGGGTTTACATCGCCGGCTTGTGCGCGCTGTTTTTGGTCAGCATCGCGAACGTCGTCAAGGGGTCGTACAACCCGTTTATTTATTTCAACTTCTGAGCTGCCGCTGATGAAATCTGACGATTCGGGAGAAATGCTATGTACTCGAACTGGGAGGAACTGAAAAAAGACTGCATGGGCTGCGAACGCTGTGCGCTCGGCGCCACGCGCACCAATCTTGTTTTCGGCGTAGGCGTGCCGGACGCGGAGATTGTATTCATTGGCGAGGGCCCGGGCGAGCAGGAGGATCTGCGCGGCGAGCCGTTTGTCGGCAGAGGCGGACAGCTTCTGGACAAGTATCTTGACGCCGTCGGGCTGTCGAGAAAGACGAATATTTATATCGGCAACATGGTCAAATGCCGGCCGCCGCAGAACCGCGATCCGAAGCCGGAGGAGCAGGAGGAATGTATTTTCTGGCTGCGCGAGCAGATCCGTCTGATCCGGCCGAAGATCATCGTTTGCCTCGGCCGCATTTCCGCACAGCGGCTGATCGACCCGGATTTTCGCGTGACGAAGCAGCACGGGGAATTCATCGAGCGAAACGGCGTGTGGATGATGGGCACCTTCCATCCGGCGGCGCTGCTGCGCAATCCGCGTCAGAAGCCGGACGCGCTGGAGGATTTTTTGCGTCTGCGGGACAAGATCGGCGAGGTCTGCACGCACACCGTCCTTTCCTGAAAGCGAAAAACACGCCGCGCTCTTGACAGCGCGGCGCATTTTTGATAAGATATGTTCATTGAAAAAACAGAGTTGCTCCCGTAGCTCAGCAGGATAGAGCGTTCGCCTCCTAAGCGAAAGGCCACGCGTTCGAATCGCGTCGGGAGTGCCACGGACAGACCGCGTCAGGACGGCGCGGCCTGTTTTTTCTTTTTTACGGCTTGAGTTCCACCGAGGGGAGGCACCCGAACAGGCCGAAGAAGAACGCTTTGAGCCTTGCGAAGAATCCGGTATTGACGGTGATTACGACGTCCTTTGTCAACGTGTCCTCCGCAAACTGCTGTACGTTGCCGTCCTTGTCGAGGATCTTTGCCGTGAGCGTCTTGCCGGCTTTCATTTAGTATCTTATTCCGTCGAGGATACTGCTTCAAACGTGATTAGCACGAAAAAAGTGAAACGCGAACAGAAAAAAACCTGCCGTGCGGCAGGTCAAAAAACGGTTTCGATTGTCTTTTCGCAATTGTCCGGCGAGTAGACCCAGCGGTCCAGGTGCGGACAGTCCGTGTAGTAGCGGATCGGCGGGAGTTGCGCGGGCGCGTCAAACGTATCGACGACGATCAGCTTGATCTTCATGCGCTCCGGCAGGATGCTTTTGATGAACACGCTTGCGCCCTGTCCCGGCTCCAACCCCGGCACATATTCCGCCAGCCCCGCAAGGTTCGGCGTCAGTTCCACGAACACGCCGTAACTCTCCACGCTGCGCACGACGCCGGGCACGGTCTGTCCCGGTTCGAAGCCCTGCACGTTCTGCTCCCATGTGCCGAGCAGCTCTTTGTGCGAGAGCGTGATGCGGTCCTGCGCATCCACGTTTTTGACCACGGCGCGGATCTCCTGTCCGGGCGCAAAACGCACGTTCGGATGCGGGATGCGCGAAACGGAAATGCTGTCGATGGGCATGAGCGCGGTCAGTCCCGCGCCGACGTCCGCGAACACGCCGAACGATTCGAGGTGCGTTACCCGCGCGGCGATCACATCGCCGGGGACGAGCGTGCGGACGAACCGCTGCAAACAGTCTTCCTGTACCGCGCGGCGCGAAAGCAGCGCGCGCATATTGCCGCTTTCGTCCGTGTCGAAGCCGGTCACGCGGAACGCTACGCTTTTGCCGACGCGCGAGATCAGCGCGATGTCGCGCACGGCGCCGCTGTCGATGCCCAGCGCGCCTTCTTCGCGGGGGATCAGCCCCTTCATGCAGCCCAGATCCACGTGCAGATCATGCGCGCCGTCGCACAGGATCACGCGGCCTTCCAGCGTGCGGCCGTCCGCGAGCGCTTCGTGCAGCCCGTAGACAGACGCGCGCGCACGGCGATTCGCCGGAGAGGAAATACAGGCGCCTTCCGGAAAGAAACCGCTTTGCTGCTGCTTCGGACTTATATACTCCGTTTTGACTGTCGGCGATACATTCATCGTTCACGTCCACCTTTCGTTGATCCCTGTGCTTTATCTATATGAAAATGAAAAGAAAAAATTCGCATTTTTATATACATTTGCGGAAGAATGTGCTATAATAATTATTTGGTAGATTGTTTATCTGCATTAGAATATGCAATTCTGATCCATCCATACATCCCGCCGGAGGAATTATGCTGCAGCAGCTGGAAAGCATCGAAGAAAAATTTGACCGTCTGAACGACCAGATCTGTATGCCGGACGTGGCGTCGGATCCGGCGCAGTATGCGAAGCTGTCCAAAGAGATTAAGCAGCTTTCGCCCGTCGTGGAGACGTACCGCGCGTACAAGGCCGCCGAACGCGACGTCCGGGAGGCGCGGGAGCTGCTGGACGCCGGCGGGCTGGAAAAGGATTTCCGCGACATGGCGCAGGAGGAACTGGACGACGCGCGCACGCGCGCGCAGGAGCTGACCGAAAAGCTCAAGATCCTGCTGCTGCCGAAGGACCCGAACGACGAGCGCAGCGTGATCGTGGAGATCCGCGCGGGCGCGGGCGGCGAGGAAGCGGCACTGTTCGCCGGCGTGCTGTTCAGGATGTATACGATGTACGCCGAGACGTGCGGCTTCCGCACCGAGGTCGTCTATACAAACGAAACGGAGCTGGGCGGTTTCAAGGAGATCAACTTCCTGATCGAAGGCGAGGGTGCGTATTCGCGTTTCAAATTTGAAAGCGGCGTGCACCGCGTGCAGCGCGTCCCCGTGACGGAAAGCCAGGGGCGCATCCAGACGTCGACCGTGACGGTCGCCGTGCTGCCCGAAGCCGAGGACGTCGACGTCGACATAAACGACGCCGATCTGCAGATTGACACGTTCCGTTCCAGCGGCGCGGGCGGCCAGCACATCAACAAGACCGATTCTGCCATCCGCATCACGCATATCCCGACCGGCACGGTCGTGGAGTGCCAGGACGAGCGCAGCCAGCATAAGAACAAAGAAAAGGCATTGAAGATACTGCGCTCGCGCATATTGGAGGCGGAGCGCGAAAAGCAGGCGTCGGCGATCGCGGGTGAGCGGCGCGCACAGGTCGGTACAGGCGACCGCAGCGAGCGCATCCGCACCTACAACTATCCGCAGGGACGCGTGACGGACCATCGCATCGGGCTGACGCTCTACAAGCTCGAGTCTATCCTCAACGGCAATCTCCGGGAGCTGATCGACGCGATCATCACGGCGGACACTGCCGCGAAGCTGAAGGAACAGTAATCAAGATGAAAACGGAATTTCTCAAAATAAATTCTGTGTGCGAAACGGACAAACTGCGGCACGCGGGCGAAGTCCTGCGGCGCGGCGGCCTGTGCGGGATGCCGACCGAAACGGTCTACGGCCTGGCCGCGAACGCGCTGGACGAAGCGGCGGTCAGGAAGATCTTTGCCGCGAAAGGCCGCCCGCAGGACAATCCGCTGATCGTGCATATCGCCGATCTTTCACAGTGGCCGGCGCTGGTGCGGGAGATCCCGCCGCGCGCAGAGGCGCTGGCAAAGGCGTTCTGGCCGGGGCCGCTGACGATCATCCTGCCGAAGAGCGGCCGCGTTCCCGACGCGGTGAGCTGCGGTCTTGCAACCGTGGCGGTGCGAATGCCGTCGCATCCGATCGCCGCGGCGATCATCCGGGCGGCGGGCGTCCCGCTGGCGGCGCCGTCGGCCAATCTGTCCGGAAAACCCAGCCCCACGACCGCCGCGCATGTTCTGCACGACATGGACGGCCGGATCGATCTGATCGTAGACGGCGGCGCGTGCAGCGTCGGCGTGGAGTCGACGGTCGTCACGCTCTGCACCGAGCGGCCGCGGCTGCTGCGTCCGGGCGGCGTGACGCTCGAAATGCTGCAAAGCGTGCTGGGCGAGGTGGACGTGGACAAGGCGGTGCTGGGCGAAACGGACGCGGGAGAGCGTCCCGCCTCCCCCGGCATGAAATATAAGCATTATTCCCCCGACGCGGACGTACGATTGGTACGGGGCAGCGTCGAGCGGTTCTCCGCCTACGCGGCGTCGTTTCCGCTGCGGGAGACGCTGATCCTCTGCTTTGACGGCGAAGAAAGCGCTTTTCCGAACGAGACGATGACGATCGGCGCGCCGTCGGACGCCGAAGCGCACGCGCACTGCATTTTCCGGGCCCTGCGCGACGCGGACGCACGCGGCTTTCGGACCGTGCTCGTACACTGTCCGGGAGAGCGGGGCGTGGATCTGGCGGTGCTCAACCGTCTGCTGCGCGCCGCAGCGTTTCAAGTGATCGATTTATAAGACAGACAGAGATACGGAGGAAAAGCTAATGATCCGAAATATTTCCGAGATCCGGCCGTTTGAAAAGAAGCTGTATCTCAGCTCGCCGACCATGCACGGCGACGAGCTTCGGTACATGACCGAAGCCTTTGAGACGAACTGGATGTCGACCGTCGGCAAAAACATCGACGAAGCGGAAAACCGCGCGGCTGAGATGATTGGCGTGCGGTACGCGGTCGGGCTCGGCTGCGGCACGGCGGCGCTGCATCTGGCGATCCGGCTGGCGGCGGAGCGGTTGTACGGCACGCCGGAAACGGGCCGCGGCGCTTTGGCGGGACACAAGGCCTTCTGCTCCGACATGACCTTTGACGCGACGGTCAATCCCGTGGCGTACGAGGGCGGCGAAGCGGTCTTCATCGACACGGAGCGCGAGACGTGGAATATGAGCCCCGAGGCGCTCGAGCGCGCGTTCTCGCTGTACCCGGACGTGCGTCTGGTCGTGGCGGCGCATCTGTACGGCACGCCCGCAAAAATCGACGAGCTGCGTGCCGTCGCCGACGTGCACGGCGCGCTGATTGTGGAGGACGCCGCGGAGAGCTTCGGCGCGACCTACAAGGGACGGCAGACCGGCGGCTTCGGCGATTACGGCGTCATCAGCTTCAACGGCAACAAGATCATCACCGGCAGCGCGGGCGGGATGTTCCTGACCGACAGCAAGGCGGACGCGGACAAGGTGCGCAAGTGGAGCACGCAGAGTCGAGAGGCCGCGCCGTGGTACCAGCACGCGGAAATGGGATACAACTACCGCATGAGCAACGTGATCGCCGGCGTGGTGCGCGGACAGCTGCCGTATCTTCAGGAACATATCGACCAAAAGCGCGCGATCTATCAGCGCTATCGGGAAGGCCTGCGCGGTCTGCCGGTTTCGATGAATCCGTATGACGAAAAGAACAGCGTGCCGAACTTCTGGCTGAGCTGTCTGCTGCTGGACGAGGACGTGATGTGTCCCGCGCAGCGCGGCGAGCTGTCCTATTCCTACACGAGCGCGCCGGGCAAGACGTGTCCGGACGAGATACTGGGCGCGCTCGCGGCGCTGAACGCCGAGGGCAGGCCGATCTGGAAGCCGATGCACTGCCAGCCGATCTACCGCGGTCATGCGTTCGTCGCGGCCGAGGACGGCGCTGATGTGAGCGCGGATATATTCCGGCGCGGGCTTTGCCTGCCGTCGGACAACAAGATGACCGAGGCGCAGCAGTCGCGCGTGATCGACGTGATCCGCAGATGCTTTGAATAAGAGAAACCTTTAAGGAGAGATAATGTATATCATCGGACTGACCGGCCCGACCGGCGCCGGCAAATCGACTTTTTCCGGAATGCTGCGTGAACGCGGATTCTATATCGCGGACGCTGACGAAGCGGCGCGCCGCATCGTACAGCCCGGCTCCCCATTGCTTCCGAAGCTGTGCGAGGCGTTCGGCGAAGATATCCTTCTGCCGGACGGTTCGCTCGACCGCAGACTTTTGGCAAAGCGCGCGTTCGCGTCGCCGGAAAATACGCTTCGCCTGAACGCGCTCACGCATCCGCAGATCGAGCGGATACTGTTCGACGACATCGACGCGCATCCCGACAGCCGCGGCGCAGTGATCGACGCCGCGCTGCTGATCGAAAGCGGGATCGCGGACAAATGCGATCTGGTCGCCGCGGTGATCGCGCCGAAAGCGGAACGGCTGCGGCGGATCATGCGGCGCGACGGACTGACGGAGGAGCAGGCCGAAACGCGTATGCGCGCGCAGCCGGACGAATCCTTTTACGCCGACCGCGCCGACGTGACGCTGCGCAATTATGCCGCTTTCGATCCGGAAGCGGAGCTTCGCAGGCTGCTGGAAAGCGTGCCGGTATGAAGAAAACGATCACGGCGGTTTTTTTGATCCTGGTCCTGTGTCTGACGGGCGGGATCGCCTGCCGAAGCGCGCTGCGCGCCGTCTATCCGCATAAATACGAGGACAGCGTGGAAAAATACAGCGCACAGTACGGCGTGGACAAGAATCTGATCTACGCGGTCATCTGCACGGAAAGCTCCTTCCGCACGGACGCGAGCTCCGAAGTCGGCGCCGCGGGACTGATGCAGATCATGCCCGAAACCTTTGAATGGCTTTGTATGCGCATGGGCGAAGACGCAGAGTTTTACGAGCTGTACGATCCCGATACGGCGATCCGGTTCGGCACCTATCTTCTGCATTTGCTGACCGAGGAATTCGGCGACGTGCGCACCGTGCTCGCCGCCTACCACGCGGGACGCGGACAGGTCGCCCGCTGGCTTGGTGACGCGTCCGTTTCGCCGGACGGCAAAACGCTGGCCAAGATCCCGTACAGCGACACCGCGCATTATGTGCGGAAGGTGGAACGGGCCATTTCCATGTATCAAAATCTCTATGCATAATAAAACGGAGGAAAACACCATGAGCGAAAAAACAAAAGCGGAGCTTCTGGCGGAGGAACTCGGCTATGCGCCGACGCACGCCATGAAGCAGATCGACGAGGACGAAGTGCGTGCGGCGGACGAGTTTTGCGTCGGCTACATGCAGTTCCTGAACGAGTGCAAGACCGAACGCGAAGCGGTCGCATTTATGCAGCGCGCCGCCGAAGAAAGAGGCTTCGAGCCGTTTGACCGGGAGAAACGGTATGCGTGCGGCGACAAGGTCTATTATGTCAACCGCGGCAAGGCGATCATCCTTGCCGTTTTCGGAAAAAAATCGGTCCGCGAAGGCGTGCGCATCGCCGCGGCGCACATCGACTCGCCGCGTCTGGATCTCAAGCCCAGCCCTCTGTATGAGGACGAGGAAACGGCGCTGTTCAAGACGCACTATTACGGCGGCATCAAGAAGTACCAGTGGACCGCGATTCCGCTGTCGCTGCACGGCGTTGTGTACCGCAAGGACGGCACGGGCGTGACGGTCAGCCTCGGTGAAAAAGAGGGCGAACCGAAGTTCGTCATCACCGATCTGCTGCCGCATCTGGCCCGAGAGCAGGACAAGCGCACGCTGGCGGACGGCATCAAAGGCGAGGAGCTGAACGTGCTGGTCGGCAGCCGCCCGTTCTGCGCCGACGCGGGCAGCGAGCTGGTCAAGCTGAACATCCTCAAGATCCTCAACGAAAAATACGACATGACGGAAAAGGACTTCCTTTCCGCCGAGCTGGAGGTCGTGCCGGCCATGCCTGTGTGCGACATCGGTTTCGACCGCAGCATGATCGGCGGCTACGGCCATGACGACCGCGTGTGCGCGTATCCGTCCGCGATGGCGGCGTTCGATATTGAGACGCCGGAATACACCTGCGTCACGGTGCTGACCGACAAGGAAGAGACCGGCAGCGACGGCAATACGGGCCTGAACTCCTCCTATATGGCGTACTTTCTGTACGATCTCGCGGCGGCGGCCGGCTGCGCGGGTTATGAAGTTCTGCGCAATTCCAAGTGCCTGTCCGCCGACGTGAACGCGGCGTTTGATCCGACCTTCCCGTCCGTACAGGAAAAGAAAAACGCGTCGTACATCAATCGCGGCGTGGTCATCACCAAATACACCGGCGCCAGAGGCAAGAGCGGCACGTCCGACGCTTCGGCGGAGTATATGAGCTTCGTGCGGCAGATCCTCGACAAAGAAAAGGTCGTCTGGCAGCAGGGCGAGCTGGGCGCGGTCGACGCCGGCGGCGGCGGCACGGTGGCCAAATATATCGCCAAGCTTGACGTGGACGTCGTGGACGTCGGCGTGCCGGTGCTGTCGATGCACGCGCCGTTTGAAGTGGTGTCGAAGCTGGACGTCTATATGGCGTACCGCGCGTTCAAGGCATTTTATGAAGCGTAAGGGGAAGACAAATGAGCATTGAAAAAAAGCGGTTCGGCAAGACCACCGACGGAAAAGACGTTTATTCCTATACCATCGCCAACAAAAACGGGATGCGCGCCGTGGTCCTGAGCTACGGCGGCGCGCTGCAGGCGCTGTATGTGCCGGATAAGAAGGGAAAAGCGCGGGACGTACTGATCGGTTTCGACGATATGGACGGCTTTGAGACGCGCTGCAACTATCAGGGCGTGCTGGTCGGCCGCTACTGCAACCGGATCGCGGGCGGCACATTTACCGTCGGCAGCAAAACATACGACGTCACGCGCAACGAAAAGAACGTCACCTGTCTGCACGGCGGCGGCGAGTTTTCCCGCGCCGTCTGGCAGGTGCGCGTGCTGACGGAAAACGCGATCGAGCTGCAATATGTCAGTCCCGACGGCGCAGAGGGCTTTCCGGGCGAGATGCAGACGACCGTCGTGTATACGCTGACGGACGACAACGAGCTGATCCTGGACTACAAGGCGCGCTGCACGGCGGACAGCTATATCAATCTGACGAATCACGCCTACTTCAATCTCGGCGGCTCCGGCAGCGGCGACATATTGCCGACGGAGCTTTATATCCGCGCATCGCACTATCTGCCCACGGACGAAGACAGCATCCCGACGGGAGAGATCCGTCCGGTGGAAGGGACGGCGTTTGATTTCCGCGACGCGAAGCCCATCGGCCGCGACATCGGCATGGACGACGCGCAGCTTCGGATGTGCCGCGGGTACGACCACAACTACTGTCTGGACGCCGGAAACGGCGCGGCGGCCGAGGCGTACTGTCCTGCGAGCGGCATCCGTATGCAGATGTTCACCGATCTGCCGGGCGTGCAGCTGTATACCGGCAACTTCCTGAACGGCGCCGCCGGCAAAAAGGGACGGCCGATGGACCGGCACGCGGGCTTTTGTCTGGAAACGCAGTATTATCCCGACACGCCGCACCGTCCGGAATTCCCGTCCTGTCTGTATCACGCGGGCGAGGTCTATACGTCGCGCACGTCGTTCAAATTTGTCTGACGCCGCGTAATTATTTTACATATTCGTCATATTTTAATTACAACTTATTTATTTAGTTCATGTATACTAGGGAAAACAAACAGGGAGGAGATCTTATGGCAGCCGAAAGAATTCTCATCGTCGACGACGACACCAACATTTGCGAGCTGCTGCGGCTGTATCTGGAAAAGGACGGTTATGAAACGACAATCGTCCACGACGGACAAGCCGCGCTCAAGAGCTTTCACGATTCGGAGCCGGATCTGGTGCTGCTGGACATCATGCTGCCCGGCCTGGACGGGTGGCAGGTCTGCCGCGAGATCCGCAAGACGTCCGACAAACCGATCATCATGCTCACCGCCAAGAGCGAGACGTTCGACAAGGTGCTTGGGCTGGAGCTGGGCGCGGACGATTATGTGACCAAGCCCTTCGAGTCCAAGGAGATCGTCGCGCGCGTCAAGGCCGTACTGCGTCGAAGCGGCTCCGGCACAGACAAGGACGTCAAGGAAGTGCGCTACGACAACCTTGTCATCAATCTGACCAATTACGAAATGCGCGTCAAGGGCGTCAAGGTGGACACGCCGCCGAAGGAGCTTGAGCTGATCTACCATCTGGCCAGCAACCCGAACCGCGTCTTTACGCGCGACCAGTTGCTCGACGCAGTCTGGGGGTTCGATTACTACGGCGATTCTTCGCGCACGGTGGACGTGCATATCAAGCGCCTGCGCGAAAAACTCAAGGGCGTTTCCGACCAGTGGAGTCTGGAAACAGTCTGGAGCGTCGGCTATAAATTCCAGACGAAAGACTGACCGATATGGCATTCCGATTCAAAAACAAACCGTCCGGCCTGTTCAAAGAATACTTTGCCATCATTTTTTTAGTGATCCTCGTTTCTTTTACGGTGTTGGGCGGTTCGCTGATTATTTTTGCCCGAAACTATTTCCGGGACGAAAAGACGAATCTTCTGCGTGAAAATGCGGAGCATATCGCGCAGTCCGTTTCGGAGATGGTCGTCTCGGACTACGCCAAGCAGTTCCCGCCCACCAACGTGGCGCTGATGATCACCGGCGAGCTGGTCACCGCATCCGACGCGATCGACGCGGATTTCTTTATCTGCGATGAAAAAGGCGAAGTTATCTACTGCCGGGAAATGCGGCGCGGCGATCTGGCCCTGTATACCGGGGAGTGTATCATACACAGCCGGATACACATTCCGCAGGAGATCCTGGAGACGCTGAAGGATCATCCGTATTCCGGCATCTCGACGCTCAACGACGCGCTCGCGGAGCAGAGCTTTACCTACGCGACCGCCGTCACGATCGACGGGCAGAACGCCTCGTATGTGATCGGTGTGCAGTCTGTGAAGGACAGCCTGCGCCCGTATCTTCTCGCGATCCTTCAGATGTTCGGCGTTTCCGCGCTGATCACACTTGCGGTCGCGCTGATCGCCGTATACGTCATGACCTATGAGATGACGAAACCGCTGCGGCAGATGTCCGAAGCGACGAAGCGGTATGCGGCGGGCGATTTCAGTATGCGTGTGCAGGTGGACGGACGCAACGAAATGACTGATCTCGCCGAAGCGTTCAACTCCATGGCGCGCGATCTTGCGTCGCTGGAATCTTCACGCCGCAGCTTTGTGGCGAATGTTTCGCACGAGCTGAAAACGCCCATGACGACCATCGGCGGCTTTATCGACGGGATATTGGACGGAACGATCGCGCCGGACAAGCAGGCGCATTATCTGAAGATCGTTTCGGACGAAGTCAAGCGCCTGTCCCGCCTGGTCGTGTCCATGCTGAATCTGTCCAAGATCGAAGCCGGAAAACTGTCGCTCAAGCGGCGCGACTTTGACATCTGCGATCTGATCTTCCGCACGATGCTCGGCTTTGAACAGATGATCGAGCAGAAGCATTTTCAGATCACCGGACTGGAAAACATGGAAAGCACGATCATCTCCGGCGACAAGGATATGCTCACGCAGGTGGTCTATAACCTGGTCGACAACGCTGTCAAGTTCACGCCCGAGGGCGGAGAAATACACTTTGACGTGGTGCATGACATGCAGAAGATCTACGTCAGCATCCGCAACAGCGGCAAAGGCATTTCGTCCGAGGAGATCGCGCGCGTGTTCGACCAGTTCTACAAGGTCGACAAATCCCGCAGCTTCGATGTCAAGGGCGCCGGACTCGGCTTATACATCGCCAAGAGCATCGTCGAGATGCACGGCGGCGCGATCAAAGCGTCCAGCGTGGAGAATCAATATACGGAGTTTTCCTTCTGGCTGCCGATGCAGGAGGAGCAAAACTGACCGAATATTTTCTTTCTTTTCACGAAGCGTTAAAACATTTGTAATATTTGGGCATTACAATATGGCCAAAGACCAAAGAGAAAGGGTTGGGAATCCATGACGAACGAATTTGAAAACGATCTGTTCAGCGGCGCGCAGACCCCGGAAGAGCCGCAGAGCGATCCGCAGCCGGCCGCTTCAGAGCCGGCCTACGGCGGTTCTATTTTTGACAAAACCGTTTTCGGCGCAGCCGAAAAGGAAAGCGATCCGTCAAACGGCGCAGAGGCTCCGGCGCAGCCGCAGAGCGATCCGCAGCCGACCGCTTCGGAGACGGCCTTCGGCGGTTCCATATTCGACAAAACCGTTTTCGGCGCAGCGGCCGCACAGCCGTCTGTCGAACCGCAGCCGGAAAAGCCGGCCGTCGAGAACGAGCCGGTCGTGACGGCCGAGCGCGTGACGGATTATGCGCCGCCTGCTTCGGGCAGCGCCTATCAGCCGCAGCAGGCTGTTCCGCCTTACGGCAGACCGAACAGCGTGCCGCCATACGGACAGAGCGTGCCGCCTTACGGGCAGCGCACGACAAACTACGGCCAGCCCTTTACGCCGCCGGCGCAGACCGGATACTACACTGCGCCGAGAAGCGCGGAACCGGCGCCGCAGCCGCAGAAGAAATCCGGAAAAGGGCTGAAAGCGTTTTTGGCCGTGATCGCGCTGATCGTCGTCGCCGGTGTAATGTTCGGCGTCGGCGCCCTGATCGGCGGCAGACACAGGCAGGCCGAGATCGCGCAGAACGGCGACGATAACGCGGCTTCCGCGCAGATCGGCGCGCCGGAGCTGGAAACCAAAGCCAGTCCCTCCGCCGACAAAGCCGCGTCGTCCGGTTCGTCCCTGACGCCCACGCAGATCGCCGCAAAGGTCCGCCCGTGGTCGGTCGGCATCCTGGTTTACTCCAAAAGCTCCAGCGGCGTCGCCAGCGAAGGCTCCGGCGTTCTTTGGAAAGAAGACAGTTCCCATACCTATACCTATATCATCACCTGCGCCCATGTGGTCAACGGCAGCGGTCTGACGTATTCCGTGCAGACCGAGGACAACACGACCTATGACGCGGAGCTGGTCGGACTGGACGCCAAAACAGATTTGGGCGTGCTGCGCATCAAAAAGACCGGATTGGAGCTCGCGGAGTTCGGCGACTCGTCCAAGTTGCAGGTCGGCGATCCCGTTTATGCCATCGGCAATCCCGGCGGCACGGAATTCTTCGGCTCCTTTACCAGCGGCATCGTTTCGGCGATCGACCGTTCCGTCAAGAGCACATACACCATGGTCTGCATCCAGCACACGGCGGCGATCAACCCCGGCAATTCCGGCGGCGCGCTCGTCAACCAGTACGGCCAGGTCGTGGGCATCAATTCCCAGAAGATCATCAGCACCGACTATGAGGGCATGGGCTTCTCCATCCCGATCAAGTCTGCGCAGAGCATCGTCAACAGCCTCGCGTCTTACGGCTATGTGAAGGACCGCCCGAAGCTGGGCATCACCTATGCCGAAGCGATCAACTATCAGCAGTACAATCTGATCATCAAGATCAAGGGTATGCCCTCCGGTTCGCTTATTATCACCGACATCAACGACGACAGCTCGCTGGCCAATACCGAGGTGCGCAAGTATGATATGATCACCGCGGTCAACGGGGAGAAAATGACAAAGCCCGAGGTGCTGCTGAGCAAGATCGAAAACGGCAAGGTCGGCGACAAACTGACGCTGACGATCTGCCGTCTCGACAACAATTACCAGACGACGGAATTTACCGTCACCGCCACGCTTGTGGAAGAAAAGAAAGAAACCGAAAAGGAAACGACCACGCAGAAGTCGGTCAATCCTTACGATTTCTTCAACGACGATTTCTTTAACGGCTTATTCTAAAAAACGACAGCCAATCTCTTTTTCTTCATTTTTTATCTCCTTCCTTGAAGGCCGCGTCCGTTTCCTGCCGATCCGGACGCGGTTTTCTTTTTCATTATGAAAAAGGAACCTTTCTTCCGCTTTTTCGGATGAAAAGTTCCTTCTTTTTGTATTCTTTTTTCGCTGAATGCGGCAGCCCCAAAATGTCTGCGTTGTCTTTTACATGCTTTCCGGTACGGTGATCTTGAGCATGGTGAGGGTATTTTTGATGACGTCCCGCACCGAAGCGCACAGGAACAGCCGCGCCTGCATGAGCGATTCCTCCTCGCCGGAAACGCGGCAGGCGTTGTAGAATTTATGGAACAGCGACGCCAGCTCGATCGTATAGCGTGTGATCCTGGCGGGGTCGTAATTCTTCGCGGCCGTGACGATCTCGTCCGTCAGCGCGGCGAGATGCCGGATCAGTTCTCTTTCCTCCGGCGTGTTCAGCCGCTCCAATTCTTCCGTCGTGCAGTCGCGCGGCGTGACGCCCTGCTCAGCGAGCTTGCGGAAGATGCTGCAAATGCGCGCGTGCGCGTACTGGCAGTAATAAACGGGGTTCTGTGCGCTCTGCTCGACGGCCAGATCGAGATCGAACTCCATCTGCGAACCGGGCTCGCGCATATTGAATAGGAACCGCACCGCGTCGATCGGGATGTCGTCCAGAAGGTCGGTCAGCGTGATCGCTTTGCCTGTACGTTTGGACATGCGCACCACTTCGCCGCCGCTCATCAGACGCACGAGCTGCATGAGAATGACGTCCAGCCTGTCCGGATCGAGGCCGATCGCTTCGAGCGCACCCTTCATCCGGGCGACGTGGCCGTGGTGGTCCGCGCCCCAGATGTCGATGGCCTTGTCAAAGCCGCGCACCTGCAGCTTGTTGCGGTGGTAGGCGATGTCCGCCGCGAAATAGGTGGGATTGCCGTTGGAACGGATCAGCACCTCGTCCTTTTCGCCGCCGTGCTCGGTCGCTTTGTACCACAGCGCGCCGTCCTTTTCATAGGTCAGGCCCTTGTCGCGCATGAGCCGGATCGTATCAGCGACTTCGCCCTTGTGCAGCTCGCTTTCAAAGAACCACTTGTCATAGATGATGCGGTATTTTGCCACGTTTTCCCGCATGAGCGCGATATTTTTCGGCAGCGCGTAATCAACCAGCGCCTTGCGGCGGACGGCTTCGTCCTCGCCGAGGAACCTGTCGCCGTATTCGGCGGCGAACGATGCGGCGTGTTCCTTGATGTCCTCGCCGTGGTAGCTGTCTTCCGGCATTTCGACCGCCGCTTCGCCTTCAAAGATCTGGCGGTAACGAATATCCAGCGACAGCGCGAATTTTTCGATCTGGTTGCCGGCGTCGTTGACGTAAAACTCCCGATAGACGTCATAGCCCGCCGCGTCCAGCACCGCCGCCAGACAGTCGCCCAGTGCGCCGCCGCGCGCGTTGCCCATATGCATGGGGCCGGTGGGATTTGCGGAGATGAATTCGACGTTGATGCGCTGTCCTCTGCCGAAATCCGAACGGCCGTAAGCACCGCCCTTCTCGCGCACGTCGCGCAGGATCGCGGCGTAATAGGAATCGGCAAGATAGAAGTTCAAAAACCCTGCGCCCGCCGTTTCGCAGCGCGCAAGATAAGAGCCCGTCAGATCCATATGCGACAGGATCGCGTCGGCGATCTGCCGCGGCGCACGATGCAGATCCCGCGCCCACGCCATCGCCGCGTTCGAGGAGAAATCGCCGTTTTTTCGGTCGGCAGGCACTTCGATGATAAAACCGCCCGTCGCGGCCTGCGGCAGCGCGCCGTCGGCCATCGCGCGTCCGGCGGCGGCAAGGATCCGCTCGCGGATGTCCTGCTGGACCTGTTTAACAATGAGGGACATTTTGGGCAGCCTCCTTAAAGAAAATGTTCAGTTCGTTTTCCGTGCTGTTGGCGGCGTTGAAATCGAGCGTATAGCGGAACGCCAGCGCGCCGCACGCCTCGTCCGGCAGCACGCGCGAGGTGATCTGCTTCGCGTATACGCCGAGGATAAAACCGCCGTACGGGGTGTCGTAGTGACAGTTGTGCCGCTTGTGCTGTTCGAGGATCATCTCCGCCGTTGTCGAGCCGGTGCGCACAAGCGTCACACGGCGCTCGCCTTCGACGTGCAGCGTCGTGACGCAGTCCTTGAGCGCTTCGTCCTGCTCGGCATAGCTGATGCGGTAATCGTCCGGCGTGCCCTCGAAGGTGCCGGTCGTAATCAGCTCGGAGCTGTCCGAATCGCCGCCCTGCACATGCCTGTCCTGTATGGTCAGTAGAATATCCCGTTTCTGCATGGTCATCCCCATTTCTCCAGAGCGAGGCCGAGAAGCCGCTCCACGATCTCGCCGTAAGGAACGCCCGCGGCGATCAGCATTTTGGAATACATGCTGATGGACGTAAAGCCGGGGATGGTGTTGATCTCGTTGAACAGCACTTTCCTGTCGCTGCTGCGGCGGAAAAAGTCCACGCGCGACAGGCCGGTGCAGCCCAATGCGCGGAAGACGCGGCAGGCGTCGCGCTGCACGGTGCGGAACGTCTCTTCGTCCACGCGCGCCGGAATATGCAGCTCGCTCTCCGCGGCGATATATTTTGCCTCGTAATCATAAAAGTCGTTGCACGGCGTGATCTCGCCCACCATCGGCGCATACGGTTCGTCGTTGCCGATCACGGCGCATTCCAGCTCGATCCCGTCGATCCCTTCCTCCAGAACGACCTTGTCGTCCTGCGCGAAGGCGGTCTGCATGGCGCTGTCGAACGCGTCGGCGCCGCAGACCTTCGTCACGCCCACGGAGGAGCCGGCGTTGGCGGGCTTGACAAACAGCGGGAAGCCGAGATATGCCGCGCTTCGGCGGGCGATCCCTTCGGCGTCCGCGGCGTATTCCGTTTTCAGCACGCCGAGCCATTTGGCCTGCGGCACGCCGATGTGGTCGGCGATCGTGTTCGTCACAGCTTTGTCCATGCTCATGGCGGAGGACAGCGTGTCGCAGCCGACGAACGGGATACCCGCAAGCTGCAAAAAGCCCTGCATGGTGCCGTCCTCGCCGTTTTTGCCGTGCAGGACCGGGAACACCACGTCCACGCGGATATTCTCCGCGCCGCTCTCATGCAGGACGGTCAGCCCGTGCACGCTGCGGTCGGGAGAGAGCACGGCGCTCGTCAGGTGTTCGCCGTCGTCGATCCACGAACCGTCCTCGATCTTTTCCGTCGCGCCGGTGTACAGCAGCCACCGGCCGTCCTTGGTGACGCCGAGCGTGGAAACCGTCCATTTTGCGCGGTCGATATTCCGGATGACGGACGCGGCCGAACGCAGAGAAACTTCATGCTCCGAGGAGACGCCGCCGAACAATACCAATACATGTTTCATAAATAATACCTCGCAGAGTCGATTACAAAAATATAGTTTAGCACTTCTTCCGGAAGCCGTCAAGAAAATCTATGCGAAATTTTTCCGAATCTTGACGCGCGGCGTAAAATATGTTACGCTTGAAAAGGTGGGAGGAGATCTGAATGAAGCGGAAGAGGATCGCGGCGCTGGCGCTGTGCGTGCTGTTGTGTATGCAGCCGGTCTTCGTCTTTGCGCTGAGCTATACCGGCTCTGCGTCCTACGCGTCCGGCAAGTACTACACGGCGCTTTCGGGCGTTACGTTGACCGGCAATATGCGCACGGACGTCGTTGCCATCGCGCAAAGCCAGATCGGCTACCAGGAGGGGAGCGATTCGTCGCAGCTTTCGGGCGAGGTCATGGGCGGCGCGAACTATACGGAATACGGCCGCTGGTACGGCTTGCAGGATATGTGGTGCGCGATGTTTGTTTCGTGGTGCGCGTATAATGCCGGCGTACCGACGTCCGTCGTGCCGAAGCACTCCTTTACCGTCTCCGGCCTCAACCAATTCATCTCGTGGGGACGCGCCTATACGCGCGCCGAAGTTGCCGCAGGAACGTACACGCCGCGGCCCGGCGACATTATCTATTTCAAATCCTCCCGCAACCAGAACAAAACCAATCACGTCGGTATCGTGACCGGATTTTCCGGTTCCACGATCTACACCGTGGAGGGCAATACCAGCTCCGCGACCATTTCGACCAACGGCGGCGCGGTCTGCGCCAAATCGTACAGCACGTCGAATACATATGTCGTTTACGTCTGCTGCCCGAACTATACGGGCGAAGCGGTCACGCCGTCGACCGGCGTGTACTTTCCCGCCTGCGCGCAGTTCTGCTCGACGATCACCGAGGGGCTGACGAGCATCGGCGTCGACGCATCCTACGCAAACCGCAAAGTGATCGCCGCCGCCAACGGCCTGACCGATTACAGCGGCACGGCCGAGCAGAACAACCAGCTGCTCGCGCTGCTGAAGGCGGGCAGGCTTATCGACCCGGACGGCGAACCGGAAACGCCGCAGGCCGCGTATTTCCCGGCGTGCGCGGATTCGTATACGACGCTGGCCGCCGCGCTGGAATCGGTCGGCGCGGACGCGTCCTACGCGAACCGCAAGCTGATCGCCGCCGCGAACGGGATCGCCGATTACAGCGGCACGGCCGCACAGAACACGCAGCTGCTGGATCTGCTGAAGGCGGGGCAGCTCATCGACCCGAACGGCGAGCCGCAGCCGCAGTCGGACTGCTTCCCGGCGTGCGCGGATTCGTATACGACGCTGGCCGCCGCGCTGGAATCGGTCGGTGCGGACGCGTCCTTCGCGTACCGCAAGAAGATCGCGCAGGCAAACGGTATTGAGAATTACAGCGGCACGGTCGACCAGAATACGCAGATGCTTTCGCTCCTCAAGGCAGGCCTTCTCAAAAAGCCGGCGGACGAAGCGCCGACGGTCACATATTTCACCAAATGCGACAGCAGTTATACTTCGCTTGCGGACGCGCTGCGCTCGATCGGCGCGGACTCGTCCTATGCTTACCGCAAAGAGATCGCCGCCGCGAACGGGATCGCCGAATACGGCGGTACGGCCGCACAGAACACGCAGCTTCTGGATCTGCTCAAAGCCGGTATGCTGATCGTGCCGGATACGTCGAGCGGGAACGGCGCGTGCAGCTGCGGGAGCGCGTATCTCGAACATGTGACGATGGCGGAGACCTGTACCGAGGACGGCGCGGAATATGACCGCTGTACGAAGTGCGGCACGGTGTCCAACTATACGGCCGTGCCGGCGACGGGACACGCTTACGTCTGCACGCAGACGGCCGCGACCTGTGCGGAACCCGGCGCCGAGACATATACCTGTCCCTGCGGCGAGAGCTACATGACCGCCCTGCCGCCGCTCGGTCACGATTTTGACGTGCAGATCGCGCAGAACGTCACCGTGTCGAGCGGCGTGAAGACCGTGCGCTGTTCCCGCTGCGCCGTGTGCGCCGTGAACAAACCGGGCGACTCAAACGCGGACGGGGCGATCGACCTCAAAGACGTCGTGACGCTGCGCCGCGCGCTTGCGGCTTGGGACGTGGACGCCGATGCGCTGAACGCCGACGTCAACGCCGATAACAAGCTCGATCTTCGGGACATCATCCTGCTCGAACGCTTCGTTGCAGGCGGCTGGGACGTAGAGCTGCGGTTCGCTTTGTAGAATAACGATCAAAAATGACAAATAATGCGTTAAAAATGACAACCCGCCCAAATGTGTGGCGGGTTGTGGTATTGTAAAGGCGTCGACGGGGGACAGAGAAACCCCGCAAAGAAAAGAGAAAGGAGAACGACCATGGAATTCATCGTCACCGCCATCATCGTCGCAGCCGCGTCCGTTGTTGTCGCGTTGATCGCCACCCGCTGAAGGAAGCATAAAAAAGTCAAAGAAAGGAGAACGCGCCATGACACTCGTGATCGTCACTTCCATCCTGGCCGCCGCGGCAGTCGCCGTCGCCGCGATCGCTTGCAGATAAATCCTGTCGGCGACAGAAAGACGCTTCGGCGTCTTTTTCTTTTGTTGACAAACTCCGGAGAATTGGTATACTGTAAGAGAAGAGAGATACTGAGAATACGGAAACAGGTGAGCGCGGTTACGAGCTGACATTCGAGAATATTAACATGTATGTGCAGTAATTGTTTGCGCCCTATGATGCAGATTGCTGCTGCCTTTTTGAAACAAGGCCCTGTATCCGCTCGGTCAATGGGATGCACGACGCCAATGTACTCCAAAACAGCTAAACAAAACTTCAAAACACAAAAGGAGAAATCAGCATGGAAAAGCGTATTATCGCACTTCCCCTGATCCTGTCGATGCTTCTATCGTTCGCCGCGTGCGGACAAAAGACGGCCGCTCCCGAAAAGCCGGCGTCGGCGCAGAACGAGACTTCGGCGGCAGAAACGGCGGCGCAACCCGCTACCGCGGACGAATGGCGGGCGCTGTATCGGCAGGAACTGCAGCAGCTGCTCGACGGCGGAGAGCAGATCGTCGGCGCGTGGGTTTATGACGTGGACGGAGACGGCGTCCCGCTGGTCGCGTTGTCCACGGTCAGGGCGATATATTCGATGCCGCAGCTGCTTTTAAACTACAAAGACGGCAGCTTGATCAAAAAGGACGATATCGAAATGGATGGTACCGGCGGAGCCGTAAAAAGCGAGGCGCTGTTCTGCGAAGGAACGGATTACCTGATCGACCGCATTCAGGGCGCGTCGCCCGGATTATGGTCGACGAACAGAACAACGCTCTTTGATATTTCACTGCAGGATAAAGCGTATACGCAGGCCGATTCATTCTCCGTAGATACGACCGAGATGGAGGAAGAGGCCATGCGCGTGTATGAGCGCGATCCGGACGCGGTCGACGCGGCCGGATACGCAAAGAAGATCGCAGACGAAACCGATTCGTGGATCAGAGAACACTGCGCAGACCGACAGATCCTGAATTATGCCGATGAGATGACCTCGTTCATTACAGACGGCTATATCGGTAAAAACCCGGAGCAGATGCGTGCGGCGGTCGGATATCTTGAACACGCGCTCGGCATTGATCTGGAACTGGATGAAAGTCTGTACGCGGCCGAAGAATAAAGCCGCTTTTTCGGAATAAAAAGAATAAGGAGTTTCTTCAAAGACTGTCCTTGAAGAAGCTCCCTTTTTCTATGCGAATTTGCTTATTTTAACACGAGATTGCACCGGTCGCGTACGCGCGTTTCCCGGAAATACCGTTCCTCTGCCGGCAGCCAGAGCGTTTCGTACAGCGGCCATTCGTCCGCGTCCCGCGCGCGCAGTCGTTCGCGCTGTGTGTCGGGATCGACGTCGAGAAAGACGCGCAGATCGTAAAAATTGCGCAGCGCCGGATGGCAGGCATACACACCCTCCACGACGGCCATCGTGCCGGGCAGGACGGGGATCGGGTCGCCGAACGTCTGAGCCTTGGCGTCATACGGCCGGTAGCAGAACGGCAGCCGTGCGCGCAGCGGCTTGAGCGCTTCCGAAAGGAGACGTTCGCGGTCGATGCTGCCACCCGGTTCGCGCAGACGCTGCGGGGCGCGCTGTTCGGGACGCAGAGGGAAATCGCTCAAATGGATCACCGTGCAGCCGAATTCCTCTTGGAGCGCTTGGGCAAGCGCGGTTTTTCCGGCGCCGCTGCGTCCGTCGATCCCGCAAAGGACGTATTCTTTTTCCACAAGCTGCGCGCGCAGGCGCAGGATTAGTTTTCTTTGTTCTGTCATATCCATCATTCCAATTCAAACGCGCCCGTATAGAGCCGGTAATAGGTCCCCTTGTCGGCGATCAGCTTTTCATGATCGCCGCGCTCGATGATGCGGCCGTGGTCAAGCACCATGATGACGTCGGAATTCATGACCGTGGACAGGCGGTGCGCGATGACGAACACCGTGCGTCCCTCCATGAGCTTATCCATGCCCTTCTGCACGATGGATTCGGTTCGCGTGTCGATGGAGGACGTCGCCTCGTCTAAGATCATGACCGGCGGATCGGCGACGGCTGCGCGCGCGATGGCGATCAGCTGCCGCTGTCCCTGCGAAAGATTGGCGCCGTTGTTGGACAGCTCCGTTTGGTAGCCGTTCGGCAGGCGCGTGATGAAATCGTCCGCGCCCGAAAGCCGCGCCGCCTCGACGCATGCTTCGTCCGTCGCGTCGAGATTGCCGTAGCGGATATTCTCCATCACCGTGCCGGTAAACAGGTTGGTATCCTGCAGCACGATGCCCAGAGAACGGCGCAGATCGGCCTTTTTGATCTTGTTGATGTTGATTCCGTCGTAACGGATCTTGCCGTCCGCGATGTCGTAGAAGCGGTTGATGAGGTTGGTGATCGTCGTTTTTCCGGCGCCGGTCGCGCCGACGAAGGCGACCTTCTGTCCCGGTTCTGCCCAGACGGTCACGTTGTGCAGCACGGGCTTGCCCTCCGTATAGGAGAAATCCACGTCTGTCATGCGCACGTCGCCGCGCAGCGGCGTATAAGTGACCGTTCCGTCGCCGTGCGGATGCTTCCACGCCCACTGACCGGTATGCTCTTCGGCTTCCTCGACGCTGCCGTCCGCGCCGATATGCGCGTTGACGAGCGTAACGTAGCCGTCGTCGGACTCCGGCTCTTCATCCATCAGTGCGAAGATGCGCTCCGCGCCCGCGAGGCCCATCACGATGGAATTGATCTGCTGGGAAAGCTGGTTGATGTTGCCGGTGAACTGCTTGGTCATGTTCAGGAACGGCACGACGATGCTGATGCTGAACGCCATGCCGGAGATGCTGACGTTCTTTGCGTGCGTCGCCAGTAAAAGCCCGCCCGCGATCGCGATCAGCACATACAGCACGTTGCCGATGTTCATGATGACGGGGCCGAGCGTGTTGGCGTAGGCATGCGCGCGGTAGCTGTCCTCGTACAGCTCGCCGTTGATCTTGTCGAAATCCGCCTTTGCCTGCTCTTCGCGGCAAAAGACCTTGATGACCTTTTGCCCGTTCATCATCTCCTGCGCGAAGCCTTCTTCGCGGGCGATGGATTTCTGCTGGCGCATGAAATACTTGGCGGAACCGCCGCCGATCTTTTTGGAAACGACCATCATGGCGAAAACGCCTGCCAGAAGCAGCAGCGTCATCCACACGCTGTAATACAGCATAATGCCCAGCACGCCGACCACGATCGTGCCCGACCGGATAAATGCGGGCAGCGCCTGCGAAACAAGCTGCCGCAGCGTGTCTATGTCATTGGTATAGTAGCTCATGATGTCGCCGTGCTTGTGCGTGTCGAAATAACGGATGGGCAGATTCTGCATCCGCTCGAACATGGCGCCGCGCAGCTTGTACAGATACCCCTGCGTGATTTTTGCCATCAGCTGGGTATATAAAAGAACGGCGGCAAGAGAGATCACATACAGGATGACCAGAAAAACGAGCTGAGGAACGATCTCCTTGGAAGCCGCAGCCCAGTTGCGCGTGGGCTGCCACGTTTCGATTACGGCGACGATCTTTTGGATCAGGACGTCCGGCACCGCGGCGACCAGAGAGGAAAACAGGATGCATCCGGCGGTCAGCGGAACGAGCGCGGGATAGTACCCGATCAGCGTTTTCAGGATTCGGCGAAAGGTGTGCTTTTTAGGTGCGTTCGGCATTTTCTGCGGCCTCATGCTTCGTCGCCTCCCTTCGTCTGCTGCGTATAGACTTCGCGGTAGATCCCGCTGCTCGCAAGCAGCTCGTCATGCGTCCCGGCAGCGCAGATGCGGCCGTTGTCCATCACAAGGATCAGATCGGCGTCCTGTACCGACGCCACGCGCTGTGCGATGATGATTTTGGTCGTTTCCGGGATGTATGTTTTGAACGCGGCGCGGATCATGGCGTCCGTGCGCGTATCGACGGCGCTCGTGGAATCGTCGAGGATCAGGATCTTCGGCTTTTTCAGCAGCGCGCGCGCGATGCACAGACGCTGCTTCTGTCCGCCGGACACGTTCGTGCCGCCCTGTTCGATGTGCGTATCGTATCCGTCCGGGAAGCTGCGTACGAAGTCGTCCGCCTGCGCCAGTCGGCAGGCCTGCTCGATCTCCTCGTCCGAAGCGTCTTCGCTGCCCCAGCGCAGGTTTTCGCGGATGGTGCCGGAGAACAGCTCGTTCTTTTGCAGCACCATCGCCACGGCGTCGCGCAGCGCGGTGAGATCGTAGTCGCGCACGTCGACGCCGCCGACCTTGACCGCGCCTTCCGTCACGTCATACAGGCGCGGGATAAGCTGCACGAGCGTCGTTTTGCTCGAGCCGGTGCCGCCGAGTATGCCGACCGTCATGCCGGAGCGGATATGCAGGTCGATCCCCGACAGCGCGAACAATTTGGCGTCGGCCGCGTACTTGAAGGAAACGTTTTCAAAATCCACAGAGCCGTCGGCGACAGTCATGATCGGATTCTCCGGATCGCGCAGCGACGGCGTTTCCGTCAGCACTTCGACGATACGCTTGGCGGATTCGCTCGACATGGTGACAATCACATAGATTATCGACAGCATCATCAGCGACATGAGAATCTGCATCCCGTAGGTCAGCATGGCGGAGATCTGCCCGACGTCGATCGTCGTGCCGCCGAGTTTGACGGCGAGCATGGAGCCGACGGCCAGGATAAAGACCATATTGAAATACATGCAGAACTGCATCAGCGGCATATTCAGCGCCACCACGCGCTCGGCATAGGTAAAGTCTTTGCGGATATTCTCGGCGGCCGTGCCGAACTTTTTCTTTTCGTATTCTTCGCGCGCGAATCCCTTGACCGCGCGCATGGCACGGACGTTCTCCTCGATGGATTCATTCAGACGGTCGTACTTTTTGAACACGCTGCGAAAAGCCGGCAGCGCCTTCTTGCCGATCAGGATCAGACCGAACACAAGGACGGGGATCACAATCACGAACGCCATGGCGAGCTTGCCGCCCATGATGAACGCCATCACGGCGGAGAAGATCAGCATCAGCGGCGAGCGGATCGCGATGCGAATGATCATCATGTACGCCATCTGCACGTTCGTCACGTCCGTCGTCAACCGCGTAACGAGCGACGAGGACGAGAACCGGTCGATATTTTCAAACGAGAAAAGTTGGATGCTTTGGAACAGATCGTGCCGCACGTTTTTGGCAAATCCGGCGGATGCGCGCGCGCAGGTGAATCCCGCGAAGCCTCCGCACGCCAGCGACGCGACGGCAAGCACAATCAGCAGCGCGCCGGTCGACAGCACTTCTTTCACCGAAGCGCCCGCCTTGATGGCGTTGACCATATCGGCCGTGATGAAGGGGATGAAGGTTTCGATGATCGCTTCGCCGATGATGAACAGCAGCGTAAGGATCGTCGGCTTTTTGTATTCCCGAACACATCCGGACAGTCTTTTGAGCATGGGATCACTTCCTTTCTATTCCCGATCCGGGAGCTTTGCGAAGATCCGCTGGAGCGTTTGCAGCGCGTCGCCGAAATCACGTCGGTCCGCTTCGCACATCCCGTCGAACAGCGCACGGTATTCCGCGGCGTCCTTCGAGAGAAATCGGTCGACATACTCCCGCGCGTTTTCGGTGCAGCGCAGGCGAACGATGCGCCGGTCGTCCGGGTCGGGCACGCGCTCGACGAAACGCATTTCGATCAGCTGGTCGGCGAGCTTCGTCATGCGCTGCTTGGGCATACGCATTCTCCGTGCCAGCTCCGTCATGGACGCCGTGTCCACCTGCTGCAAAATGCGGATGCAGTAGTACATATCCAGGCTCACGCCCGAATGCATCATCTGCTTGAACGGTTTTGCGATGTGGCAATACCATTGCGGCATGACTGCAAACAGCAGATCCTGTAAAGCGTCGGTCTGCATAACAGCCTCCTTTAAAAGTTCATTTTTATTTACTGTCATAAAAACAGGAATGTAACCAAAAGTATATAATGCTCGCACAGAAAAGTCAACCCTGTTTTCAAAAAATACTCGTCAAACGTGCTGTTATATGGTATACTGCTTTTCGAGGGGTGCGCCAGTTCGGTGCAGATAAAACAGTGCGGTGAGAGGCCGCACCCGGTAAAGCGTAGCGAGCAGCCGGTACTCAGCCTTGGAGCCGAAGCCGCGAGGTGAGGTTTAAGCGTAGGCAGAGGAGCACGAGAGCCGCAA
>JAFSYP010000023.1 GCA_017449935.1 Clostridia bacterium
ACCCTCGCCGCGGCGGGCGGCATGGATCTGGCGTACGCGTCGGATATGGTCACGGACAGTATGTCCGCGCTGAACCTGCAAACGTCTGACCTCGACATGTACATGGATCAGATGGCGAAAACGTCGCAGAAGTCCAACACATCCGTGCAGCAGCTCGGCGAGGCGATCCTTGTCTGCGGCGGTACGGCTTCTTTGACGGGTCAGGATCTGGACGTGGTCAACACCGCGCTCGGCGTCATGGCCGATAACGGTATAAAGGGTTCCGAAGGCGGTACGAAACTGCGAAACGTGCTGCTGTCGCTGTCCTCGCCGACGAAGAACGGCGCGGCAGAACTCGCGCGTCTCGGTGTGTCGATCTACGACGCCGAGGGCAACATGCGGCAGCTCGACGAGATCATGGGCGACCTCAACAAAGCCCTGTCGTCGCTGTCGCAGGAGGAGAAAACCGCCGCCATCAGTACGATCTTTAATAAGAGGGATATAGCGGCGGTCAACGCCCTTTTGGAGTCGACAAACGGCAGATTTGCCGAACTGGACGCGCTGATCAAGGATTCCGCCGGAGCCGCCGAGGAGATGGCCGGTACGATGGAGTCCGGTCTCGCCGGTACGGAGCGCAGCTGGGCGTCCGCGCTCGAAGGTCTGAAGATCGAGACGGGCGAAATCTTCGCTTCTCTCAAGCAGACCGCGCTCACTGACATGACGGGTATCGTCCGCGATCTGACCAAGGCGCTCGCCTCTGCGGACGGAGACTGGATGAAAATCGGCGACGCGGTCGGACAGGCTGTGTCGAATCTCCTTGTCAAAATCAACGAATATCTGCCGAAGGTCGTAGCGATCGCGGTGAATATAATCTCTGTATTTTTGAGCGGCATCGCCGAGAATACGGATATGCTGGTGTCCTCGGCGGAGCTTATCATCGGCTCCCTGATCGACGGCCTGAATTTTGCCGCGCCGAATCTGGTCGCCGTTGCCGTACCGCTGCTGTTGACGCTTGCGGACGGCATTTTATCGAGCCTGCCGTCGATCCTGTCCGCCGGTCACGAGATTCTGATGACGCTGGTGTCGGGACTCACGCAGGCCGCGCCGGAACTGCTGACCCGGCTTGCCGAAACGACCGTACTCATCGCACAGTCTTTTACCGAGAACGCACCCGTATTTCTGGAGACCGCCGTATCGCTCGGCGAGGCTCTGTTCGGCGGCATTCTGTCCGCCGCGTCCGTTCTGGCAGAAGCCGAGCCCAGTCTGCTCGCCTCGTTCGGGCAAATGCTGGCGGAAGGACTGCCGTCGGCGATCCTGTTTCTGACCTCCGCTTTGACGGACGCGTTTCCTTTGCTTCTTTCGACGGCGTTTTCTCAGCTGGAGTTCGCGCTGCAGACCATTCTTTCCGTACTGCCGTCTCTGCTCGGTGACGCAATTCCGATGCTCCTCGATTGGCTCGGTTCCTTTTTGCTCGAACAGCTGCCGGTTCTGATCGCCATGGCGGGTTCGCTCGTCACGGAGCTGGTCGGCCATTTGTCGGAGATACTGGTCACGACGCTGCCCCTGATTTTATCGGCTGTTTTCCGCCTGATCGACAGCATCATCGCGGA
>JAFSYP010000024.1 GCA_017449935.1 Clostridia bacterium
CGCCCACCGCAACGGCATTATATGCAATGTCTTTTACGCGGACGATCCGGAGGAAGCGTGCCGCTATATCGACATGGGGATCGACACCATCCTCACCAACGACTTTCTGCGGGTGCGAAACGCCGTCAAAAAGCATCTGGGGAAAAATTAAGAGAAGCCGCGCGTTGTGATTTTCACAACGCGCTTTCTTAGACAAGCCGTTCGCCGGTAATGGAACGGTTTATGAAAAGAAAACATTTGCAAGAACGCCGTTGATACGATCGTACCAATCCTGCTCGATCGCCAATGCCTCTCTATCCATAGTCAGGTGGTTGATCCCTTTGGCGATCGCCTTGATTCCGCCTTTTACAATGCCTGCTGCGGCGCCGCCTACCGCGGCGCCCACGCCGAACGCACCGCCACGGAATGCGCCGAAAGCGACGGATCGACTGATCGTGCCGTCAAACACTTTCGTGTTCGCATTGAAATCTTGTTTGCGTATCTGAGCGCTGCTTCCCCTCTTGTTAAAATTACAGGCATGGTGCAGTTACCTCGCAGAATAAAAAAGTGCGCAGCCGTGGCTGCGCACCGAAAAACGCACTGCCCCGATTGCTGCGACACAATTTTTCACGTACTACAAGTATGCGAAAAGGAGCATGCGTTTTTGCCAGAAAAATGCACACTTGCAGCACGTAAAGCGAAAATATTATATTGTGTCGCAATTTCAGTTAAGCATAGCAAACAGAAAATTGCAAGAAAAAACGGCCGAAACAGAGAATGATTATCTGTTTCGGTCGATACGTTATGATATTTTTATCATGCCAAATCGTTTTTTTCGGAATGTCGCTTCTATCACAGAGAATACTTTCTCAGCACGCTGCGGAAGTGCAGGGCTTCCAGGACGTGTTCGCCGGTGACGGCGTCGCTGCCTGCGAGATCCGCGACGGTGCGCGCGACCTTCAGCACCCGCGCGTAGCCGCGGGCGCTGAGCGCGTCCGCTTCAAACTGCCGGCGCAGCAGACTGTCTCCCATGGCGTCCGGCATACAGAATTCCTTGACGGCGGCGGGAGTGAGATCGGCGTTTTTGGAAAATCCGCGTCCCTTGTAACGCTCGCGCTGTACGGCGCGGGCTTTATTGACGCGCGCTTTGATGTCGGCGGAACGCTCCGCCGTTTCAGTGGAAGAAATATGTTCGTAAGGCACCGCCGGTACGTCGATATGCAGATCGATGCGGTCCAGGACGGGACCGCTGATCTTTTGCAGATAGCGGCGGATGGCGGCGGGAGAGCAGGTGCATTTTTTGGTGGGATGCCCGAAAAAGCCGCAGGGACAGGGGTTCATCGCCGCAAGCAGTGAGATGTTGGCGGGAAAAGTGACCGACGCGGACGCGCGGGACACGGTGATCTCCCGGTCTTCCAGCGGCTGGCGCAGCGCTTCCAGCAGCGTGGAGGAAAACTGCGGGAATTCGTCGAGAAACAGCACGCCGTTATGCGCCAGCGAGATCTCGCCGGGGCGGGGAGGCGTGCCGCCGCCGCAAATGGCGGCAAGGGACGCCGAGTGGTGGGGAGAACGGAAAGGACGGCGGCGGATCAGCCCGCCGTCCGGCAGCTTGCGGGCGACGGAATAGAGCTCGGTACATTCCATCGCTTCCTCAAAAGAGAGATCGGGCAGGATGGTGACAAAGCGTTTTGCCAGCATACTTTTGCCGCTGCCGGGAGGTCCGATCATCAGCACGTTGTGACCGCCCGCGGCGGCGATCTCCAACGCCCGCCGCGCCGGTTGCTGTCCCATGACCTCGCTGAAATCGACGTCATAGTGCGTTTCGCTGCTGCGGTACTGCGCCGCAGCGGCGGGCGGGATGCGCTTTTCTCCCTTCAGATGGCGCAAAAGATCCCGCACCGATCCGACCGGCAGCAGCGCGATGCCGGGAACGTATTTTACTTCGTCGAGATTGTCTTTCGGCAGAAAGACCGCGTCAAATCCCGCGCGGGCGGCGTGGCGCACCATCGGCAGTGCGCCGTGTACCGGCAGGACGCGGCCGTCCAGTGACAACTGTCCCATAAACGCGGCGCGGCGGGAGACCGCCGCCAGCTGTCCGCTCGCCGCCAGCAGACCCACCAGGATAGGAAGATCGTAGACCGCGCCGTTTTTCGGCACGTCGGCGGGGGAGAGATTTACGATAATGCGTTTCATCGGGAACTGCGTGTCGCTGTTGCGCATCGCGGCGCGCACCCGTTCTTTCGACTCTTTGATAGCGACGTCCGCCAGTCCTACGATATCAAACGCCGGCAGACCCTGCGACGCGTCCACTTCCACCGTCACGTCGAAACAGTGCAGTCCGTCCAGCCCGAAAGAATGTATGCTTGCCGTCATGATTTTGGTTCCTTTCTTTTTCATGCGGGCGTTGCCCGTGTGTATCCATTATAGCGGAAAATCGTCAATTATACAAGAATTCTGCGGAGTTTTTTTGAAAAATTCCTTTACATTGACAACCGAAAGTGTTACAATAAATTGGAATGTTTCGTTCATAAAAATATTTTTATATTAGGGAGGTTCTTTTCATGGCAAGAAAAATGAAAACCATGGACGGCAACAACGCCGCGGCGCACGTATCTTATGCGTTTACGGAAGTTGCGGGCATTTACCCGATCACACCGTCCAGCCCGATGGCGGACTACGTCGATCAGTGGTCGGCGCAGGGGCTTAAAAACATCTTCGGCAACACCGTCAAGGTCGTCGAGATGCAGTCCGAGGCGGGTGCCGCCGGCACCGTGCACGGCTCTCTGGCGTCTGGTGCGCTGACGACGACGTACACCGCGTCGCAGGGTCTGCTGCTGATGATCCCGAACATGTACAAGATCGCGGGCGAGCTGCTGCCCAGCGTGTTCCACGTTTCCGCACGCTGCGTCGCTTCGCACGCGCTGAACATTTTCGGCGACCACTCCGACGTGTACGCCTGCCGTCAGACCGGCTTTGCGATGCTGGCCGAGACGAACCCGCAGGAGGTCATGGATCTGGGCGCCGTGGCGCATCTGGCCGCTATCGAAGGCCGTGTGCCGTTCATCAACTTCTTCGACGGCTTCCGCACCTCGCACGAGATCCAGAAGATCGAGGTCTGGGACTATGCCGATCTCAAGGAAATGTGCAACATGGACGCCGTGACCGCGTTCCGCAAGCGCGCGCTTAATCCCGAGCGTCCCGTGATGCGCGGCTCGCACGAAAACGGCGACATCTTCTTCCAGCACCGCGAGGCCTGCAACAAGTACTATGACGCTGTCCCCGACATCGTGGAGAAGTACATGGGCAAGGTCAACGAGAAGCTGGGCACCGATTATCAGCTCTTCAACTACTACGGCGCGCCTGACGCCGACCGTGTGATCGTGGCGATGGGCTCCATCTGCGACGTTGCGGAGGAGGTCATCGACTACCTGACCGCCAAGGGCGAGAAGGTCGGTCTTGTGAAGGTTCGTCTGTACAGACCTTTCAGCGCCAAGAGACTTGCCGCGGCGATCCCCGCTTCGGCCAAGAAGATCGCCGTGCTCGACCGCACGAAGGAGCCCGGCTCCCTGGGCGAGCCGCTGTACCTCGACGTGGTCGCCGCGCTCGCTGCGGAAGGCCGCGCGATCGACGTCATCGGCGGCCGTTACGGCCTCGGTTCCAAGGACACGCCGCCCGCGAGCGTGTTTGCCGTGTACGACGAGTTGGCGAAGGACGCGCCCAAGCGCAGCTTCACCATCGGCATCTGCGACGACGTGACCGGTCTTTCTCTTGAGGAAAAGGAAAGCCCCAATACCGCCGCGGAAGGCACGATCGAGTGCAAGTTCTGGGGCCTTGGCGGCGACGGCACCGTCGGCGCGAACAAGGACTCCATCAAGATCATCGGCGATCATACCGACAAATACGTGCAGGCGTACTTCCAGTACGACTCCAAGAAGACCGGCGGCATCACGATCTCGCATCTGCGCTTCGGCGACAGCCCCATCAAGAGCCCCTACTATATCAACAAGGCCGACTTCGTGGCGTGCCACAACCCGTCCTACGTCGAAAAAGGCTACAAGATGGTCAACGACGTCAAGCCCGGCGGCGTGTTCCTGATCAACTGCCAGTGGAAGCCGGAAGAGCTCGGCAGCAAGCTGCACGCAGAGGCCAAGCGCTATATCGCAAAGAACAACATCCAGCTCTATATCGTCAACGCCATCGACCTTGCGGCGCAGATCGGTTTGGGCAAGCGTACCAACACTGTGCTGCAGTCGGCGTTCTTCTCCCTGTCGAAGGTGCTGCCTGAAGAGGAAGCTATCGGCTATATGAAGGAAAAAGCCCAGAAGTTCATGAAGAAGGGCAAAGAGATCGTTGAGATGAACGAAAAGGCCATCGACGCCGGCGCGACCGCGTATGTCAAGGTCGACGTGCCCGCCGAGTGGGCGGACGCCGCGGACGAAGCGCCCGAGGCTTGCGCAAAGGGCGCGGCGAAGCTGGTCAAGCAGGTCGACGGCATCATGAAGCCCGTCGGTCTGATGAACGGCGATGCGCTGCCGGTTTCCGCGTTCATGGATCACGCGGACGGTACGTTCGAGCAGGGCGCGGCCGCCTATGAAAAGAGGGGCGTCGCCGTTTCCGTGCCCGAATGGGACGGCTCCACCTGCGCACAGTGCAACCAGTGCGCTTACGTTTGTCCGCACGCCACCATCCGTCCCTATGCGCTCAGCGAGGAAGAGGCTGCCGCCGCTCCCGCAGGTACGGCGCTGGTCGACAAGAAGGGCAAGGGCAAGGGCGTTTACAAGTATTATCTGGCCGTTTCTCCCATGGACTGCATGGGCTGCGGCGTTTGCGTCGGCGTCTGCCCGACCAATTCTCTGAAGATGGTCTCCCGCGAGAGCCAGGAGGACAAGCAGGTCGCGTTCGACTACATGGTCGAGGCAGTTTCCGTCAAGCAGGATCTTGCGAACAACACCGTCATGGGCAGCCAGTACAAGACGCCGCTGCTGGAGTTCTCCGGCTCCTGCGCAGGCTGTGCCGAGACCGCGTATGCGCGTCTGATCACCCAGCTGTTCGGCGACAGAATGTATATCTCCAACGCGACCGGATGCTCCTCCATCTGGGGCGGCCCTGCCGCGACTTCTCCCTATACCGTGGGCAAGGACGGCCGCGGTCCCGCATGGGCGAACTCCCTGTTTGAGGACAACGCGGAGCACGGCTACGGCATGTATCTCGGCCAGAACGCGATCCGCGGCAGTCTGATCGAAAAGGTCAAAGCGATCGCCGCTGCCGACGAAACGCCTGCCGAGACGAAGGCAGCCGCGGAAGAATACCTTGCCACGCTTGACGACGGCACCGCCAATGCTGCGGCGACCGAAAAGCTGATCGCCGCGATCGACGGCGCAGACTGCGACCTCTGCCGCGAGATCCTTGCCAACAAGGAATACCTCGCCAAGAAGTCCATCTGGATCTTCGGCGGCGACGGCTGGGCATACGACATCGGCTTCGGCGGCGTGGACCATGTCCTTGCCAGCGGCGAAGACGTCAACATCATGGTCTTCGATACCGAGGTGTACTCCAATACCGGCGGCCAGGCGTCCAAGGCGTCCCAGATCGGCCAGGTCGCGCAGTTCGCAGCGGCCGGCAAGGCGATCGCCAAGAAGAGCCTCGCCGAGATCGCCATGAGCTACGGCTACGTTTACGTTGCGCAGATCGCGATGGGCGCCGACATGAACCAGACGCTCAAGGCGCTCAGCGAAGCGGAAGCCTATCACGGCCCGTCCATCGTCATCGCGTACGCGCCGTGCGAGATGCACTCCATCAAGGGCGGCATGGTCAACTGCCAGAAGGAAATGAAGAAGGCGGTCGCCTGCGGCTACTGGAACATGTTCCGCTACAATCCCGCGCTCAAGGCGGAGGGCAAGAATCCCTTCTCCATCGACAGCAAAGAGCCGGCGCCCGGCTATCGCGAATTCATCCTCAACGAGGCGCGCTATTCCTCGCTGACCCGTTCCTTCCCGGAACGCGCCGAGATGCTGTTCGCCAAGGCGGAGCAGGCCTCGCTCGACAGATACGCGCATCTGCTGCGCCTGAAGGATATGTACGCACCCGCGGAATAATTTCAAAAACCCATTTTGAGCAGTCGGCTTCGGTCGGCTGCTCTTTTCTTGTTTCCGCTATCAAAAGGTTAAAAAACGGTTACAGCTTGCGCTTTTGGGCAAAAATGCTTGTAAAGCGCAAAAGAATCTGCTATTATATACATTGTATCGGCATTTTGAAATGTGGAGAATCAAAATGGAAGTATCGGTCTGTATGGCGGCCTATCACGGGGAACGCTATATTGAAGCGCAGATCCGTTCTGTTCTGCCGCAGCTGCGACAGGGCGACGAGCTGCTGGTGTCCGACGATGCGCCCGGCGGCGAGACCGAGCGGATCGTCCGCGCGCTGGCGCTGGAGGATGCGCGCGTGCGGTACCTGCGCGGACCCGGTCAGGGCGTCGTGCGCAACTTTGCGTCCGTATTGTCCGCCGCGTCGGGCGACGTTATGTTCCTGTGCGACCAGGACGACGTCTGGTTGCCGGACAAGCTCCGGCTCGTTCTGCGTGAGATCGAAGGCGGTGCGTGTCTGGTGGTACATGACGCGCGCGTGACGGACGAAAACCTGCGGGTGACTGCGCCGTCCTACTTCGCGCTGCACGGCAGCAGGCCCGGCTTCTGGCGCAATTTCCTGCGCAACAGCTACATGGGCTGCTGTATGGCGTTCACACGGGACGTGCGCGACGCCGCGCTGCCGTTCCCGTCCGGTATCCCGATGCACGATCAATGGATCGGTCTTGCGGCCGAACGACGCGGACGCGTCTGCTTTTTGCCGCAGGCGCTGCTGCTGTACCGCCGAAACGGCGACAACGTGACCGGCGGCAGGACGTCCGCAGCGCAGAAGATCCTTTGGCGCCTTTCGCTGTTGCGGGCGCTGCTTTCTGAAAAATAGGGGTGTAGATTCAATATGACCGGTTGTAAGGTATCCGGCTGCATCGTGACGCACAACAACATGCGCACGATCGACAAGACGCTGCAAACGCTGCTCGGGGAAACGCGCGGCGTGGATTTTAAATTATATATCGTAGATAACTTTTCCACCGACGGAACGCCGGAGCTTTTGCGCAGAAAATACGGCGACGATCCGCGTGTGGAGATATTGGAACCGCATACCAACAAGGGCTTCGGTGCGGGGCACAATCTGGTGCTGCCGCTGCTCGACTCCGAGTTTCACGCGATCATCAATCCGGACGTGATCGTGCGCGACGACGTGCTGGAAAAGATGGCGGTCTATATGCGCGGAAATCCTGACGTCGGCTTGCTTTCGCCGCATATCCGGTTCCCGGACGGGCGCGATCAGATTCTCGGCAAGAGAGATCCTACTCTCCGTTATCTCGTTGCCAGCCGTCTGCGCGGCCACGGCGAGCCGAGCCGGCTGCTGCGCGAATACGCGATGCTGGACGAGGATCTTTCCGTCCCGCGCGACATCGAGAACGCGACCGGCTGCTTTATGCTGATTCGTACCGATTTGTTTCGGGAGCTCGGCGGCTTTGATCCGCACTACTTCATGTATTTCGAGGACAGCGATCTGACGCGCACGGTGCGTCTGACGAGCCGCGCGGTGTACTATCCGGACGCGTGCATCTATCACGTCTGGGGCAGAGAGAGCAAGAAAAACAGTAAACTGCGCCGGATCCAGATCCGGTCCATGCTGTACTATTTCCGAAAGTGGCGACGCTGATGTTCAAACGCTTATATACTTACCGATTTCTTCTGGCGGAGATCGTCAAAAAGAATATCAAGCTCCAGTACCGCAACTCCGTGCTGGGCGTATTTTGGACGTTTCTGCAGCCGCTTATGACGACGTTCGTGCTGGTGCTGGTGTTCTCCAACATCTTCGGACGGGACAACAAGGCGGTGCTGAACTATCCGGTCTATCTGCTTTGCGGGCGGCTGCTGTATGAGTTTTATTCGCAGTCCACCAAGCGCGCCATGCGCTCGATCCGCCTGTCCGCTTCGGTCATTAAGAAGGTCTATATACCAAAGTATATATATCCGGTGTCCAACGTGTTGTCCACCTTCATCACGTTCCTGATCTCGCTTTCGGTGCTGGTGGTATTTATCGTTTACTTCCAGCTCTTCTCGGACAAGCCCGTGCATGTTACCGGCTATGCGGCGCTGGCGATCGTGCCGATCCTGATTTTGTTTCTGCTGTGTCTGGGCGTCGGACTGATCCTGTCGGTGCTGGAAGTGTTTTTCAAGGACGTCGAGTATCTGTACGATGTGTTTTGTATGCTGCTGTTTTATCTGACGCCGATCTTCTACCACGTCGACCAGCTCAAGGCCGCGCCTGTGGTCAAGATGGCGCTGATGGCGAATCCGCTGTATTCCATCGTGTCGATGTTCCGCAGCTGCGTGTTGTTCGGTGTGATGTGGAACTGGCACTGGTTCTGGTATTCTCTGGGCTTTTCTCTGCTGATGCTGCTCATCGGCGGCGTCGCCTTCTACAAGAAGCAGGACGACTTTATCCTGCATATCTGAGGATCACGATATGGACGAACGTACTCCGGCAGTCAAGGTTGAAAACGTCAGCGTGCTTTTCAATCTGAACAAAGAAAAAATCGACAATCTGAAAGAATATATCATCAAGCTCGTCACCCGGAAGCTGCATTATACGGAGTTCTGGGCGCTGACGGATATTTCCTTTGAGATTGCAAAAGGCGAGCGGCTGGGCGTGCTTGGCTTCAACGGCGCAGGCAAGAGCACGCTGCTGAAGGTCGTCGCCGGCGTGCTCAAGCCGACGAAGGGCAGCGTGCACGTCGAGGGCGTCATCGCGCCGATGCTGGAACTGGGCGCGGGGTTCGATATGAATTACTCCGGCAAGGAAAACGTGTTCCTGTACGGCGCGACGATGGGGTATTCGCGCAAGTTCATCGCCGAGAAGTACGACGAGATCGTCGCGTTCAGCGAACTGGAGGATTTCATGGACGTTCCCGTCAAGAATTATTCCTCCGGAATGCGCGCGCGCCTGGGCTTTTCGATCGCGACCGCCGTCAATCCCGAAGTGCTGATCCTGGACGAAGTGCTGTCCGTGGGCGACGCGAAGTTCAAGAAAAAGAGCGAGGCGAAGATCCGCTCTATGTTCGACCGCGGCGTGACGGTGCTGTTCGTTTCGCACAATACCGAGCAGGTACGCCGTCTGTGCAACAGGGCAATCCTGATCGACAAGGGCAGGCTGATCGCTTCCGGCACGGCGGACGAGGTGTGCGACATCTACGACGAAAAAGTCAATCAGAATAAAAAATAAGGCTGGGGAAACTCAGCCTTTTTTACGAAATATCCGAAGAATGCGGGGGAATACTATGCTGTGGAAGAAGAATAAGGATGCGGTGCGTCCGGCGAAAAAGAAGGATCTCGAGCGTGTGAACGCGCTGCGCACCCAGCTTCTGGAGCTGCGCGGCAAGGGCAGGCCGGATTTCTTCCAAAAACCGTTCGGCGACGAGATGCGAGAAGAGACGCGTCGGATGCTGTTCGATAAGGAAGGACTGCTGCTGGTCGCGGAGACGGACGATACAGTGAACGGATATGTATTCGCGTCTTTCGTACGCGAGAGCGCGACGATCCTGCGGGACGGCCGCAGCTTCTGCAAGGTGGAGGAGATCTGCGTGGACAAAGCCTGCCGCGGGCAGGGGATTGGTACGCTTTTGATTGAGGCGCTCAACCGTGAAGTGATCGCGCGCGGCTTCCCGAAGCTGGAGCTGAACGTCTGGGCGTTCAACTCGGCGGCCTGCGCATTCTGGACGAAGCAGGGCTTCACGCCCTTCCTGTACTGCATGGAGCGCAAAGTGCAGACCGAAGACACATCCGCAACTAACTGAAGAATCCCGGGGTGATCCTATGCCGCGCGTGACGGTCGTCGTACCGGCCTATAATGCGGAAAAGTATATATCCGAAACGCTCGACTGCCTGTGCGCACAGACGCTGCGGGACGTCGAGGTGTTGGTCGTGGACGACGGTTCGACGGACGGCACGGCGCAGATCGTGTCCGATTTCTGCGCGGGCGATCCGCGCTTTCGCCTTCTGCGGCAGGAGAACGCCGGCGTTTCCGCCGCGCGCAACCACGGCATATGCGAAGCCGCGGGGACGTATATCCTGTTCCTCGACAGCGACGATCTGCTGACCGCCGACGCGCTGCGCGCCTTTGCCGACGTGCTGGACGAAACGGGCGCAGACGCGGCGATCGGCCGTTTGCAGTCGTTCGGCGCCGTGGACGAGAAATACAACGGTTATGCCGACGCGCTGGCGAAATGCCGTACCATTGACAAATTCAACAAAACGCTGCTGTGGAATTTTCTGGTCGGCAACAAATGCTACCGGCTGGAAACGCTGCACCGTTCGGGCGTGACGTTCCCGCAGATCGGCTATTCCGAAGAAGGCGCGTTCTTTATGGAGTTCGTGCTGTCGGACGCCGTGACGAAGCTGACCGGTACGACCGGCGCGACGATGCGTTACCGCAGGCATGACGCGGCCAAGGACGCGTCCGTATCGCAGCGCGTGAGCGAAAAGCTGATTTCGGATTTCCTTTGCGCGATGGCGCGTATCCGCGCGGCGGCCGAGCGTGCGCTCGTGGACGATCCGCGCAGAGAAGACTATATTCAGGAGATCCTATACAAGGGCGACTATGTGCTGATCTCGCAGTTTTACCGTCTGTTGTGGCAGACGGACGACGCAATGCTGCGCGTGATCGCCGCGGGACACAGGACGTTTATGCAGGACATGACCGACGAAACGCAGGCGCGCGTCCGGCGGCTGAACGCCGATCTGCCGACGCTGTACTTTGACCGCGCCGAGGCGGCGAAAAACCCGCTGGTATCAGTTTTGCTCCCGCACGCGCAGGCGGAAACGGTCGAACGGCTCTATATGCAGTCTATGCCGCTGTTCGAGGTGTTCGTGCCGGAAGGCAGCGACGTGCCGCAGCGCTGGCAGGCGTGCGAGAATCTGCATGTGCTGCCGCGTGAGAGCTTTTTTCAGTGCGCGCGCGCGCAGAAAAAGGGAAAATACACGCTGACGCTGCGCCGCCCGTGCAGCGCCGACAGCCGGACACTGCGCTTTATGATGCGTATGCCCGTGCCCGAACCTTTGAAGGAACGTGCGTTCTCTGCTATCTTCCGCGCCATCCAGATTGCGGTCGGCCGGTAGCCGGCCGTCCCGGACGGCGCATTCGCGGCCGCCCGACTCATTCCGTACTTGCGAGGTCACGATGAAGAACATAGCCTACAAAATCTTTGCGTGCAGCTTTAATCTCTGCGCGCTTTTGCCGATTCGCCGCCGTTTTGCGCTGCTCTCGCCGCATATGGCGTCGTTCACCGATTCGCTCGGCGAGGTCGAACAGGAGCTGCGCCGGCGCGGCGTCCCGACGGTGCGCGTCAGCGGCGCAGACGTCCGTCCGAAAACATGGAACGCCGCCGCCGTACTGCGGATGCTGCGCTTTTTCACAAAAGGCGCGTATGATCTGGCGACGGCGCAGGCGGTATTTCTCAACGACAATTTCATGCCGCTGGCCGATCTGCGCGTGCGTAAAAACGCGGTCTGGACGCAGCTGTGGCACGCGGAGGGCGCGTTCAAGCGGTTCGGTCTGGACGTTCCCGATCTGCCCGAAGACGTGCGCGTGCGCGTGAAGCGCGGCAACGCGAAGCTGCGTTATGTTATCTGTTCGTCCGCGGACGTCGCGCCGATCTATGCCTCGGCGTTCGGCGTGCCGCAGGAAAAGGTGCTGCCGCTCGGCTCGCCCCGTGCGGACCGGTATGTGCAGAACAGTCGCAGCTTTAACGTGCGCGCGTTCCGCGAGAAGTGGTTCGGCGGCACGGACAAAAAGATCGCGCTGTACGCGCCGACCTTCCGCGACGATCCCGGCGAGAACCGCGCGCTGCTGCGGCAGTTTGATTTTGCGCGTTTTCAGGACGAATTGGGCGGGGAGTACCGGCTCGTGCTGCGGCTGCATCCGCAGTTTCATGACGTCGACGTCCCGCCGGACGTTCTTGATATGACGGCGTACCCCAACGCGGGCGATTTGATCGCTGCGTGCGATTTGCTGATCACGGACTATTCGTCGATCTGCCTCGACTTCGCGCTGCTCGGCAAGCCCTGCGTGTTCTTTGCGTTCGATCTGGAGAAGTACGCCGGTACGCGCAGCTTTTATCACGACTACAAGACCTATGTCCCCGGCGCCGTGGCCGAAACGTTCGACGATCTTCTGTGCGCCGTGCGCTCTGCGCGCGCGGACGCCGACGCGCTTCGCCGCTTCGCCGCGTGCAATTTCGACGCGACGGATGGCAGGTCCGCGGAACGCATTGTCGATCTGGTGCAGAAATCCCTTGCGGGGGATTGACAGAACACGTATAATTCTGTATAATATTATGGTATATATTATTGTATACATATTTTTACCTCTTGAAAGGAGTATGCCCTAAATGGACGACCCTGACCCTGCTACGGGGATTTTCTGGCAGTTGGTGCTGCTGTTTGCACTGATTCTCATCAACGCGTTTTTCGCCATGAGCGAGATCGCCATCATTTCTCTCAACGACAATAAGATCGAGCGTATGGCCGAGGAGGGCCATAAAAAGGCGCGGCAGGTCGTGAAGCTGACGAAGAATTCCAGCAACTTCCTGTCCACCATCCAGATCGGCGTGACGCTTGCCGGCTTCCTGACTTCGGCGTCCGCGTCGCAGTCCTTCGTCGAAAAGCTCTCCGGTGTGTTTCTGCGCGTTCCGTTTTTTGCGCAGAGATTGACGCTGGTCAAGGGACTTGCGCTGGTGCTTATCACGATTGCGACGTCTTACTTTTCCCTTGTACTGGGAGAGCTGGCACCGAAAAAGATCGCCATGAGCCGCCCCGAGAAGATCTCCTTCCGCGTGGCGGGCGTGTTGCTGTTCGTGCAGAAGCTCACGATCCCCTTTGTCAAGATTCTGTCTCTCTCCACCAACGGCGTGGTACGGCTGTTCGGGATCGATCCGCACGCCGACCAGGAGTCGGTGACGGAGGAGGAGATCCGCATGATGGTCGACGTCGGCGAGGAGAAGGGCGTGATCGAGGATGTGCAGAAGGAAATGATCAACAACATCTTCGAGTTTGACGACCTGGACGCCGGCGACATCATGACGCACCGCACGGATATGGTCGCCATCGAGGCGGACGATCCGCTCGACGACGTGGTGCGCCTGTCCGTCGAAGAGGGGCGTTCGCGTATCCCCGTCTATGAGGAGGACCCCGACAACATCATCGGCGTGGTATATATCAAGGATCTGCTGCCCTACGTCGGGCATCAGCTCCCGAAGGAAACGACGCTGCGCAGCATCATGCGCGAGGCGTACTACATCCCGGAGACGAAGAATTGCGGCGACCTGTTTACGGAAATGACCGAAACGCATACGCAGATCGCCATCGTTGTGGACGAGTACGGCGGCACGGCCGGACTTGTGACGATCGAGGACCTGCTGGAATCCATCGTCGGCAATATCCAGGACGAATACGACGACGAGGAAGAGGAGATATCCAAGATCAACGAGAATACGTTTACCATCGACGGCACCACGTTCATTGACGAGGTCGACGAGCTGGTCGGCGTTCAGATCCCGGAGGGCGACTACGACACGCTGGCAGGCTTTTTGATCAGCCGGCTGGGCTATCTGCCGAAGGACGGCGAAATGAACGAGGTAGACTACGAAAACCTGCACTTCACGATCCTCAACGTCGAGGACCGCCGCATCGGCAAGGTCAAGGTCGAGATCACGCCGCGCGACGCGCAGGAGGACGACACGGAGAAAAAAGAACGGCGCGAACGCAAGGAACGCCGCGAAAAAGAATAAACGGTAACGCAGCGTGTCATCGGCAGAAATGATGCGCTGTCTGTGTATTCGGAAGGAAGAAAACTATGCAAGTCAAAGGGTATCCTTATGTCCTTGTGCCCGGAATGGGCGGCTGGGGTGAGACGAGCAGTCTTTCGCGCGTGCTGCCGTATTGGGGGTTCTCACATTTTGATATTGTCAAGATCCTCAACGCACGCGGATTTGAGACGTATGCCGCGTCGATCCCGCCGATGGGCAGCGCATGGGACAGAACGTGCGAGCTGTATGCGCAATTGACCGGTACGCGCGTCGATTACGGCGCGGCGCACAGCGCGCGCTTCGGACACGCGCGATATGGGCGCACCTATGAAAAACCGCTTTTCCCCGGTTGGGGAGAGAAGGACGAAAACGGTCGTGTGAAAAAGGTGAATTTCATCAGTCATTCCTTCGGCGGCGTGACGGCGCGGATGCTCGCGACGCTGCTGGCGGACGGTTGCGCCGAGGAGCGCGAGGCCACGATGGACGGTTCGCTTTCGCCGCTTTTTGAGGGCGGACACGGCGGGCGGATCTTCAGCATTGCAACGATCAGCGCGCCCCACGACGGCACGGACATGCAGTTCGCACTGCCGGCATGGCTGCGGTTCTTTTTGCAGACTGTCTATTACGAGGCGAGCCACATCACGTCCTGCGTGCCGGCGCTTCGCGGCGTCTTTGACGCGCAGCTCGGACAGTTTGGCGTCGGCGGCAAAGGTTCGTTCTTCAGCATGAAGGAATTCCGCCGCTTCAAGAACAGCGGGGACAACGTCTTCTACGACGTATGCGTGGACGGCTCCAAACGCATCAACCGCAGTCTGCGCGCGCTCGAAGATGTTTACTATTTTTCCTTCGCCGTCTGCGGTACGCACACGGCGAGAACCGGTGAGCAGGAGCCGAAGCTCGGCGTGATGCTCCCCGGGCTGTTCCCGATGGCGCACTATATGGGACGCTATACCGAAGTGACGCCGGACGGCTTTGTCGTGGACGCGTCGTGGAAGCCGAACGACGGCGTGGTTAACACGCGGTCCGCGATGGCACCGGCGGACGAACCGTCGGTCCCGTTCGATCCGAAGCAGATCGAAAAGGGCGTCTGGAACGTGATGCCTGTGATCGAGGGCGATCATGCGTCCGTGATCGGCTGGTTCCGCGATAAAAAGACCACCATGCCGCTGTACTGCAAGCACGTGCGGCGTATCGAAGCGCTGTGTGCGCGTGAAACGATAAACGCGTAAAGCAAAGAAAGGAAACGCTATGCCTCAATTAGAACAGTACAGAACACCGTCGCCCAAGGCGATCACGCTCATGCGCATCACGTCCGCGATCGGCACTTTTCTTATCCTGATCGCGCCGGCCGCCGCGGCCGCGATTTTTGCACGCGATATTCTCGGCAAGGCCGGATTGATCTTAGTCGCCGCAGCGCTCGTGCTGTCGGTCGCGTATACGCTTATCGCGCCGCCGATCCGTTTCAGACGCTACCGTTACCTGATCGCCAAGGACCGCATCGAGATCATCGAGGGCCTTCTGTTTATCCGCCGTACGATCGTGCCGATCGACCGCATCTATCAGATTGACATCCGCAAGGGACCGCTGGACAACGCGGTCGGCGTCGCCAAGGTGATGGTGACGACGGCGGGTTCCTCCGCGGCGTTCCGCTTCCTCGAACCGGACGCCGCCGACGAGATCGCCCTGTACATCAATGAAACGGTACTGGGCAAAATTCAGGGAAAAGGGGACAGGCAGGATGTTTGAATCCCCGACGCGCAACCATTTTTCGATCGTCCTGGAACGTGCGGGCGCCGTGATCGCATTTCTTCTGTTTCTGGAGGTCAACGAGCTGAAGGACGTCGGATGGGAGATCTTTACCGTCGATTATTACCGTTCTCTCGTACAGCAGGCGCTGTATGAGGGCCGGCGCTCGGCGCTGATCGGACTGGCGATCACGGTTTTTCTGATCTGGTATATTTACATCTCCATACGTTTCTGGAAGCGCACGACCTTTTACATCGACGGCGTCGATTTTGTGTACGAGCGCAAGACCATGTTCCGCGCCTCGTCGCGTTTGCCGATCCAGAACATCGCCGTGGTCAATGTCGAACGCAGTATTTTCGAGCGGCTCATCGGCACGGCAAAGGTCAAGATCGACCTTAACTCTTCGCGCACGGCCAACTCCACCGATTTCAAATTCGTCCTGCGCGAGCAGCAGGCGCTGCAGCTCAAGCAGTCGCTCATGGACATCAAGCAGGGCCTGTCCGGCGTTCAGACGACGCAGGAAGAGGAAGAGGAGCAAACGCAGCAGGAGCCGCGCGAGCTTGTCGCGCACTTTTCCGTGGCCGAGGCGCTGCGGCACAAGCTGCTGTTTCTGCCTGTGATCCAGACGCTCGTTACGCTGACGATGCTGATCGTTTTGCCGCAGTTTCGCATTTCAGGCGCGCCGACGAGCCGCAACCGTCTGCTGTATCTGCTGATCATCGCCGTCGTCGGTTGGATCGGCAGCATGATCACCGGTACGCTCAATTTGGGCAACTACAAGGTCGAGCGCGACAGCCGCATGATCTACATCACCTGCGGCGTACTCAACCGCAGGCATTATATGTTTGAAAAAGAAAAGATCAACGCCGTGATCCTGCGCCGTCCGCTGCTTGCGCGCATCTTCGGCTTGACCTCGATCGACCTGGCCGTCGTGGGGTTCGGCAACGAGCGCAACGAAACGACGCATCTGTCCCTTGCGACGGATCAGGCGCAGCTGCGGCAGATCATGCAGCAGTGCGTGCCGGAATTCGTCTGCGCCGAAACGCCGCGGCACTGTCATCCGCTCGGGCTCGTCTGGCTGATTGTCCGCGCGGCACTGTTCGGCGCGGCGACGCTGCTGCTGGGCGTGGCGTACCGCAAGGCGTACGTCTTTGCGCTGATCGTGTTCGGGATCGGACTGATCGGCGCCGTCCTGGAATTCCTTTCATGCGACTTCGCCAAGGATGACAGCATCGTGCGCTATACCGGCGGCACGTTCAACAAGCAGACAGGCTTCTTCCGCTACGGCGATATCCAGAGCATGGCGATCCGAACCAACCCGCTGTATCGGCTGTTCGGCGTCGGCCGGCTTCGGTTCGCGGTGCTCGGCGCGTCCGCCGTCAAGAATCACAAGACCGGACTGTTCCCCATAGCCGGCTTCGACGAGGCGGCGGAACGGATGGTCGAGCACGAGGACAGCATCCTGCTCGGCAAGTACGGTTCCTCGAGATAATAACACAGTTTTTACACGATGTTCACGGAAAGTTGGGGGATGCAGCAGTCATTCCTTGATTGTCATTTCGAGCGCAAAGCGCGTGGCAATCCGTTCCCCTGCGTTACCGTCCGATGTGCTCCCGGGAGATGCGGATCGCCGCGGTCGGCGAAGACGCCTCCCTCGCGATGACGTCGCCTTTGACTGCATCTGACCATCCCCCAACTTTCCGTGATGGACCTTTTTACAGCGCTTCTTCCCCGCTTGCGGGAGAGAGGCGTTGTTGTTTTTGCTGAAAAGACGTTTTTGTACCCCAATATGAAATACGCGGGACAGTTGAATAATATTTAGATTTGTGAAAGGTGCTGAAAAATGAAAATGCACTCTTGTACAAAATGCCGTTTTTTTAGCAGCCCGGCGGCTGAGGCGTGTTCGACGTATGAAAACGGAGAAAAAAATAAAGAATTTTTTAAAAAAGTTCAAAATGATGCGACTTTGGAAAAATAAACTATTGACAAACACTTGCGCATCCTATATAATATGAAACTGTATCATTATAATGGAAAATGTCGTTTTGTCGCCGGAAACGGTTTTTCGGTGCAGGATCGCGGCGCTTTCGGGGGCGGTGCTTCCGGCTGCGCGGCGGTTCGGAAAACGCGGTGAAAGGCGGCAGACGAGAAAAAAGAACGGAGTGATTGGTCAATGAATGTTGTTCCCGTGAAACGCGGCGACAGAACCCGTATGAGCTTCGGCAAGATCGGCGAGGTCATGGATATGCCCAACCTCATCGAGATCCAGAAGGAGTCGTACAAATGGTTCCTGGAGAAGGGCCTGCACGAGGTCTTCCGGGACATTGCGGAAATCAAGGACTACACCGGCAACTGGATCCTCACCTTTGTGGATTACCGCATGGATGACAAGCCCAAGTACACGGTGCGCGAATGCAAGGAGCGCGACGCAACGTACGCCGCGCCGATGCGTGTACGCGCCCGCCTGTACAACAAGGAGTCCGGCGCCATCAAGGAGAGCGAGGTCTACATGGGCGATTTCCCCATCATGACCGAAAGCGGCACCTTCGTCATCAACGGCGCCGAGCGCGTGATCGTATCGCAGCTCGTGCGTTCTCCCGGCGTCTATTTCGACATGACGCATGACAAGACCGGTATCCGCCTGTTTTCCAGCACCATCAACCCCAACCGCGGCGCATGGCTGGAATATGAGACGGACCCCAACGACGTCTATTACGTCCGCATCGACAAGAACAGAAAGATCTACATCACCACGTTCATCCGCGCTTTAGGTCTGGGGACCGACAGCGAGATCATGGATTTCTTCGGCGACGACGACCGCATTCGCGCTACGCTCGAAAAAGACGAGTGCAAGAACACCGAAGAAGCGCTCATGGAGGTTTTCAAGAAACTGCGTCCCGGCGAGCCGGTCACGCTGGAGACCGCCCAGCAGCACATCGACAATCTTTTCTTCGATCCCTATCGCTACGATATTTCCCGCGTCGGCCGCTATAAGTACAACAAGAAGCTCGCAATGTCCGCGCGTCTGGCAGGCTGCACCCTTGCCGAGGCCGTGTTCGATCCCTACACGGGAGAGATGCTGGCGGATGCGGGCGAGACGGTCGGCAAAGAGCTCGCTTACGCGATCGAGCAGTCCGGCGTGATCTCTGTCACGGTCAAAATCGACAACGACCGCGAACTGAAGATCGTCTGCAGCGGCATGGTTGACGCGCTGCCCTTCCTGCCCGAAGGCATCACGAAGGCCGACCTGATCGAAAACTCGATCAACGAAAAGGTGCGCGCCAGCGTCCTGCATGAGATCCTCGACGGCTTTGAGGGCACCAACGAGGAGCTGCTCGAGCTGCTGCACGAGCGCTGCGACGACCTGATCCCCAAGCATATCATCGTGGACGACATCTACGCGTCCATCAACTACGTCAACTGCCTGGCCAACGGCGTGGGCAATCTGGACGACATCGACCACCTCGGCAACCGCCGCATCCGTTCCGTGGGCGAGCTGCTGCAGAATCAGTTCCGCATCGGCATCGCGCGTATGGAACGCGTCATCCGCGAACGCATGACGCTGCAGGCGCAGGAGGACGAGGACAAGATCACGCCGCAGACGCTGATCAACATCCGTCCCGTTCAGATGGCCATCAAGGAGTTCTTCGGCTCCTCGCCGTTGTCCCAGTTCATGGACCAGACCAACCCCCTTGCGGAGCTGACGCACAAACGCCGTCTGTCCGCCCTCGGTCCCGGCGGTCTGTCGAGAGACCGCGCCGGATTTGAAGTGCGCGACGTGCATTACAGCCACTACGGCCGCATGTGCCCCATCGAGACGCCTGAAGGTCCGAACATCGGTCTGATC
>JAFSYP010000025.1 GCA_017449935.1 Clostridia bacterium
GCAAAAACAAGGTCGCTTTTCCACGACCTCTGAATGTGTTGTTTCTTTCCTTCAATTGTTGGTTGTTTTAACTGCCATAAGATACCTTGTCTTTTAATCAAGAGGCTGCCGCCGTAGGTTTTTCCTACTTGCGACAGCCCCTTCCTTTTTTCTTATTTGACCTCGGGCGCGTCCAGCGAAACCGCCGCAACACGTACGGCGCCGTCCTCCTGCAGATCGCGCAGCAGCCGGAAAAAGCCGTTGGCGCGGCGGCCGAGGTGTTCGCGCAGGAGCGCCTCGTTCACGATCACGATCCCGAGCGGCTCGACGCGGTCGGTCAAAACATCATGCAGCGCGTCAAGGTTTTTGCCGTAATCCTCCCCCGGCGCCAGCACTTCGGCGAATGCGGCGTGCAGATCGTTGTTCGTAAGGATGCGCGCGCCGTCCAAGAATACATATTGCACGGTTATCCCTCCCCGTAAAGCAGCGTAAAGCTGTTATAGTGGTCGTCGGTGTAATATATCAGACCGTCGGTGGAAAAGACGATCCGCTTGCTGCCGCGCCGCGCCTTGCCCTTCGTGTCGATGTCGCATTCAAAGTAGTAGCGGCCGGACTTTTCAGGCAGCAGACCTTCATAGTTGCCGAACCGGTCGCCGCCGATGACCTTGCCCGGCGCATACCGTTCAAGACTTCCGCCCGACCAGCCGAGGGATTGCGCCTGCTGCTTCGTCAGGAAATTCGACGGCAGGTGGCCGAAGGTGTGGATATACAGCGCCACATCGTCACGGCTGTAATAGCTGCCGTTTTTGTCGAGGGCGGTCTGCGTCTCGGGCCGCGATGCGGCGGACGCTTTGCTTTTCGTCTCCTTGGTCTGTGTTTCGGGCGGCGATGCGGCGCGCGTTTGCGTGGGTTCTTCGCCTTCGGGCGCCTTGGTCTGTGTCTCGGCGGTGATCTGCTGCGTCGGCTCCGTGTTCGTCAGATCCGGGATCTGTATCCGGATACAGCCCGCGAACAGCGCCGTGACGCACAGCAGCGCCAGTATGACGGCAGCGATCCTTTTCAGTTTCACACTCGACACTCCTTTACTCTTTCTTTGACGTCAATGGCTTCTTCAAAATCAGTATAGCGCAAAAGCGTTCCGTAAGTCAAGCGCGTTCATCTGTCCGTACAGCCGACGCAGCGATCGGCGTCGGCGTGAAATCCAGACAGGCTCAGTCGCCTATCGGTTCCGGCACTTCGCCGTCGAGACTGCGCAAAAACAGATCTTCCGGCAGGAAAGTCAGCGGAGACGTCCAACCCGTGAACTGTTCAAGCTCCGACTCCAGGTATGCCTTTCCGTCCATGTAATAGCAGTACGCCATCTGATTCGTATTGTCGTTCATGATCCACTCCGTGGAACCGCCGTGCGTTTTTGTCACTTCTCCGTCGACAAACTCGTACAACGAGAACGCGATACAATCATTTCCGTACTTTCTGTCGACGACATAAAGCGTCTGTTCTTTTTCGCACACATACAGATTCGTGCCGTGGATCGCGTCGGTCAGGACGACCTGTCCGTTCGCGTCGATCGCAAAGATATACCAAACGTGCGATTCTTCGTCTTCGTCGTCCTGCGGCGGAACGCTTCCCTGCACAAGCAGTTCATCTGTTCCGTCCGCATCCAGATCATACGAAGCGAACAGGAACCGATCGTAATGAAACACTCTGCCGTACCCGTCCATCGTCATGACCGCCTTCGTACCGATGGCGGCTTCATATTCTTTTGATCGGATCACCGACTTGTACAGCGATACGGCGTCCGTCGTCTGCGGCGCCTTTGCACTCTCCGGAACGACCTGATCGGAAAGCGCCGAAACCGTTTCGGTTTTTTCAGCGTTCAGGCTGCCGCGCGCTCCGCTTTCGGATGTACAGGCAGCGGCAGAAAACAGAAAGACAGCAATCAGCAGCGCAAAGAATGATTCTTTCATTTTTCTTCTCTCTTTCATTATTTAAGGCAACACCGCACAATTCGCGATGCACGCCTTGCTCGAATCTTATTCCGTCATGCTGCACAAAAATCTCTTGACTTGCGTCAGCAAGCCTTCGAGCTTTTTGTACAACCTGACGAAAAATCTTGCTTCGCAATCCGC
>JAFSYP010000026.1 GCA_017449935.1 Clostridia bacterium
AACTTTGATATCATCAAAATCGAGCATAGGACTCACTCCTTTTTTGTCGTCTCAGCAACTACAATTTTGGAGTATCCTATGCTCTTTTTCAATATCTTTTTATGCCGATGAACAGTTTGCACGGAAATCCGTGATGAGCGCGAAATAAACTAAAACAGTCGTCACAGGAATAAGAATAAACGGACTGACGTTAATGGACGGCAGATGCGACGCCAACCTGCTCATGATAGGATGCGTCAGATATACGCCGAACGTCAGGGAAGACCATTTTGTAATCGCGCGTCTTGTCCGTTCCGAAAGGCGAATCCTTTTTCCGCCCCGTAAATATCTGAAGAACACGAACACGGCGCACGCCTGAAGAAAGATGTTGAGAAAAAGATTGTTGCACAGAACCGAATTGATCTCGCCCGAACGTATCTCCAGCCAGAATGTTCCGCCTACGGTCACAAAAGCAGACAATATACCCGCGCCATATAAGACGATTCTCTGCTTCTTAGAAATGTCAAAGCACCGCAGCGCATATCCGGCGACAAAATACCCTGTGTATCCGAGAACGAACTGCATCCCGAAGCCGGAGAAAATCTTGGATGCCGTTTCGCCGACAAGCGGCAGTTTGCCGATAGGATTGGCTGTAAAACAAAACACGACCGATAAAAGAATATAGTAAACCGTCAGCTGCCTGCTCTCGCATATTTTTCTCAGAAGCGGCACGAGCAGATACAGCCCTAAAAGCAAAGGCATAAACCAGAGATGACCAAACCCGGATAATACCGTACTGATAAAAATGATGACCGTTTTGAATGGGGAGAAGCCGTTTGCATGGACTCTCATATCCAAGATCGCGTACAGCGAAGCCCAGAATAAATATGACGCGGCAATATGCAGAACATTAGCTTTGAAAAAAGCGCGCGTCTGAAACGGCCGTGCCGGGTCCAGTAAGAAGGCGCCGGAAAGCATCACAAAAAGCGGCACCGCAATCCTGGAGCATGAATTGAACAGATCGCTTGCCCAGAACAGTTCGGTTCCCACCGCATCGATCGGAAACAGACCGGAACAGGTATGGATCACCACCACAAGGAACGAAGCGAGGATGCGCAGTAAATCCATTCGTATATCTCGCTGTTTCATCAGAACAAGGACTCCTCTTTTTTATTTGTCGTCCGGCCGGAAAACCTTTTCCGCGATACGCGCCGCTTCCGCCGCGTCCTTTGCGTAAAAGTCCGCGCCGATCCGGTCCGCGTCCGCCTGCGTCAGGACCGCGCCGCCGACCATCACGCGGCAATCCGTTTCCTGCCGCAGCGCTTCGATGGTGCGCTGCATCGCCGGCACGGTCGTCGTCATCAGCGCGCTCAGGCCGACCAGCCGGATATGCTCGCGCTTCGCCGCGTCGAGGATTGCCTCGGGCGGCACGTCCTTGCCCATATCGAGCACGTCGTAGCCGTAGTTTTGCAGCAGCATCTTGACGATGTTTTTGCCGATGTCGTGGATGTCGCCCTGCACGGTCGCCAGCAGGATCTTTTCGCCCTCGGTCTGCGCGCCGGTCCCGGCGGCGGCCAGCTCGTCGAAGCCCTCCTTCGCCGCCGCGGCGGACGCGATCAGCTGCGGCAGGAAAAAGACGCCCTTTTCAAATTTTTCGCCCACTTCGTCGAGCGCGGGGATCAGATGCCCGCCGATGATCTCGAGCGCCGAAATTTCCGACAGCAGCGCACGCACCTTCTCGCGCACGCCGCCCTTCTGGCCGTTCAGCACCAGCGTGCGCAGATCCGCGTCGTCCGTTTTCCGCGCCGCGGCAGGCGCGTCGGTATGCGACGCGATGAACGCCTTCGACTCCCTGTCCTCGCCGTGCAGCACACGAAACGCGTCGACGGTGTCCATATACGCTTGCGAGAGCGGATCGAGGATCGGCATATCGAGTCCGGCGCCGAGCGCGGCGGCCAGGAACGTGCGGTTCAAAAGCTCCCGCGCCGGCAGGCCGAACGATACGTTGCTCACGCCGAGCACCGTTTTGCACCCGAGGCGCGTCTTCACCATCTCCACGGCGCGCACGGTCTGCATAACCGTGTCCTGATTGGTGGACGCGGTCAGCACGAGACAGTCTATGAATACGTTCTTCTTTGGGATACCCGCTTCCTGCGCCGCGGCGACGATCTTTTGCGCGATCTCGAACCGGCCCTGCGCCGTATCGGGGATGCCGTTTTCGTCGAGCGTCAGACCGACGACGGCCGCGCCGTACTTTTTGACGATCGGCAGGATCGCCGCAAGATTGTCCGCTTTGCCGTTGACGGAATTGATAATGGGCTTGCCGCGGTAGCGCCGCACGGCGCGTTCGATCGCTTCGGGATCGGAGCTGTCGATCTGCAGCGGCAGGTCGGTCACGGACTGGACTTCGTCGACCATGCGCGAGAGCACGGCGGCCTCGTCGATATCCGGAAGACCGGCGTTCACGTCCAGCACCTCGGCGCCCGCGTCCTTCTGCAAAAGCGCCTGCTGCGTGACGTATTCGAGATCTCCCGCGCGCAGCGCTTCCTTCAGTTTTTTCTTGCCGGTCGGATTGATGCGCTCGCCGATGACGACCGTGCGATCGTCCAGCACGACGCACTTGGACGCGCTCGATACGGCCGAGCCTGTGAAAAGCGGGCGTTCGGCGACCTTGCGTTTGTCGATCTCGCGCCGAAGCAGCCGGATATACGCCGGCGTCGTGCCGCAGCAGCCGCCGACGGCGGTCACGCCGCGATCCAGCATCTGCGCGACGCTCGAAGCGAATTCTTCGGGCTTCACGTCATAAAACAGCGCGCCGTCGCGCGAGACGGGCAGACCGGCGTTCGGCTGCACGAGCACGGGAACGGAAGCGTATTTCAAAAATGTGTCCACGACGGGCAGGAGCATCTGCGGGCCGAGCGAACAGTTGACGCCCACGGCGTCCGCGCCGAGGTCGGACAGCGTGACGGCAGCCGACGCCGCGTCCGTGCCGAGAAACGTGCGGCCGTTCGCTTCAAACGACATCGTGACGAAAACGGGCTTGTCGCACACTTCCCTGGCGGCCAGCAGCGCCGCTTTCGCCTCGAGCAGATCGGTCATCGTTTCGATCAGAACGATATCCGCGCCCGCCTCGACGCCGATGGAGATCTGCTCACGGAACGCGTCGATCGCGTCCTCCACCGTACAGCCGCCGAGCGGTTCCAGCATCCTGCCGGTGGAGCCGACGTCCAGTCCGACGTATTTCGCGCCGCTCTGCCTTGCGGTCCGCACCGCGCTTTCGATCACGTCGCGCAGCGGCGCAGCGCCGTGATAGCGCAGACGGTTCGCGCCGAACGTATTGGCGGACACGACGTCCGCGCCCGCGTCGACATAAGCCTTGTGGATTGCGAGCACCGCTTCGGGGTTCGTCAGATTCAGCGTTTCCGGCAGCGCGCCTTCCGGGAGAAGGCCGTGCATCATGGTGCCCATCGCACCGTCCAGAAGCAGGAACTCCCGCGTCAGATCAAACATGAAACGTCACCACTTTTTTTCTTTTACGTTTTTAAGGTAACGCCGCACAATTGAGGTGTGCGGATTACGAAGCAAGATTTTTCGTCAGGTTGTACAAAAAGATCGCAGGCTTGCTGCCGCGAGTCAAGAGGTTTTTGTGCAGCATAACGGAAACAGATTCGAGCAAGGCGTGCGCCGCGATTTGTGCGGCGTTGCCTTGACACAAATTGCGCCCGAGACAGGATTCACGACGATAGACGGTACAAGATATTAGATGGTAGATACTGGACGCTGGAAAAGGATGGGCGTTGCCGTCAGTGAAAACCGTACGATATACGGCCGGTGGTCGGACACGACGATCGGCGGGATCTGTGCGCTCTGCACGGTCTGATCGGCAGAGAAGAAAACATAGTCGATCTTTTTGCGCGGCGCGTCCGAAGGAAAGCTCATCGTTCCCGCCGGAAGATACGCGTCCGCGTCGAGCATCTTCGCGCGGATCGGACGCAGCACGGCGTCGTCGGGCGTGACGTTGAAATCGCCCATCAGAATGCAGCGCTCGTCCTCGATCAGGGGCAGAACTGTTTGCACCGCGTTTTCCTGCTCGTCCGGGTTCAGCCCGAAATGCGTCACCAGCACGGTGCGCCCCGCGATATGCGCACGCAGTACGGCGCGCGGCTCGTAATACTGCGAGCCGGTGCGGAGCTCGGGATACGGCACCGGGACCGTCTGCGGCTGTTCGATGGGAAAACGCGAGACGACCGCGTTCCCGAACGGATCGACGCCGTCGTCGAGGAACGCTTCGGAAAAATAGCTGTGCCAGCCCAGCCGCTTCGCAAGCTCGGCGGCCTGGTCGTCATACGCATCGCTCGCGCCGTAGACCTCGTTGAGCCCCACGATATCCGCGCCGCTTTGTCGGATCACGTCGGCAAAAGCGTCGTAATCGATCGCGCCCGTGCGCACGTTTTCAAAATGCAGCACGTTATAGCTCATGCAGCAAAGCGCGTTCATCTGAGCCCCTCCATGATCTCGGTGGCGATCTGCGGCCGGTTCATCGTGTAGATGTGGATGCCGTCCGCGCCGTTCGCCTGCAGATCGCGGATCTGCCGCACGGCGTAGTCGATGCCGGCCTTGCGCAGGCCGTCCGGATCGTTCTCATAGCGGTACAGGATGCGGATGATGTCCGACGGCAGCGACGCGCCGCAGGTGAAGATCATCCGCTCGATCTGCGCCTTGCTCAGGATCGGCATGATGCCGGGCGTGACGGGGATCGTGATGCCGAGCTTCCGCGCTTTTTCGATAAAGCGGTAAAAACAGGCATTGTCAAAGAAAAGCTGCGTGACGAGGAACGACGCGCCCGCCTGCTGCTTTTCGTACAAATGCCGCAGATCTTCCTCCGGGTCGCCGCACTCGATATGTCCCTCGGGATAGCACGCGCCTCCGAGGCAAAAGCCCTCGTCCCGCAGATGTCGCATCAGCTCGGACGCGAAGCGAAACACGCGCGTCTGTGCGCCGGGGATCACGTCGCCGCGCAGCGCCAGCACGTTTTCCACACCGTTCTCATGCAGCTTCCGCACGTCCTCCCGCAGCATCTGCACGTCGGAATTGACGCACGTCAGATGCGCGCAGGACTCGACGCCGTATTCTCTGCGGATGATGCCCGCCAGCTCCGCGGTGCGCTCGCGTCCGCCGGAGCCGCCGGCGGAGCAGGTCACGCTGATGTAATCCGGGGAGAGAAGCGAAAGCGCCGAGAGCGTCTGGCGGAAAGATTCCATCGACAGCTCCCCCTTGGGCGGAAAGATCTCGAATGATACAGGCTTTTTTTCACGGAACAGATCGGCGATCTTCATGCGTGCTCCTCCTCATTTTTTGTTTTTGTCTATATCCGGTTTCGGGAATCCGACGGCAGCCGTCAGACAGATCACTTCCCGCGCGCCGCGGATGCGCAGCATCTTGGCGCATTCGATCAGCGTCGCGCCCGTCGTGCGCAGATCGTCGCACAGCAGTATCCGTTTGCCGCGCACCGACGCGGGATCGGTCACCTCGAACACGCCCAGCACGTTTCCGCTTCTGCGGCGCTGACTGAGCGTGCGCTGGCTGCGCGTTTCGTAGAGCTTTTCGAGCGTCGGCTCCATCGGCAGCAGCAATTCCCGCGCCGTATGCCGCGCCAAAAGCTCGCTCTGGTTATAGCCGCGCGAACGCTTCTCGCGCCGCGTCATGGGCACGAACGTCACAAGGTCGATCGTCACGCCTTCATAGACTTCCTTCGCAAACGCGGCCATCTCCCGTCCGAAGACCTCCGCATTCTCCGGCGTCTCGCTGAATTTCATCCGGCGGATCGCGCGGTTCACGCTGCCCGTGTAGTAAAACGGCGAAGCGAAGGCGGCGACAAAAACGCTGTGGCGCTTCTCGCACCGGCAGTCGCGCTTGCCGCATCCGCAGTCGTAACAGATCGGCTGCGGCACACGGTGAACGGTCTGGAGGCAGCGCGGGCACATTTCCTCCCGCGGGCCGACCACCTCGCCGCACGCGGCGCAGCGCCGCGGAAAGAACGCGTACCGCACCTGCCGCAGCACGTCAAAAAGAGATCTGGTCATCGTCTTCAAGAAACGCCTGCAGGGCGGAATAACGCCGGGCCTTGCGGTCGTTTTCGGTCATCTCGCGCACGGTGGCCGTATCGCCCACTAAGATCAGGAGCTTCTTGGCGCGCGTGACGGCCGTGTAGAGCAGATTGCGATACGTCAGCTGCGGTACGACGCCCGCGACCGGAACGATCACGGCGGGAAACTCGCTGCCCTGGCTTTTATGGACGGTGATGGCGTACGCCGGCTCCAGATCCTGCGCGTTCTCCATGGCGTACGCCGCGCGTCGTCCGTCGAAGTCGACCTCCAATTCACCCGCGCCGGGATCGATCCGCGTCAGTACGCCGATGTCGCCGTTGAATACGCCGACGCCTTCCTCGGCGCCGCGCGTCCAGAGTATATCGTAATTGTTGCGGATCTGCATCACCTTGTCGCCCTCGCGCAGCGTATTGCCCTTGACTGTGATCTCGTTTTTCTGCGGAGCGGGCGGATTCAGAAGCTGCTGCAGCGCCTGGTTCAGCCGGACCGAGCCGGTCTGCCCCTTGCGCGAGGGGCAAAGCACCTGGATGTCCTCGGTCGGCGAATACCCGTATGCCCGCGGCAGACGCTCCGTGTACAGATCGCAGATCGTGGAGACCGCCGCGTGCGCGGTGCGCTCCAAGAAGAAGAAATCCTTCGTCCTGCACGAAAGCTCCGGCATCTCGCCGCGCACGATGCGGTGCGCGTTCGTCACGATCAGGCTTTCCTGCGCCTGGCGGAACACCTCCGTGAGCGTGACGACCGGCAGGCGGCCGGACGCGATCAGGTCGTGCAGCACGTTGCCCGCACCCACGGGCGGCAGCTGGTCGGAGTCGCCGACCATCACCAGCCGGCAGCCGAGCGGCAGCGCCTGCAAAAGGCTTGAAAATACATAAATATCCACCCTCGACAGCTCGTCCACGATCAGCGCGGACGCGTCGATGGGATTGCGCTCGTTGCGCTGGAAACGCGGATGGTCGCTCTCGTCCCACTCCACCTCCAAAAGGCGGTGCAGCGTTTTCGCCTCGCGCCCCGTCACCTCGCTCATACGCTTGGCGGCGCGGCCGGTCGGCGCGGCGAGCGCCACGTCCAGGCCCTGCTCCTCATACAGACGCAGTATACCGCGCAGCGCGGTCGTTTTGCCCGTGCCGGGGCCGCCCGTCAGGATCAGCAGCCCCTTTTCCGCCGCGATACGGATGGCCTCACGCTGCTTGTTGGCATACACGACGCCCTCCTTCCGCTCCGCCAGCCGGATCTCCTCCGGCAGCGTGCTGCGTCCTGCGGGCGGAAAACGCAGCTTCATGCGTATATGATCGGCGGCGCTGCGTTCGGCCTCGTACACACGGGGCAAAAACACGAACGGCGTCCCGCCGAGCTCTGTCCGGATCAGTCTGCCGCAATCGACCAGCGCGTCCATCGCTTCCCGGATCACGTCCTCGCCGCAGCCGAGCAGCGCCTCGCAAGGCGCAAAGAGCTTTTGGCACGGCAGGCATGTGTGGCCGTTGCGCAGATTGTGGCGCACGGCGTGGACGATCCCCGCCATCGCGCGCAGTTTTTCGTCGGGCTTTTCCTGCATGGCGCGGGCGATCGTGTCCGCGCGCTCGAAGGGAATACCGATCTCCTCGTCGCACAGGCAGTAAGGATCGGACTTGACGCGCTCGACGGCATGGGCGCCGTAGGCGCGGAATACGCGGATGCACTCCGTCGCGGTCATTCCGAACCGCTCGAGCGCGATCATCACCTCACGCACGGCAAACTGCTCGCGGAAGCGCTGACAGATCTCCATCGCTTTCGCGGGCGAAATACCTTTGATGCGTGAAAGACGCTCCGGGGAATTCTCCAGAACGTCGAACGCTTCCTCGCCGAACGTCTCCACGATTTTCAGCGCCGTGGCAGGTCCCACGCCCTTGATCGTGCCGCCGGACAAATATTGCAGCAGATCCGCGGCGGTCTGCGGCATCTTGCGCTCGCACAGCTCGGCGCGGAACTGCCGGCCGAACGACGCGTGCATATCCCACCGGCCGACGAGCCGCAGCTCCTCGCCCGGCGCAACGGACGGCAGAATGCCGACCACGGTCTCCAATTCGCCCCGGACGTTGAGATCCAGAACGGTGAAGCCGTTTTCCTCGTTGCGGAATGTCACGCCCTCTACGCTGCCGCGCAATTCCGTTTTTTCTTCCTGCGGATAGGCCATGTTCGTCAAGGTTCCTTTTGCGGTTATTCTGCGGCGTGCAGTAATCGATCCATGATAAAGATGAGCAGACCTGTAAGCCGGGTTCTGTCGTTGAAGACGGTCATCTTTCTACGCCGTCCGTTGCCGAACGGCTCTCGCCATCCTTCGGGGAACTGCGCCGAGCAAGCGTCTGCCCCTGTCGATGTTGCTCCGGATAGGGT
>JAFSYP010000002.1 GCA_017449935.1 Clostridia bacterium
GCCGAATCTGGGTTATGGACCGTTAGCTCAGTTGGTAGAGCAGCCGGCTCATAACCGGTCGGTCCGGGGTTCGAGTCCCTGACGGTCCACCAAATGAAATACAGGGGAATAGCTCAGCTGGTAGAGCGGCGGTCTCCAAAACCGTAGGCCGAGGGTTCGAAGCCTTCTTCCCCTGCCACATATCATACAAAATCTCAGTCATTTACGGCTGAGATTTTGTTTATTATCACAGTATTTTAGCAGCAACGTTGACTTTCTGCTATAAATTCTATATAATTTATTTCCCAAATGTCTCGGAAATTCCGGTACACGGAATGGTACATACCGAAATCAGTACATAAATCAGTACATTTTGGAGGTACATTATGGGAGCAAAAACAGCAAGACGTGTTCGCGGATATGGAAATGGGTCCGTCTATTTCAGAGCATCCGATCAGAGATGGGTTGGCAAATATAAGATCGGTACGAAAAGCAACGGAAAACCTGCAATGAAAGTTGTCTACGGAAAGACAGAAGCAGAGTGCCATAGAAAATTAAAAGATGTAATAGACGAAGCAGCAAAGACGGAATACATTGAAGTTCAGAACGCCACGGTAAAAGATTATATGGATGAATGGCTGACTTCGGTTAAGAAAAACGAGCTCAAGCCAAAGAGCTTTGACCGTCTGGAACAGACGGTAAACCTCTATGTCAATCCGGCAATCGGTCATATCCAGCTCCAGGCAATCAAAAGTAAAGACGTTCAGACGATGATCAACAACCTACGCGACTCCGGAAAATCACACTCGACAATTAAGAAGGCGTACGATGCTGTAAACGCCTGTTTCAAGCTCGGCGTTATTCAGAAGACAGTCGCATCAAATCCGGCTATTGGCGTCACAATTCCAAGCAAAAAAATTTTGCCGCCGAAAAAGATCCAGTTCTATACCAAAGACGAAGCGACCCTTCTTACGAAACAGGCAATGTCTTGCTGGGGCAATGGAAAACGCAGATATCCCCTCGGCGCCTTTGTTCCTCTTCTGATCAATACCGGCCTTCGAGCAGGAGAGCTACTCGCTTTGAAGTGGGATCAGGATGTAGATATCGAGAATAAGGCACTGACGATCCACAACAACATTGTCTTCGTGAAAGACAGAGAGAAGGACAAAGGATATAAACTTCTGGAACAGGATAGCGTCAAAACAGACGCCGGACAGGATAGAACAATTCCTTTGAACGACGATGCCATAGCAGCACTGCTTGACATACGTCAAGTAACAGGCGGCTATCCGTATGTCATGACAACATCTGAAAAGAATATCGTAAAGCCGCGACAGCTCGACCAGATGTTCCGCCGTATCGCTACAGCATCAGGTCTTCCTGAAGAAAAAATCTACGGCGTACATTCGCTGCGCCACACGTTTGCAACGCTCCTACTGTCCAATGATGTTGATATCAAAACCGTCAGCAAACTTCTTGGACATTCTGATGTTACGATCACATACAACACTTATATCCATGTGATTAAGGAACAGGAAGCAAAAGCTCTGGACGCCATCCCAAAGCTGATTTCAAAATAAAGTTTATTATTCTAAACAAAACACATCAAAATGTTTATAACGTTAAACGTTATAAACGATCTGCGCGTCAGCGCGTATCTTAAATCTCCGCCCCTTGTGGGCGGAGAAAAATTCGTCATGAAAAGTATATATTTTTTAAGACGAAACCTGATCGGGTATAATCCCGGACAAAAACACACGGGAATAACCCCGATCGGTGATAACCTTAAAATAAAGTTATCGAGGTTATCCCGATGTGAATAAAACTCGAACCTCGTATGACGCACAGAATTGCGCTGTACGTGGTTCTTTTTTTACCAGTCCTCCCGGACTCTGATAAACATAAAACTTCGCCTGCGTTAAGTCTGGCTGCCACGGCGTAAAAAAATGAGAGGTCATATCACCGCAGTGCATATGCCTCTCAAGTCTTTCGCTCTGGTTTTTCTGTTGTCCGCCAACTGTCGGCTCCATCGGTTATTTCTTCTGCCGTATCGCTTCCTGCTGCCTCGCGGCTGTCATGTGCAGGCACACTATACGGGTTTACGCCATCCCCGTAAGGCGTCGGATTATAATGCCAGGCCATCATAGAAATTATCATACTCATAAAGAATGTTACACACCCAAAAACATTCCATAGGTAAGCTGTTGTTTTACAGAAAATCGTCTTCAAGCATACATTTGTCATGCGTGTCCACAATCAGTTTGCTCGTCCTGACAGTTTTCTTATTTTCAAATTTCGGATGATCTTTACAATATTTCTCATAGGTATCGATATCCGAAAGAACCTGATCGAAACTCTCCTGTGAGTGTTTCATCTTGCGCCGCACCTCATCGCCGAAACGAAGAATGCGAATCCGTGCGTTGATTGCTTCACGTTTTTGATATTCCTCCTCAGCCTCCGCCTGGCGCTGGTAAATCTCTTCGACCTTCTTTTCCATCTTGTCAATCCGGACGTCGAGCTCTTTATTAGTTCGCTCACCAACCCATCGAAGGACGGAGGAAATCGGATTAACTTTGATCGGCGTGAATTCGACAAACAACAGAATGAAAGTTAAAATGCCGAATCCGCTGCCGATAAGCTGTCCGACGGTTGCATTCATGAGAAATTCCATGATGCAAGCCTCCTTTCAGATGTTAGTCGGCCAGTGCTTTCTGCATCTGAAGGACTGCGGATTCAATGACGACATCAATCTGCCTCTCATCCAGATCAATGCCGTGCTCCGCAAGGAAGTCTTTGACAAAAGCCTTCTTTTGCGCACCCATACCGCTGTCGCGGTACAGCTTCTCCGCAGCTTCCACCGCAATCTTTGCCCAGAAATAAATGTTCTCGCGCTGTGTTTCAGTCGTCTTGCTCTTGAAATACGGGACGAGGACAGTGGTGATTACGGTTCCGAGCACACCGATCAGAGCCACCACAACGGCTGTGAGATCAATAGCCATAACGTTTTCCTCCAGTTCTATCCGACGATCGACGTATCCTCCCACATCGGGCCGGAGTCATCGTCGTAGGTATCTCCGTCATCGTAATAATGATCGGATTTGTTTTTATTGTATGTTCCGACTTTGTCCATCATGATTTCCGTAACATCGATTCCGTACAGGCTTTTCAGCTTGATTACGTTCTCCGCGCATGCCTTGCGGCTGTAGAATGTTACGATGACCGCCATGACGGCGTCAACACTTGCAATGATGTAGACCATTGGCGAAAGATTCCGTGTGATTGCCATCATGACCATACCGAAAATGTTGACCGTAAGCCACATGATGATTGTCAGTACGACAATGATTTTAGAAAACTCAAGCGGTTTCTTTTCTTTCTTCAGGAATCTTTTGAACAGCATCTCAGATCGCCTCCACGGTATCCTTTGCGACCCATCCGTACACGTTTGAACCGCCGCCGTTGATTTTGCAGAGCTGGTACGGATACCGTGCGTTCTTGCTCAGGCCGATCACAAGCGCCTTGCCGCTGTGGCAGTATGTCTGTGTACCGCCGTCCGGCTTGCTGTAATAGACAGACGCCTTCGAATGCACAACGTCGCCGATGGCGAAAAATTCCTGCGACGCCTGAGAATTCTGCAAGGCCTGCGTGTTGCTCGACGCGGTAGGCTTACTGTCTTTTTCTTTCAGCGCTTTATCGATTGCAGCGAAGGTGAGAGGTCCGACCTCTCCGTCAACTTCCAGACCGTGATCCTTCTGAAATTCCTTGACCGCGGAATAGGTATTGCGTCCGAAATCTCCATCTGCACCGTCTTTACCAAGGTACTTGCCGTATCCGAGCGTGATGAGGTTCTCCTGCATTTTGCGAACTTCTATCCCCTTGGAGCCCCTGCGGAGAATGCCGTCGTCATAGCTTCCGGAGCCGGAAGAGGACGGCGTCTGGGCTGCCGGCGTGCTTGCCGGAGGAGTATATTCGCCGGTGGCGCACTCCCACCTCGGCCTGCCGTATCCGGCGATAACGGAACTTCCAAGCGTGTACGATCTGCGCGCAACCATATCGGAAGTGTTGCCTTCGATTGTGATCACCTTTCCGTTTTCAACGGATTCGACGACGCCGGTATGGCCGATGTTGCCGCCGGAGTAGAAGAAGATCTGATCGCCTGGCTGCGGAGAGCTGGACAGAGCGCCGTTTGCGCGGTAAAAGCTCATGCTGTTCGAGCATGCCGCCGATCCCTGTCCGACAGGCTGATACGTCATCGCGCACGCCTCGGTAAGCCCGAAGCACTGAATGAACGCTTCGTCGACAAAGATGTCGCACCACGGTTGATTCTGAGGAACCCATCCGTACATTTTCGCCAGATCCGGATCAGACGCGTATTTCGTGTAGTTGTTTCCGCCTTCGTGGTAGCCGATTTCACCACGGCACCAGTTCAGCAGTTTTTCGATAGCTTCATTTTTCGTCATTTACGCCACCTCCTTCATGTTATATTTCCGCATATGGGATTATTTTTCGTCCTTCTTTCTTTTCAGTGTGATAATCTGTCCTGCCTCCACAAAGGAAAGAATACCTGACCTCGCGCACTTCACGACCTCATCGGCCGACATTTCGCCTGCCAGAAAACTCTTCCTGATCATTTCGTACATGTTCATGGCGGCATCACCTCACTGTAAATTATTCGTAGGATATGACGATATTCTTATTATTGCCGAGAATTGCCGACCACACCGTATTCGCCTCATAGCTCACGCGATACTCAAGAGGCAGATAGATGACGCCTCCATTGCCGTCAACGCCGAGCGGCGAACCTGCAAATGCGCTTGTGCTCGGCAGAGAGACGAATCGCCTGTCCGGCAATTTCAGCTCTCGGATTCCGCTGTCTGCAAAAGTATTCGGCATAATGATCGGCAGATAGGTGTCACGCAGATCCACGCTCTCCAGAGAACTGCATTCCGCGAACGCACCTGCGCCGATATCCAGAATCTTTCTGTCGAACAAAATCTCGTTGAGCATGTTGCATCCGAGAAAGGCATAGTCACCGATGCTTGCCGCACTGCAAGACACGCGCTCCAGATTGATGCAGTCGCAGAATGCGTACTCGCCGATGGACTTCGCTGCGGCGGCAACAACCGTCCTGACGACAGGATTGTTATAGAATGCGTATGCCGCAATGGACTGTACCGTGTCGCTTTCGACCACTTCCAGCGTCCTCGCGATCATGCCGTCCAGATCGCCGTTCGTATGAACGACAACGGCGTGGATGGCGGCGATGATTTCTTCAAGGCTCATCTGCGTATCGACGCCCGTCTTCGAGCGCACAGCGTCCGCAAGCGCGTTAAGCGACGTATCGGAAATTGCGTAAAGAGCCATCAGAATCGCCCCTCTTCCGCCAGCGGCAGCGCCGCGAGAACAGCAGAGACAACATCGAACGGATCGGGATTTTCCAGCTCGCCGTTGTTTGTCCAGCTTAAGACACCGGCGTCCGATACATGCGGAGTAAAGATCGATCCCGCGTCTCCCTTGTCTCCGCGCCTGCCGTGCTTGCCTTCCGGAATGCCGAATACAAGCGTAACAGAGCCAGTCTCTTCGTCGACGCGCTTTTCGACAGTCGCCTGGGAGTTCGGCCGCAGCGTCTCGGCCTCAACGCCGAGATCCAGAATAGCGTCCTTTGCGTCCTCTGCTTCAGCGGCCAGAGCTTCCGTGCGCTCAACCGCTGTGTTCAGCGCCGCGATCGCCTGACCGATCACAGACTGCCCTTCCTCGTCTGGCTCTTCCTCAGTACGCGCCGGACGCTTTTCAACAGGAATCTGAATGCGGTATTCCGTCTCTCCGTCGTCATCTCCGTTGTGCAGGAAGATGAATACATAGACTGCCTCTCCGGATTCCAGATACTGGCTCGGGATTCTGACGCTGTTGTCTGATCCGATCATCGTGATACTGTCGCCGCGAAGCGGATCGTTGCTGAAGTCCGCCTCGAATACGGCGGGAAGATCCAGCCCTTCGATATTCAGAACCTGGCCGTAATCATACTGCCAGAGTCCGGCTGGCGTGGTGATCCGACGCGATCCCTGGCGAAATGTTGCTGTAATCGTCCTCAAACGATCACCCCCTCTTTGTATCAATAACCTCCGCGCATATACAGCCAAAACCGAAGGCTAATGCGCGGAGGGCTCATTCATAAACTGGTTGTTCATCGACTTTCTCATTTTCTGAAAACGGTAGATGATATTGTCGAGCTCATATTCCGGGCTGATCTCAAATCTGTGGACTTTCTTGACTGACGCCGGATCGACGGACGTTATGTGTTCCGTAAGGGATTCAGCGTCTTTGTTCATGTCGGATGAACATTTCATGATCCGACAACTCCGATCTGCGTAAGATCAAGCGGATCGTCCGTACCGTCAGAAACAATTCCTGTGAATGTTCCGGTAACGCCAAAAATCGTTACACCTTTTCGGATGTTGGAAGCGATCAGATTCGCGTCGCCCTTGATGGTCTGCGCTCCCGTCAGATACTTCCCGGACGCGATCGTCTGATCGGTCGTACCGGGCGTATATGTCGTTGTGCCGACCGTGGAAAGCTGCCGCTTGGCACTGCCGGCAACCGTGATTGTTCCAGCGGTACCGGAAGAAATATATCCAGCCGTAACATTCGGAGTGACGTCCTGCGTTCCGCTGACGGACGCGGTAATCTTACCGGCCGCGTTGACGGAAATCGTCGGATTCTTCGTGATCGTCGTCGCCGGCGTACTTGCCGAGCCGGAGGGGATCGACACGCTCGCGGCGGAGTTGTAGTACCCCGCCGGAGCAGTCACGGTAGCGCCGGATACTGTAAGATTGGAAGACGTTCTCAAAGTAATCCCGCTGATACCGTCATAAATGTCCTGAAGATCGGCTTGTGCATTACTCAGAATACCGAGCGCAATCAGTTTCGTCCGTATGCTGTTTCTTAAGGAAGTCAGCCGTGATATTTCCGTTGCAATGCTCATGCTTCTCCTCCTTCATTGTTTTGTTTTTGATATCTCCATATATATCCATATGCACTTGGAATACTACCGTTGGCGCAGCTACAGATATTGCTCTGTGCGCGTCTTCTTCCGACGAGTTCATCAGCAGCATCCGAAGCACTCGCCCACGTCTTTATGTATTCCCCGTTTTTCGAATATTGATCGATCGGACGTTTCATGTTTTCGCGCACGGCAATACATAATGGCGATTTTTTCACAGATTCAGATAGTTTTGGATAATGCTTACCAGTTCTCGCAAGGCTTATAAGTCTTTTTTGCGCATCGCTAATTGGCTTGCCATAATTATGGTTTTTATCACCAGCAAATCTACCTTTTAATGCAAGGCTTATTTTTCTCTTTTCTTCATCAGAGCATGGCCTACCATAATGAGGATTCTTTTCTCCAACATACATTCCTTTTTTAGCGTCCCTCATTTTTTGTATAGATGACTCGACGGGGTGAAATCTACTTTCGCCCCCGTCGGTCAAATTAAAACCATATTCTCTTTCGTTAGACCTATAATATGCGATCAGTTCACGTTCTTTTTGATATGCTTCATCAGCAGATAAACCATGAAATAGAATTTCATGACTGAAATTATCCCATCCATATTTATCTATCGAATTCTTGAAATATACATTTCCGGAGTATCCATGGCCATTACGAAAACGCTTTTCAACATTTTGTGATGTAATGCCGATATATACTTTTCCGTTAGGCGCTGTGTGCTTATATACAGAATACGTTCCTTGCATACCTTAAATTTGCGCGAGAAGATCCTCAATGGACGAATCGAGGCTTACAGTACCGCCGCTGGTGTAACCGGCAGGAATCGTCACGCTGGTCGTGGTGAGACCGTCCATGGTCTCGGAAATAGCGCCGTTGTTTGCCATGCTGCCCTGCACTTCAGCGCCGTTGACGAACGCGGAGTAATCCTCAAGGATCTGACCCGCAGCGGCGGCAGTCTGACCGCTGGAGACGGTGTTGGCACCAGAGAAGGTACCCGTCACGGCAAGGATGCGATCGTCGTCATCGGCGTCGCCGACTTTGACAGTCTCGCCGTACTTGACATTGGCCGCGGTGATATTGTCCGTCGCAACAGCCTTGATCGTCTGAGCACCACTCAGATACTGACCGGCCGCGATCGTCTGATCGCTGGACGAGACGTTATAGGAAGCGGCGGCCTTGGACGGAATGCTGCCAGCAACCAGCGCACCGTCATTGTCGTATGCGGAGTAGCCGGACAGGATCTTATCCGAAGCCAGATCAGCGCTTGCACCGTCGGGAACGAGCTTGGCAAGGCTGATCTTCAGGTTATCGGTATAACCCTTGTTGATGAACAGGTAGCTGCCGGAAACCAGAACCGGAGCGTCCGTGGTGGCAGAGATGTCGACATAGTCAACGCCGTTGCTCGCGATGTTCGCGAAGGTGGCGGCACCCATCTCGCCCTGGGCGATCAGGCCGGCATCCCATGTGGCGGTACCGCGTGTGGCGGTGCTTCCGCTGACGGTAGTGGTGCCTTCGACAATCTGTGTATCCGCGATACTACCCTGGACCTCAACGCCGTCAACCCACGCCGAGTAACCGGCAAGGATCTCGGAGGCGGAGGCGGCAGTCTGACCGTCGGAAACGGTGTTCGCGGCGGTAAAGGTACCGGTTACGCCCAGAATGCGGTCGTCATCGCCCGCGTCGCCGACCTTGGCAACCACGCCGTACTTCACGTTGGCGGCGGTGATGTTGTCGGTGATGACGGCTCTGATCGTCTGCGTGCCGGTGAGATACTGGCCTGCGGCGATCGTCTGATCGGACGAGGAGACGTTGTACGTGGTGGCCGCGAGCACGCTCAGCTGCTCGGTGGCGGAACCGGAAACGGTAACGGTACCGGCGGTACCGGCTTCGACGTAACCCTCAACGACAGTCGGGGTGACGCTCTCGGAGGCACTGACGGAAGCGGTGATCAGACCGCTGGCGCTGACGCTGATCGTCGGGGTGCCGGTGATGGCGGTGGCCGGAGTGGTGGCAGAACCCGCGGCGATGCCGATATAGGTTACATCAGAGGCTTCCGCGCCGACAGTTTCGGTGTTGCCCGCGATGCCGTGGTTGGCGGCAGTGCCATAACCTGCGCTCGTCACGGACGGAGTGGCAGTCAGGGTACCCTGATTCTGCGCGCTCTGCACGGATACGAAGTAGCCGGAGCTGGGAGCGCTGGTGGTAGCGTCGCCGTTGCCGACGTTCTTGGCGCCGGTGGCGGTGGTGGACGTCTTGGAGATGACCGGCTTTACGATCTTGGTGCCGGTGATGGCGGTCTCGCCGACGATCTTGTTGACTTCGGCGTCGACGGAAGCGGTACCGGTGGTCGAACCGGAAGCGGTCGTGTTGGTGTCAACATAACCGGCAGTCTCAACACCGGCGCTGGCAGTACCGGAAATGCTGGCGCTGCCGCTGACGTCGAACTTGCCGGAAGTGGAGTTATAAGTCAGCGAAACGGATTCGACGGTAGCCGAACCGGTGGCGGAAGCTTCCAGAGAACCGGCGTCCATCTCCAGCTCCGCGTTCTCGGCATAGTAGCCTGCGGGAGCGGTGAAGGTGTTGCCGGAAACGCTTAAGTCGGAGGAATCCTTCGTCTCAATCGTACCCTGAACTTCATTGCCCTGCGCGTCGACAAAGACGGCGGGAGAAACAACGTCGCCCGCGGTGGCGGTTACGTTGGTGACATCCTGATAGGCATCAGGAATCGGATTGACCGTGACCTGCGACAGAACCTTGCCGTTTGTCGGGGTGACAGTCTGAGTGGACTTGGTGGGAGTAGCGCTCTTCTGCTCGAGGACGATGCTGACGGCGCCGGAACCGTTGTGCCAGCCCTGCGGCACGGTATAACTCTGGTTGCCGGAAGTGGCGTCCAGCGTCTGCGAAACGGCACCGTTGTTGGCGATACCGTTGATCGCGGTTGCGAGATCGTCCAGAAGATCGGTGCTCTCAGCAAGCCCGAGCGCGACCAGCTTGGTGCGGATAGTGTCTCTTGCAGCAGAAAGTCTTTCAATCTGGGTTGCAATACTCATTTCTTTTTACACTCCTTCTTTAAATGGTATTCAGCAGAGTATCAATATTGCCGATTTCCTTGTACACCGCGTCGGATGTAATCGGATTGGTATTATTTTCCTCCGCCTTATTTGCCGGCGTGACCCAGGCGATATCGCCTGCGCCGTCGCCGGTTTTTACCGGGATATCTCCGGCAGAACCGCCTGCCGGAAGCTTCCCTCCCAGAACGTCGATGAACGGGAGGGCGGACAGAAGAGATGTGCCGTCGCCGACCTTGATGCCGGGCACTAAAACCGTGTCGCCGGTATTCGGGTCGGTGTAACTGGCATGATCGGTGTAGACATAGAGGACATCGCTTTCGGCGACAAGGCTGCTCTGCGCGTTCCAGTTGGATGTTGAGTTGCGCTGTACATACTGTTTGCCGCCGCCGCCTCCGCCATGTTCTTCTACGTAATCTTCCGTATATTTCTTTGCGAGTGCGAGAGTTTCATAGGAAATCATTGTTCTCCAAACCCCCTTACCCCTGTTTGATCCAGGTGCCTGTTACCGCGTCGGGTTCTTTGTCGAACAGATAGAGATCCATTGTGTCCATTTCATAGAACGAACTGGCATTCGGAACACCTATGACCGGCTTCTCGTCTGTTGATTTGCCGATGTACTCATTCACCCGATCACCAGCAACCATAGTTACCGCCATACGCAAGACCTCCTTCGTGTGTGATAAATGCGCGCGGCGGCATGCCAAACGCGCATTTTATTCTCTTTGTTCAGCTATTCAGTTTTTATTCGTCAATCAGATCCTGGCGACCTCTTGCGATGAGCTCGGCACGCACGGCCTCCTTCAGCTTCGCCGGCGTCTGACTAAATTTACGTCTGCCATCAATGATGGCTTCCACCCAGAAATTAACCATGTCTTCCTCCTTACTCGTCGATCAGATCTTCGCACCCTGCGTCAATCAGGATTTCCCGGACCTGCGCCTTCAGCTTGGCAGGAACCTGGGAGAACGTTTTCTTGCCCAGAATAATCTGGTTTGCCCACAGCATTGCCAACATTTCTTTTTCCTCCTTCTTCAGTAAAAGATCGATAATGAGCAGACGGAGATTATTCACCATAAATAATCTCGCTCATTTCCAGAATGCATTCGATCAGCATGTCGTTGTCCGCGTGAAGCTGCTGAATCTCACGAACGGATTCGGGAACTTCCGCAAACACAAACCAGTAGCGGTTGTCGGCACCGGACGCTCTGACGACTTCTGCGTAATGATAAACCCATTCAAAGTTTTCTCCGCGCACAGTGACGACAGAGAGATCCTCAGGGAACTCCGGCTCTTCCGCCGTGATCAGGGTGTTGCCGTTGACTTCTGCTTCGATTTCCGTACCGTCTTTAAAAATGATTGTTGCGGTTTCCATACTAACTCCTTCCCGAAGAGCTCCTGATACAGGCTCTTCATGTTTTTGATCTGCTGTTTGGACATGAGCTTTGCGAAATTACCCATCCATGACTTGCAGGCCTGTTCAACCTGATCGTAGGTCATTTCTCCTCTGTCCATCTTTCGTTTGTATGCCTTTATTCTTCTGCGCTCTCGTGTGACCGCATCGGAATTGATCTTCTTATCAACCCTTCCGTTCTCATCCAGACGGTAATAAATCTGCAGGAACTTGAAGAACTTCGATAAGGGAACGATGCGCGTTTTCCTGTCGTTGATATACATGCCGAGCCCGTTCGCTATCTCCGTGATTTCACGAATCAGCTGATGAAGCTCCTTTTTGTCATTGTGGATGATGTACATATCATCCATATATCTTCCGTAATACTTGAATCCGCGCACAATTGTGATATAGTTATCGACGGGAGTCGGAAAGAAGACGCCGATGTCCTGAGATACCTGATCGCCGATATCCACGGATTTACACATGAACTTTTCGCCGGTACGCAGTTCCTTCGGAACCGTTTCCGCGTATTTGACGGAGTCGAATTTTCGATCCATGCATGATGCGTATTCCTCATCCGTCATATAGGAAACATCGATTTCAAAATTCTTGATGATCTCATCCATCAGCCGTTGTGCCTCCGGACTGATCTTCGGATAGACAAGCTCGCGTATATTGCTGTGACGAATATTGTCATAGAATTTCGAGTAGTCGATAATGGCGATATATCCTTCGTTGCTGCGGTGCTCCAGCCAGTAGTTGTGAAGATCTTTCTCAAACTGATCTCTGGTAAACTTGACGCCTTTGCCTTTCTGGGAAGCGCCGTTGTTGTAGATAAGATACGGACGAAGAGCGCCGTTCAGTTCGCCGTCGCATAACGCGTGGCGCACAACACGATCTCTCATGCGTCCTCCATGGATATATCTGATTTTTCCGCGTTCGTTCAGAGTGAATTCGGTGCCCGGCATCGTGTGATAGGTGCCGTCGGTGATTTCATGGTTCAGAGCGCTGAGCTCCGACAGGAAGTTATTCTCAAATCTCTGCGGTTCTTCTTTCCATGAACTTCCTTTCATGGATGCTTTGAAAGCATCGTACAGCAGATCCATATCTGCAAGATGATTGTTTGTTTCCATAGATGTATGCTTCCTTACGGATTAAGTTCCGGGTATCGGATCGACGTATCTCACCGCATAGAACAAACCGGCATACGCGGCTCCGCGTTTCCGCGCTGTCATTTAGCCTTACGGCAGGGATATTCTTTCCTTTCGGCTGAATGACCTGCCACGCGGCAAACTCACGGACCGTTGCCGCTTTTCGCCCGTGGACTTACACTGACATTTCCGAAATCCGGCCGCACGCCATTAGCGTTCTCCGCGCCGTTGTTGTTCGCATTGCCGTTGTTGTTGACATTAGCGAAGTTCGTCCCGGATACGACATCTCGGAGCCACCAGTTGGCACGATACACAAAGAATACCCCGTTGTGTGCTTAGTCGTTTTTCTTCTGCGCGGGAGAACAGACCTTGACGCAGAGATCCGAAATTCCGTCAAACACGCTCATGAGCGCGTCGTAAACGGATGTCCCGTCGTCGTCTTTGTTCTGCATGTATCCTTTCAGCAGCTTGTTTCCCGCGCCGCGAACGCCTTTATACAAACGGATCTGTTCGTCGATGGAATCGGAGAACCTCTGATACTTGCCGACGTTTACGGGAAGTGCTCGGATAATGTAGTTGATCTCCTGCTTCAGCGCGAAACAGTAACCGATGGCGTTGTTGATATGGTATCTTCGTGTGAAGTACTCCATAAATTTCGCGATCGTGTTGGACGGATAGATGGAATTGCCTACGGTAAACTCCATCTGGATCATACGGAGATAGTACATGACCGTGTCGCGCTCCTGATCAATGAACCAGTCGTCGAAGCTCTGTCTTCTTGACGACATTCTGCCGACGACATCTTCGCAGTTCGGATTGCTCCTGTGCATGTCGCGATAGCGGTCGATCATTCTGGAGTATTTATCAGAGGAATATCCGAAGTCTGTAAAGATCAGTTCTGTTACATCGGATCGGAGCTGATAAAAATGATGCTCCGCTTCAAATCTTGATTCATTCCGTTGACTGACTGGTACTGCCATAAACGACGTTTTGTCCTTTCATTGGAATTCTCCGCCCACAAGGGGCGGAGATTAGAGATACGCTTCGCTTAGATATCCGCTTATGCACGGATGCCGAAAGCCGGCCGCACGCCAAAAGCGTTCTCCGCGCCGTAGGAGTACGCATAGCCGTTGGTGGTGACAAAAGCGAAGTTCGTCCCGGATACGACATCCCGGAGCCACCAGGAGGCACGACCGGCTCCTGCTGCAGGACCGTTCGCGACAACCGCGCCGGGTTCCAGAGCGAACAGAGGAAGCTGTCCCTTGTCGATTGCGGTTTCGTAACCGTGATGAGCGCCCCATGCAGGATGCCCGTAGACCATGCTCTCATTCATGAGATCGACGGTGCTGTCGTACCACGCCCATCCGGACGCCTTGTCGCTTGCAACCGCGTTCGTGAGCAGTGCTTTGTGGCTGAGGATGTGCGCGGAACCGAAGGCGGTATTGATGGTACTCTTTGCGGTGGCAAGGTTTGTGCTGTACATCTTGCTGCCGTAGTATCCGCCGGTTGTCGTGCTGCTGTCATTCATCTTCTGCGTATCGAGGCACTTGCTCGGTACGATGACAACATGGTGCGCGGTGCACTCGGTATCGCCGCAGTGCAGCCAGTAATCAAATGCCGCGATGACCCATTTCAGTTCCGCGTTGGCGGAAGCAGCGAAATAGTCGCCGATGAACAGATCGCCGAAAGTGCCGGCGCTGATCTCCGAATACATGTCCGCTGTCGGAGCAGTGCCGAGATACTTTCCGCGATAGATGCTGTTGTGATATCCTGCGTTTTTCTTGTAATCACTGTCGTTCTCAAAAACGTTGGTTGTGATTTTTCCAAAATCCTTGGTATGTGTAGCCATAGTTTCTCCTTCCTTACGTTGTCGTGAATGTCAGGATCAGATGACCGGCGTCGCTCACAGAGAACACGTCCGGATCAAACGGATCGTTGTAATACATAATCAGATGGCCGTTCGCGTCGACGTCGAACATGAACGGACCGAGCTGATTGATCGCTGTGTTGAAGTCGTTGTTGATGTTGTCCTGAGTGTCCTCAAGATTTTCATCATAGATGATTCCGGCTGTGATTAAACTGTCGTCGGAACCGTATAATCTTTTAGACATAGATCATTTCCTCCTCCTTATACCGTACCGAGCAGCTTGAACGTAATTCCAGCAAGAGCGGTTTCAATGTCGCCTACCGACGTTTCAAGATTGCCGACCGCGGTTTCAATGTCGCCTACCGACGTTTCAAGATTGCCGACCGCGGTTTCAAGGGTGTCACCTGCTGCATTTTGGATATCCGACGCATACAGGATTACATTGCCTGCCTTCCCGTTGACCGAGTTGACGGAACCGGTACCGTCCGAGCCGATGTACGAAACCGTATAGTCGGTCGTGGAACCGACTGTCGCTCCGTCCACGCTCCACGTTGTAACCGTCTTCCGCCACAGATACTTGCCCTTGACGGGATTCGGGTTGGCACTCCATTCTCCTGTCGGGACGGCCGTGCCGTAGTCGCTGTTCTGATAGGTGTGCGTCTCGGAAGGCACGGGAACCTTTCCTTTCGGAATCTTGAAATGAATGTTGTACTTTGTCGTCGCGCTGGTTCCGCCGGATACCACGGCATCCGGATTCTGATCGGACGCGACGGACTCCGCGTCTGTCGTGATGCCAGGGAAAGCCGGCACACCGATTTTGATGTTGTACGGTGTTGTCGCCGTCGTACCGCCTGTGACTTCGATCGTCGGCGTCGCTCCCGGCGCGAGGCTCTCGCGAGACGCGGTGACGCCCGGAAATGCCGGTACGCCGATATCAAGGTTGTACTTCTCCGTCGCCGTGCTGCCGCCCGTCAGCGTGACGGTCGGCATTGCTCCCGGAGCCAGGCTGGTGCGCGATGCCGTCATCCCCGCGAATGAGGGAATGCCGATTTTAATGTTGTACGGTGTCGTTGCGCTGGTGCCGCCGGTTACTTCGACGGTGGGAGTCGCTCCTGGGGCAAGACTGTCCCGGGATGCCGTGACGCCTGGGAAGGTAGGCACGCCGATATCGAGATTGTATTTCTCGGTGCCGGTACTGCCGCCTGTGATCGTCACTGTCGGTGTATCGCCCGGCTTTAAGCTGGTGCGGGACGCTGTCATGCCCGGGAACGACGGTACGCCGATGTTGATGTTGTACGGTGTGACGACGCCTCCGCTCTCCGTACCGCCGGTGATTGTGACCGTCGGCTGCGCGCCGGGTGCTTCCTTCGAGGCGCTGCCCGTCAGGCCGGTGATCTTTTCGGCCGCCTTGTTCGCGTTGTCTGTTGCCGTGTTGGCATTCGCTGTCGCCGTGTTCGCGTTTGTCGTTGCCGTTTCCGCTCTCTCCGCCGCCGTGTTGGCGCGGTTGGCCGCGTCTCTGGCGTCCGGAACCAGCAGATCCAGCTCCTGCTGCATCGCCAGAACTTCCTGCGTGAGCAGAGCCCAGTCCACATATTCGATTTCTTCCTGAACTTCATATCCCTCCGGCATCGCTGTCGGATAGACAGGAATACGGATGATCTCGACGGAGATATCCGAACCCGTGGAAACGTATCCGATATGAATGGAAGCATAAACCTGAATGGGCTGCTGCAGAATCGAGTTCGGAACCATCACCTTGTATCCCTGCACCGGTGTCGTCACCGCGGTGGACTGCGCGCCCAGCGCCGTCACTCTTTTCGCGTTGTAGAAGAACACGACGGGCGCAGTCGGCAGATCCAGTCCGCTGATAATGATGTAGCGGTTCAGGTCCCACTGAGTCAGATGATCGATTCTGTTTCCTTCTGAGTCATAGATTGTGTAGTTTATGTTCGTTCACCACCATTCCCTAACCGGAAACCGGTTGTTGTTTACGGATATGCTTCGGTATCTTCAGCAATCCAAATCAATAAAACCCTTATTTTATTAAAACGCCGCTGAGGATTACCCAGCGGCAGATTCCGAATGTTCCTCACCGTTTCCGGCCGCTTCAAGCGCGGCGGGATTGAACGGCTGTGTTTTCAGAATTTCCTCAATGGAGATGACGGACGCGACGATGCTGTACATGCTGTCGTACCCGCGTACGTCAAGCCCCTTTAAAGTTTTGTAAAGCTGAAGAAGAAAATCCTCGCTGACAAGCCAAAAATTTTCTGCCATGTGTTTCATCCTTTCATTCCTTGTTTTCAAAATTCAGAGGATCCTGTCCTGTGATCTTCACGAATTCATCACGCGTGATCATACCGTCCTCATAGGCCTTCCAGACACCTTCCGCTGTCAGGCTGCCGTTTTCGTACAGCCTTTTGATCCTGTTGTAAAGTGCGCTCATGATGCGTTCACCTCCAACATGGCAATCAGCATGGCGTCCAGATCGGAAGACAGACTCTCGATAATCTCGTTCTGCTCCGCGATCCTGTTTTCAAGCTCCTGCGTCTCGGACGGCTTTGTGCTGAATTCAAGGGAATAAACGTATGTCGAAATGATTTTCGCACAAATAGGCGCAGTTACAACGTGTGTAGTTTCCGTTCCGTCACTGAATACTTCCGTGACACAGGTCACGTCGCATATGGATTCTGCGACTTCTTCAAACCTGTCTGTCGTACAGACGGATACAATAAGCCTGTAGTCCGCGTCAAGAAGGATAGAACCGCTGTACACTTTATCCTTGATTTTTATCATGTTTACCTCCCGAGGTAATAGATTGTTTTACTCTTATTTTCACCACTGCCGCCGAGAGAATATTTACGACACGAGACAGATCCATCTCCGCTCGAAGCCTTTGCGTACTCAATACTGTCGACAGTTAACGAGTATGACTTTACACTGGTATAGACGGTTTCACTTTTCCACGACACGCCATGAGAACTGCCGTAGTCGTCTTCCCATGAACCGTAGTGCTTACCGCTGATATTTCCGGGCAGATAACAGACAATATGATTGCCGACAACCCAGTCGGCGGTGTAATTGTTTCCGCACATACCACCGAAGTTATACCCCCATCCGGATCCTCCGAGGGCATAATCCTCATATGTCGTGTAATTGGTATAAATATTGTTGTGCCAGCTGTAGCCGGAGTTGGCTCCGCTTCTCAGCGTGTCCGCGGATATTGTCGAACTGCCGATCGTGAGGGTGCCTTTCATCGTGATGCCGCCGTTGTCCCATTTTCCGATCTGTTCTCCCGCAGCGTTTTTGATTACAAGGACGCCGCCGGCGTTGTTCGCTCCGCCCAGCGTCAGCGTGCCGCCCTGAATCTTGTCGGCGGAAAGGCTGTGAGATGCGATACGGTCCGCAGAAAGCGTACCGGCTGTGATGTTGTCTGCCGTGATGTGGCCGATGGTGAGCGTACCGTTTTTAAAGTCAATCTTCCAGCTCGCGCTGTCAGACGCATACCCCTTTCCGGTGTATTCGCCCTTCAGCTTTGTCGTGGCGTCGATGCTGTTTCCCGCGATACGGTCAACGTTCAGCGTACCGGCCGTGATGTTGTCTGCCGTGATGTGGCCGATGGTGAGCGTACCGTTCTGGAAATCGATTTTCCAGCTGGCGCTGTCGCTGCTGTAGCCTTTCCCCGTCAGGTTGCCCGTGATCTTGTCGACGTTCAGGCTGTGCGCCGCGATGCGGTCCGCAGACAGCGTACCCGTCGTGATGTTTGAGGCGTTCAGATCCGTAATCTCCACCTGATCCGCCTTCAGCGTACCGACGATGCCGTCGCCGCCGAGGACGAGGTTTCCGCTGGTGTCCAGGCTCAGCACGTTGCTGTAGCTGTTGCCGCTCTTCTTCCGTACGGTAAACACAGAGGTGTTGCCGCTGGCGCTGGAGACGATGTTGACACCGTTCTTGTCGACCACCACGGTGTTGTTCTGGTTGTAGATGCCGATCTCTTCCGTGAGGATCAGGTTGCCGACCAGCTTGTCAGCGATGACGCCGAAGGCATCTTCCTCCTGCGGCGGATTGGCGTGCGGATTCCAGAAACGAAACCGTCCGAGTCCGGCCTTCGCCGTCTGCCAGTTGTCTGTCGTCATATAGATGCCGTGGGAGATGATCTTGACCTGTTCCGGCGAGTATGCTCCCGTCTCCGGGATCAGCTCCCTGCCGGTAAAGCCCGTCTCATCCCACGAGAATTCCTGATTCTGCGCGCCGCCAACGATCCTTGTCGTCAGGCTGAGTCCGCGCTCCGCCCAGTCGTTCAGAAGGGAAGCGCCGTCGCTGCCGTTCTCCGCCTGCTTTGCCACCGCTCCGTAGGATGAGGACATACTCCTCGCCATGTTCAGAATATCCGCGATGTCGCTCGCCGCGCTGTATCCTTCCCGCACGTCCGTGAATGTGACGGTGAGATCCCAGCTGTCGTAGTCGATGGTGTATTCCGCAAGGCGCAGACGCCAGACGCGGCTGTCAGCCTCCACGCGGATCCAGTTGCCGAGCTTGAAAACGTCCACAAGCGGCTGAAATTCCTTCATGACCAGCAGGTTGTAAATGCTTGCCGTGATCGTATGCTGCAGCACGGCGGACTTGTAGATCTCCCGTACCGCGTTGTTGTAGAAGGTGCGTGCCATCTCAAACAGTTCCGCGTTGTTCAGTCCGTCCGAGATGTAGTTCGGATTCTTATACGTATCCTCACGGCGGTATCCCGCGAATTCCTTCCACAGGGTTTCTCCGAGATAGTTTTCAAAATTCAGCGCTGTATGAATGCTGCTGCGCCGTGCTGCCAGGACGTTCTGCATGCCGCTGGTGAGCAGCGCGCCCATCTCATCGTAGGTTCCGGCGACCGTCGCGATCTCTCCTTCTCGGGTGCCGAGTTCCGCTTCGATCTTCGCCATCTTGTTGCGGTACGGCGTGTAGAGACTCGTATACATGCTGCTCGATGTCACGCCTGCGCCCTGCTGGATCAGGATATCCAGCGCCGCCTGGCAGGC